>NZ_CP022604.1:951250-1268333 GCF_002278035.1 Ochrobactrum quorumnocens | reverse complement strand
CATCAAAGCTCGGCCATGTTCGTGAAAATCGCAACGCGGCGGATATAAAGCTCACCGAAGAGCAACTGACTTTGCTGGATCGAACCTTCGCGCCACCAACGCGCGAA
This sequence comes from Ochrobactrum quorumnocens, assembly GCF_002278035.1. NCBI lineage: Bacteria > Pseudomonadati > Pseudomonadota > Alphaproteobacteria > Hyphomicrobiales > Brucellaceae > Ochrobactrum > Ochrobactrum quorumnocens. Next base: position 1,268,226 of record NZ_CP022604.1, on the reverse strand, counting down.
ACAGCCTTGGAAATGCTGTAATCTATTTTATAAGAAACGACTTTAGTATATTGTTTTTAATGCTTTTATTTTTCTCCTGGAAGACTGTATTCCTTCCAGGAGAAGCTTCGTTGAGATTTAACTCGCAGCTTCCTGTCGAGAGTCGCGCTTTGCCTGAGCGACACTGGCGGCCTTTTTCAGGCGACCACGCTCCATTGGCCGGATGAGACTATCGGCCTTCTCGTTGGGTATATTTCGCATACCATGTCGCGCATGACGGGTATTAAAAGTCTTATCATTCTTTTCATTGGCTTTCTTCGTTGCCAGCGCTTTCTGCGCATTCGCAATCAGGTCATTGCTCGCCGACATGCTGCGGCGGCGATCAACTTCTGCGTTGATACGGCGCATCGCCATGGCCAGAACCGACACTTTTAGATGCGAACCGTCATCGGCCTTGGATGCGGAAGCACCACGCGCAACTGCCTTACCGCGCATTTCGCGGCGGCGCTGGTGGGCCTGATCACGTGCTTTGCTGCGGCGATCACGTAACAGCTTGGCCAGTTGTGAAAGCTCTGAATCAGGAACATCCTGAAGAAGCGGATGGTGTGATTTTTCTACCAGCTCTTTTTCCTCAGTGTTCAACGCACGAGCTTCTTCTTTTCGAGTTATGGCCATACAAATCTCCTTCCGATTTTCTCTCCTAGTTTGCATATAGGTCGATCGTTCGCGCGGGAAAGAGCGAGTGCTTACAGCTCAATCACTTTGACTGCTTGGGTTCACGTGAAGCGCCGGGATAGTGGCCTTCGGTTTCCAGATGCTTGACCATGGCTTTCAATTTATCCAGTGGCAGATGCTCAGCGCCAATTGTCTCACTTTTAAGAATACAGAGGTGGTTCAGAATTTCATCGAGCTTGGCTTGTGTCGCGCTTGCTTCGCGGTCCTGTGAATTCTGGATCAAAAACACCATCAGGAACGTAATAATCGTCGTTGAGGTGTTCACAACCAGCTGCCACGTATCAGAAAAGTCAAAAAAGGGGCCACTTACACCCCAAATCAGGATGAACACTGCCGCGAGAATAAAAGCAGCATAATGCCCGGCTAGTTCAGCTGCCTTCTCGCTTAGTTGTGTAAAAAACTGAGACATCATGTCCTCCCACAGTTTGTCTGAAAACGCTCCAGCGTGAGACCGGTTCCTTTTCGGGAACTATCGGCGCGGATTACCGTTGTTTCAGGAGGTGAAACGCGGAGGTAAAGCTATGGAAATTGTTGAAACACGTGTCAGTTCGCTTGGCGGGTTTGCGACCTACATGGTCGAATTCGTAACCGAGAGCGAAGAGAGAATTACGGTCAAGGTTGAGAATGATACGGGTAACGAGCTCGCACGGGATGCTGTGATACGCAAGGCAGCGCTCAAGCTCGGAGAGGCCTTAAGTGTCGCCTGTACTGAGTGCGGTATTGAACCTGCAAGCTTGTTGACCACTCCAAGTGCGCGTCGGTCGGGCGACAAAACTGAGCTGGAGCGCCAGTTGGATGAAGGGCTGGAAGACACATTTCCAGCAAGCGATCCAGTATCGGTTACCAGCTCCACGATTGCTGGGTTTGCAGGCCCGAAGAACTGATAGGATATTAGTAATGAAGCCGGGCTCTTCGTCCGGCTTCTCAAGAGGCTCAGAAAATGAGTCTCTTTTCTCGTTTATCTATCTGATTGTGTTCATTGATTTCGGCGTTTGCCTTCCATGAGGTCAAGCACTGCGCGTGCGCAATCGAGCACATTAGAGCCGGGGCCGAATACAGCCGATACGCCGTGGTCGAACAGGTATTGATAATCCTGACGCGGGACGACACCGCCACAAACGACGATGATATTTTCGGCACCTTTTTTTCGAAGTGTATCTACGAGCTGGGGCAGCAGCGTCTTATGGCCAGCAGCCAAAGATGAAACGCCCAACACATGAACTTTGGCCTTGATGGCCATATCAGCTGCTTCTTCCGGCGTTTGAAATAGTGGACCAGCAAGCACTTCAAAGCCAATGTCACCGAAGGCTGACGCGATGACTTTCGCGCCTCGATCATGGCCATCCTGACCAAGCTTGGCCACCATAATACGGGGCTTGTCGCCCGTATGCTTGGAGAACTCTTCCAGACGTTCCACGAGCGTCAGATATTCCGGCTCGTCCTCGTAGGCTGCGCCGTAGACTTTTCTCACGACCTTAGGCACCGCAGTATGGTCACCAAAGGCGCTGCGCATGGCGTCGGAAATTTCGCCGACTGTTGTGCGGGCACGCGCTGCTTCAACCGCTGCTGCCAGAATATTTCCTTCGCCAGTTTTCGCCACCTTCTCCAGTTCAGCCAAGGCTCCTTCAACTCTTGCCCTGTTGCGTGTTTCTTTGATCCGGTTCAGGCGGACGATCTGGGATTGGCGAACTGCTGTGTTGTCGATGTCGAGAATATCGATTGGGTCTTCCTGTTCCAGACGGAACTTGTTGACGCCGACGATGACTTCTTCGCCTTTATCTACCGCAGCCTGTCGTCTGGTTGCGGCTTCCTCAATCAGACGCTTAGGCAGACCGCTTTCGACAGCCTTGGTCATGCCGCCTAAGCTTTCGACTTCCTCAATCAGGGCCCATGCTTTTTCTGCGAGTTCATTGGTCAGGCTTTCGATGTAGTATGATCCAGCGAGTGGATCGACAACCTTGCTGACGCCGGTTTCGTTCTGCAAAATAAGCTGCGTGTTACGCGCGATGCGGGCGGAGAATTCTGTCGGCAAAGCAATGGCTTCATCGAATGAATTGGTGTGCAGTGATTGGGTGCCGCCGAGTGCCGCGGACATGGCCTCAAAAGCTGTGCGGACAATGTTGTTGTAGGGGTCTTGCTCCTGCAACGATACGCCGGATGTCTGGCAATGCGTGCGCAGCATTAGCGATCCGGGCTTCTTCGGGTCAAATTCTTTCATGATCCGCGACCAGAGCAGGCGGGCCGCACGCAGCTTGGCGATTTCCATAAAGAAGTTCATGCCGATGGCGAAGAAGAATGACAACCGCCCAGCAAACTCATCAACATTGAGACCTTTGTTGAGTGCCGCGCGTACATATTCGCGGCCATCAGCAAGAGTGAAAGCCAGTTCCTGCACTAACGTGGCGCCTGCTTCCTGCATGTGATAGCCGGAGATGGAGATCGAATTGAACTTCGGCATTTCGGTCGCGGTATAGGCGATGATATCGGCGATGATCCGCATAGATGGCTCAGGCGGATAAATATAGGTGTTGCGGACCATAAATTCTTTCAGAATATCGTTCTGAATGGTGCCGGAAAGCAGATCACGCGACACGCCTTGTTCTTCGCCCGCCACGATGAAATTGGCGAGGATCGGGATCACCGCGCCATTCATAGTCATGGAGACTGAGATTTTCTCAAGCGGGATGCCGTCGAAAAGGATTTTCATGTCTTCGACGGAGTCTATCGCCACGCCTGCCTTGCCGACATCGCCCTCAACGCGAGGATGATCACTGTCATAGCCGCGGTGAGTGGCGAGGTCGAAGGCCACCGACACGCCTTGCTGACCGGCAGCAAGGGCCTTGCGATAAAAGGTGTTGGAAGCCTCAGCGGTGGAGAAGCCCGCATATTGACGGATGGTCCAAGGACGGCCCGCATACATGGTGGCGCGTGGGCCGCGTAAGAATGGCTCAAATCCGGGTAGGGTGCCGAGATGCCCGACCTGATCGAGGTCATCCTCGGTGTAGAGCGGTTTGACGTTTATGCCTTCAGGTGTGTGCCAGACAAGGCTATCTGCGGGGCGTTTCAGTTCCTTTTCGGCCAATGCCTCCCAATCCGTGCGGGTCTTCTGCGTCATTGGCTTATTCTCCATCCCATACGCTTTTCTCTCCCCCAGTCTTTCGAGACGCCATCTTCGATAGCTCATCCTGACGAGGCGCGAAGCGCTGTCTCGAAGGGTCACTCAAATTCCATAATGAGTTCATCGACCGCAAGGCTTGCGCCTTCCTCCGCAGCGATGCGTTTTACGGTAGCACGGCGTTCTGCGCGCAGCACGTTTTCCATTTTCATAGCTTCTACCGTGGCAAGTGGTTGGCCAGCCTCGACCGTCTCGCCATCCTTCACGAGCACAGAGGTTATGACGCCGGGCATCGGGCAAAGCAGCATCTTCGACGTATCGGGCGGCAGCTTGACGGGCATGAGTTTTGCCAGTTCTGCCACGCGCGGTAAGCGCACATGCGCAACGACATCCATGCCACGCCAGCGCAACCGCCAACCGGTTCCTGAACGCAAAACCTTTACGGCAACTGACTTGCCGCCAACTGTGAATGATCCAAGCTGATTACCCGGATGCCAGTCGCTGGCGACCGGCAGGCTTAGCCCATCGACAAAGTTGATTGTCGTGCCGCCTTCGCCTTCAGCGATCCGGAAGGCCAAGCTGAAGCCACTGAATGTAACAACCCAGTCGGTTGCCACCGACTGCACTTGTGTTGAAAGTCTGCCGGAAATTTGGCTGTTACGCTGCTCAACAACCATGTTGATTTGTGCTGCAACGGCTGCAAGCACGTGCGCGTCTTCTTCCGACACTGTGACGCCTGCAAACCCGTCAGGATATTCTTCCGCGATGAAGGCTGTGGTCAGCCTACCTGCCCGAAAACGCGGATGATCCATAACCGCTGAAAGGAACGGCAGATTGTGGCCGATGCCTTCCACTTCAAACGCATCGAGCGCTTCGCCCATGGCGCCGATTGCGCTCAATCGATCTGGTCCCCATGTGCAGAGCTTTGCAATCATGGGGTCATAATACATTGAAATTTCGCCGCCCTCGAAGACGCCCGTATCGTTGCGGATGACACAGCCATTTTTGCTGTGACCTTCAACCGGAGGGCGATAGCGGGTCAGCCTGCCAATGGATGGCAGGAAGTTGCGATAGGGATCCTCGGCATATAGGCGGCTTTCTATGGCCCATCCATTAAGCTTCACATCGGCTTGTGTGATGCGTAGTTTTCCGCCCGACGCAACGCGTATCATTTCTTCAACCAGATCAATGCCGGTGATGAGTTCTGTAACCGGATGTTCAACCTGCAGGCGCGTATTCATTTCGAGGAAATAGAAATTGCGGTCGCCATCGACGATGAACTCTACGGTGCCCGCTGAGTAATAGCCAACCGCTTTGGAAAGCGCGACAGCCTGTTCGCCCATGGCTTTTCGGGTTGCTTCATCGAGGAAAGGCGAAGGTGCTTCCTCAATGACCTTTTGATTGCGGCGCTGGATGGAGCATTCGCGTTCGCCCAGATAGATGACGTTGCCGTGTTGATCGCCAAGAACCTGAATTTCGATATGGCGCGGCTGAGTGACAAATTTTTCTATAAAGATGCGGTCATCGCCGAAGGAAGACTTGGCTTCATTGCGCGAGAGCTGGAAGCCTTCGCGGGCTTCTTCGTCGTTCCATGCAATGCGCATACCCTTGCCGCCGCCGCCAGCAGAGGCCTTGATCATCACCGGATAGCCGACTTTGCTTGCGATTTGGACCGCCTCATCGGCGTCTTCGATTAGCCCCATATGGCCGGGGACGGTGGAGACACCCGCCCGGGCTGCGAGTTTCTTTGAGGTGATTTTGTCACCCATAGCCTCGATGGCGTTTACTGGCGGGCCGATGAAGGTAACATTGGCCGCTTTCAATGCCTCGGCGAAGCGTGAATTTTCCGACAGAAAGCCATAGCCGGGGTGTACGGCATCAGCCCCCGTTTCTTTGATTGCGGCAAGTATTTTATCAATGACGATATAGGACTGATTCGAGGGCGCGGGTCCAATATGCACCGCTTCGTCAGCCATTTTTACATGCAGCGCATTTCGGTCGGCGTCGGAATAGACCGCGACCGTAGCAATGCCCATTTTCTTTGCCGTTTTGATAACCCGGCAAGCGATTTCGCCGCGATTGGCAATGAGGATTTTCTTTATCATTTTGTTCCCACTCATCGCTATCAAAGCGGAATTGTGTCGTGTTTTTTCCAGGGCGTGTTCTGGCTCTTGTTACGCAGAGCAGAGAAAGCGCGGGCGATGCGGCGGCGGGATGAATGCGGCATGATGACCTCATCAATGAAGCCGCGTTCAGCCGCAACGAAAGGATTGGCAAAACGCTCCTCATATTCCTTCGTTCGGGCTGCAATCTTTTCAGTGTCACCAAGTTCGGAGCGATAAAGGATTTCGGTGGCACCCTTGGCACCCATGACGGCAATCTCGGCGGTGGGCCATGCATAATTCATGTCTGCGCCGATATGTTTGGAAGCCATCACGTCATAAGCGCCGCCATAGGCTTTACGGGTGATGAGTGTCACCATCGGAACGGTGGCCTGGCTATATGCAAACAATAGTTTCGCACCATGCTTGATCACGCCGCCATATTCCTGCGCTGTACCGGGCAAAAAGCCCGGAACATCGACAAGTGTCAGGATCGGAATGTTGAAAGCATCGCAAAAGCGCACGAAGCGTGCAGCTTTGCGCGACGAATCGATATCAAGGCAACCAGCCAGCACCATCGGTTGATTGGCGACGACACCAATGGTCTTACCCTCCATGCGAATGAAGCCGGTGATGATATTCTTGGCAAAAGCTTCCTGAATTTCGAAGAAGTCGCCTTCATCCGCCAGCGCAAGGATGAGCTCCTTCATATCGTAGGGCTTATTGGCGCTATCGGGGATCAGCGTGTCGAGCCGCATTTCGAGGCGCGCGGGATCGTCGTGGAAAGGGCGGGTAGGCGATTTTTCGCGATTGTTGAGCGGCAGGAAATCGAACAGAAGACGCACTTGTTCGAGCGTCTCGATATCGTTTTCATAAGCGCCATCGGCAACAGAGGATTTCTGCGTATGCGTGCGTGCGCCACCAAGTTCTTCCGCCGTCACAATCTCATTGGTGACGGTTTTGACCACATCCGGCCCCGTCACGAACATGTAAGATGAGTCGCGCACCATGAAAATGAAGTCGGTCATGGCTGGAGAATAAACCGCGCCACCGGCACATGGTCCCATGATGACGGAAATCTGCGGAATAACGCCTGAAGCATCGGCATTGCGCTTGAAGACGTCAGCATAGCCCGCGAGCGATGCCACGCCTTCCTGAATACGTGCGCCACCAGAATCATTGAGGCCGATCACCGGCGCGCCGTTCTGTATCGCCATATCCATGATCTTGCAGATTTTCTGCGCATGGGTTTCGGACAGCGAACCGCCAAGAACGGTGAAGTCCTGACTGAACACATAGACTTGCCGGCCATTGATCGTGCCCCAACCGGTAACGACGCCATCGCCCGCGATTTTCTGCTTCTCCATGCCGAAGTCGGTGCAGCGATGCGTGACATACATATCAAACTCCTCGAACGATCCCTCGTCGAGCAGCACTTCCAGTCTTTCGCGGGCAGTGAGCTTGCCTTTGCCGTGCTGGGCATCAATGCGTTTTTGCCCGCCGCCAAGGCGCGCTTCCGTGCGACGTGCTTCAAGTTGTTGGAGAAGTTCCTGCATTCGCTATGCCTTTGGAAAGCTATGAAATTGCGGGTTGTTGTCTCAATGATTAGAGCCAGTATGCCGCATTCTGAAAGCTTGAAAAGGTGTGGCTGTGTAATTTATAAATTTGCAAATAGCGAAATGCGAATTTGCAAACATGGCACCGAGAAAACTTTACGTTGGCAGAAAGATCCGTGAGATACGCGAGCAGCATCGGACAACCCAGTCCGGTTTTGCTGAACGCTTAGGTATTTCAACGAGTTATCTGAACCAGATCGAGAACAATCAGCGGCCGGTTTCAGCTGCTGTTTTGCTGGCGCTCGCCGAGAACTACCAGATCGACATTGGTGCGATTTCACTGGGCGATGATGATCGTTTGTTATCCGCTGTATCAGAAGCCTTGGCTGATCCTGTCTTTGATAATTACAAGCCAAATTTGCAGGAACTGAAGCTGATCACGCAGAATGCGCCGGGACTGGCGCATGCGCTGATCGCTTGTCATCAGGCCTATCGGCGCAACAGCGAGCAATTGGCAAGCCTCGATAATCAGCTTGGGCGCGCGCCGTCAGTCGCCGAGCCAGCACCTTATGAAGAAGTGCGCGACTTTTTCCATTTTATCGACAATTACGTCCATGAGATTGATATTGCCGCAGAAAAGCTTGCTGAGAAGCTCGACATTCCAGCGCGGGATATTGGCTTGGCGCTGCCGCAATATATGGAAAGTCATCACCGGGTGCGCGTCGCACGCGCTGATCCGGATGAGGCAATTCTGCGTCGTTTCAACCCTGAAACCCGCATTCTCTACCTCAATCCTTATTCGCCCGCTTCAACACGAAATTTTCAGATCGCATTTCAGATTGCAGAACTGGAAATGGAGGAAACGGTCACAGCAATTGCGAAGCGTGCAGATTTTCGCTCAACAGAAGCTGTCGAAATTTGCAAAATTGGACTACGCAATTATTTTGCTGGCGCGCTGATGCTGCCTTATCAGAACTTTTTGTCTGCAGCGAAAGAGCTGCGGCATGATCTGGAATTGCTGGCGTCGCGTTTCGGCGCAAGCCTTGAACAGGTCGCGCACCGTTTAAGCACCTTGCAGAGATCGGGCCAACGCGGTGTGCCGGTGTTTTTTGCGCGCATCGATCGGGCAGGAAACATCACCAAGCGCCACAGTGCGGCAAAGCTGCAATTCGCGCGTTATGGTGCGGCTTGTCCGCTGTGGAATGTGCATCAGGCGTTTGAAACGCCGGGGCGTATTATCCGGCAGCTTGCGGAAACGCCGGACGGTGCGCGCTATCTTTGTGTCGCGACAGAACTCACGAAGAGCGAAGGCGGTTTCAATGCCCCACAGCGCCGCTATGCCATAGCACTTGGCTGCGAGGTGACTCATGCGCAGGACTTTGTCTATGCCGATGGGCTCGATATCGCCACGCGCTCTGCTTTTGACCCAATAGGTGTTTCTTGCCGCATATGCGAACGCGCTGAATGTGTTCAGCGCGCTGTCCCACCACTCAAAAGCCGCATATCGGTCGATCATGACCGCCGTGGTATTCTGCCCTACAAGCTTTTATGAAATCAAAAGCCTGCATGTTCCTTGAGGAATTCGGCTTCATCGTGCGTGGTGTCGCGCCCCAGCACCTTATTGCGGTGCGGGAAGCGGCCGAAGCGTTCGATAATGTCGTGATGCTGACGCGCAAAGCCGAGTGAGGATTCGTCGCCCAGCTTTTCGTAAAGATCGACACAGCGCTTCTGATCACTCAGGTGTTCGCTATGCATGAAAGGCAGATAGAAAAACTGCCGCTGTTCAGCGGACAGTTTGCGATCGAAATCGTGGTCGAGCGCTTGTGCTGCCACATCACGTGCAAGGCCATCGCTTTCAAATGAGCGCGGAGAGCCACGGAACATATTGCGTGGAAACTGATCGAACAGAATGGTCAGCGCGAGTGCGCTTTCCGGCAGTTGTTTCCAGTCTTCGAGCTTGTCAGCGCGCGCGTCTTCATAAGCAGCCAAAAACTTTTCGCGAATTTCCGCATCGATTTCGTCGCTCTTGGTGAACCAGTTTTCCCGCATCTTTGCGGAGAACCAGAATTCGAGAACGTCTTGGGGTTGAATGGCCATGGCTGCCTCTTTCCGGGTTATGGTGTCTGGTTTGGAGTATCAGGCTGCGGGCAGGGCGGTTCGCCCTTGAAATTGCGCGATGCGCAAGCGAATCGGTCGAACCCTTTGCCCGCATCCATTGCCGCTTTTCCAGCACCGCAGCCGGAAAGAACAGCCAGCGAAATCAATAGGAAAACTTTAGTCATCTGAAGTGTTTCCGGTTTCAATATTGATGCCAATAATAGGCATCGCGGTGCATAGCGGCAATAGAGCGGTTCCGATTAAAACGAGGTGTTGAACCGCTCTAATTATTTGTCTTTACGCGCAACTTCTCCGAAAACTGTTTCACACCTATTTGGACGCGCTTTAGATACAGATATTTGTAATCAACCGCGACCGCGATAATTGGGTACTGACTGTTCAGGAATCCAAACATTCTGAGGTGCTGCGCCCGTTTGATAAAACACATCAATCGGGATCCCACCGCGCGGATACCAGTAGCCGCCAATGCGCAACCACTCAGGCTTTAGAAGTTCAACCAGACGCTTTCCGATTGTCACTGTGCAGTCTTCATGAAACGCACCATGATTGCGGAAAGAAAACAGGAAAAGTTTGAGCGATTTGCTTTCAACCAGCCATTCTCCGGGCACATAATCGATCATCAGATGTGCGAAGTCTGGCTGTCCGGTCATGGGGCAGAGCGAGGTGAATTCAGGCGCTGTGAAGCGAACACAATAGGGTGTTCCTGCTTGCGGATTTGCAACGCGTTCAAGAACAGCCTCTTCAGGTGATTGTGGAACTGCCGCGGTTGATCCAAGCTGCTTTAAATCGGAATATATCGTCTTTTCAGACATTTGCGTGCCTTTATGAAAGCCACGGTGCAGTCTTCACGCGTGCATATCACGCGGTTGTCCTTGTTTTAACCGGGTAGGCTGCGACCGGTGGCAGATAGCCAATGGCTCCGATTAGCAGCGTTGATGTCGTGGGTAAAGCCCATAAGAAAACCCGCGCTGTGGAGCGCGGGTTAGTTAGGAGGAGTCTTATCTGAATTAGCGGCGATCAGATAAAGCGCAGCCAATCGCTACACCGATCAAGATGCCCAAGATGCCAGCAGTACCAAATAGGGTCGTTGCTGTGCCGGGATTTTCCTTAACCGTTTCTGCCACTGCCTGACCGCGTTCACGGACTGCCTGCGCTGCATGTCGGAACCGACCGGATGCATCATCCAGAGCGTCTTCGGCGGTATCTCTAAAGTCGCTTGTGCGTGATGCCAAAGACTTTGACAGACGTTTCAGCTCACCGCGCAATTCAGAAACCTGTTGTTCCAGAGCCTGCTGAACGTCGTTAGCTGTTTTGTTATCGGCCATTTCAAACCTCCGTTGGAATTGATGCTGATAAAACGCTCATGCATCGGTTTGGTTCCAATGGGGAAAACAGAAGGTCGGGCGTTAGCTTCCGGTCTTTTTTGAAAAGAACGGCAGAAGGCTAAGGCCACGGCCGATAAAAACGCCACCGATTGCACCCACTGCTTTGAAGACAAAGTCTGCGAATTCTCCATGACGACCCGGAGCTAAGCGTTGAAGCAACTCAAACATGCCTGCGCATCCGACAGTCAATAACAACACGGCGATCCAGTGGCGTGGATAGGCGAGCGCAAACAGAAAACCGACAAGAACAAAGGCTGCGAAACGTTCAACATCAGCCGGTTCACCGGTAATGGGTCGAAATTGGATCGGGCTTATCGTCACGATAAGAATTATTGCCAGAACCAGCCACGCGGCAAGGCGCAAAAGTCGCGTCATTAAACAAAGGGCCTTCTATTCTGCCGTGTAATTTCCGACAGGTTCGTCCTGATTAGGATCGCCGCAACGCTGATACATCCGATCAGTTATCGTCTTTTTCAATTCATTGCCAAATGGCAATTCATAATGTGCGATAACATCGACACCCATACACCATTTAACGTTCTCCGGAGAGAGACCATAATTGGTTTCGAGGAAGCCAATGGCATAGTTTATGCCTTCTTCGCAATCACCCGTTGTGCAGAAGTTGCCATCTCTCGCCAACTGACGGATCGAACCTTCGCCGATCTTTTGGACAACAGGTTCAACCGCAAAAGGTGCTGCACCGGCAAGCGCAACAATAACCAGTCCAATAAGGGTATATTTTATAGAACGCCGCATGAATCGCTGTCAGTTACCAATCCTGTTGTCACTTCATAACGCATGAGCGGCACTATGATGGCAAGGCTGTGTGATAAATGTGGTGGCTACTTATAGGCAATATTAGCGAATGTGACGGTTTAATATTGACTTTTACGTAAAGGCGGTTGCACAACATTTGCCTGCATATTGCAAGACTGGGATGTCGTAGTGCGCGAATATTATACGATCACGGAGCTGACGCGGGAATTCGGGATATCAACCCGGACACTGCGTTTTTATGAGGATGAGGGGTTGATAGCGCCTGTACGGCGTGGTCGCACGCGCTTGTTCAGGCCGTCTGATCGGCATCTTCTCAAGCAAATCATGCGCGGAAAGCGCCTTGGGTTCTCGATCGCCGAGATCCATGAAATCGTGCAGATGTATCGTGAGCCACCGGGTGAAACTGGCCAGCTCAAGTTACTGATGAAGCGCGTTGAGGAAAAACGAGGCGATCTTCGGCAGAAGCGTCGTGATATTGATGAGACGCTTGCCGAGCTTGATCAGGTGGAAGAAGCCTGCATTGAGCGTTTGGCAGAACTTGGTGTTTCCACCTGATTTAAAGCACATCCCGAAAAGTGTGAAACGGTTTTCGGGAAAGGTGCGCGATACAGCAAAGAATTTAAGCGCAGATCTGATAAAATCAGAACGAAATGCCTTCTAAGGCTGGCTATCTGGCACAGGTGAGCAGATTTCCGCGATTTTCAGAACTGTGCTGTTGTTGTTCTGGTCAGCTTTTCCGCTGAAGACATCGTCAAACAGCTTTGCCTTGTCGAGTTCACTGACAACGCAACCACAAAACTGAGCACAGAGCGCGTCGCTGCCATTCTGCATGCAGGATGATACGCAGGATTGTGTGAACGCTTCACGCGGCGCTGGTCGTGGAGGTGGCATGATCTGAGAAAAGATAAAGACCAACCCGATCAACACCGGCTGGTGGATCAGATAGAATGCGAGGCTATGGCGACCGATGAAAGTCAGTGGTTTTTGCAGAAAACGCGGTGTTATTCCGCCTGAAAGCACTGACAGCCAGTTGAAGCGCTCGAAGATGCGCGCCGCCGCAATACCAAGCAAAACAGCGCCAAACCATGGAAACAGTGGTACATAATCATTGGAACGTGGTGGGACTGTTGAAAGTCCGACCCAGGCAAGCCACATCTGGTTGAAAATATCAGACTGTGCGTAAAGCGGCGCTGTAATGACAAAGGCTGCGACTATGAGAGTTACAACGGCAGGCAGGCGCAGGAACAGCAGGCCAAGCACACTTGCCAGCGCAATTTGGTGCAAAATACCGAAGAAAATGAAGCTATCCGGCGACATATAATATGTTACCGCTGAAATCACAGCCGCTGCTGCCACTATCTGCAACAGACGTTTTCCTACAGCATTCCAGCGAATGGCGCGGCCATGTGCGAGAACGAGGCTAAAACCTACCAGAAACAGGAAGCTTGATGCGATGCAGCGGGCAAAGAGTTTCCATCCACCATGCGCGGTGGTGGCTGGCGCCATATAGCCGAAAAACTCAAGGTCCCAGCCGAAATGATAGATCGCCATCGCAATGAGCGCTAGACCACGCGCTATATCGATGCGCTCCAGCCGCGGACGGCGTGAGGGCGTACCAGTCATCTCAACGTTGCTCTGCATATCACGTCCTGGGCATTGGAAATTCGAGTCAGGCAGGTTTTTATCACATGCGATTGCACGGCTATAGTATGTCAGAGAATCGGATTCGTTCGGATTGGATTGAACTGTGAAGTTTGTCGGCGGAGATTGTGTTGTTTTTCAGTGTTTCAAAGCTATTCTGGCTGTTTTTCCAGCCTCTGACCATCATCTTCGTATTTCTGCTGCTCACACTTTTATTGATTTGGGCAGGGTTTAGAAAACTTGGCCTCGCAACGCTAGTTATTGGCGCTGTTGTCTTGTTTATCAGTGCGTACACAACGCTTGGTTCTGTGCTTCTCGCCCCGCTGGAAGATCGCTTTCCTAAACAGGCAGAGCTGCCGCAACGTATCGACGGTATCGTGGTGTTGGGCGGTTACATGAACGGGGATATCAACGCTGGTAGACCGGGATTTGAGCTCAATAGCGCTGCCGACCGTATATTCGAAACAATGCGACTTGCCCGGTTATACCCTGATGCAAAGGTTATTGTATCGGGCGGAGACGGTGCTTTTTTTGAAGAAGCTGTGCCCGAAGCTGATAGCACACGCCGGATGCTGGCTGATCTCGGTTTCTCGGGGGACCGCTTCATTTTCGAGAACAAGTCACGCAATACGGTAGAGAATGCCGAGTTTTCAAAGACACTGGCACAGCCAAAGCCCGGCGAAACATGGCTTCTTGTGACATCGGCATATCACATGCCGCGTTCGATCGGATGTTTCCGCAAGGCCGGTTTCGATGTCGTTGCTTGGCCGGTCGATTACAAGACACCGGCAAAAGAGAGTTTTTCTCTCTATCTCGAATCGCCAAATGAGGCCTTGTCTCGTTTTAGTGTGGCAATGCGCGAGTGGGTGGGGCTGACTGCATACTGGCTAACCGGTAAGACAGATATGCTGTTGCCTCAACCCTGATGCCGCATTTCTGCCGTGACTTTAAAGCTTTTGTTAAGCATACGTGTTGTTAAGGTTCTGATACTAAAACAGTTTTTGAAACGCCGTGAAGCAAGGCGGGTAAAAGCGCCGCATTTCTGCCATTTTTCACAGTTGCGTTTCATCGGCTTCAGGATTATATCTCCGGTAACAGCGTTGTGAAGGACGCTGATTATAAGAGTTGCACAACAAGGTTGTAAAAAATCTCCATGGACGAAACCGTTCAAAAATCCTGCTGGGGCGTTACGCTCTGGGCAGTCGTTGGCCTCGCTACCATCATTCTCATGGCCTACCTTTTCTCCGCTTGATACGGGCGTGATAGTTTTTGAAAAGTTGAATAGCTTTTCGGATCGAGCTTCCCATTGAACATCGACAGAACAGACGTTTGCATTCGCACAAGAACGCGACGTGCTGTGGTATTGCGTAAACCGGAAATTTAATGCCGCATTTCGGCATTCTGTTGGCGTTGCTCCTCTCCTACACTATCTGATAATGGTGTAATATTATTGCGTGTGTCTGATGAGCACATGCATGTTAGAGCGTCGCGCACCTTGTAGGGCGCACAAAGGACGCTCTTAACTGTTGAATCACGCATCGTGCTATCCAAAAATCGATTCTGATTTTTGGGCCGATACAGTAGATTGCACTACCCATTTGTGGGTCGGAATAGGTGTAGAATGTTTCTGTCGGTATTCGATCTCTACAAGATTGGCATTGGGCCTTCGAGTTCACACACGATGGGCCCGATGACGGCCGCTCACATGTTTCTCGATGAGCTGATCAGCGACAATTGGCCGAAGCCAGCCAATGCCAAGGTTTATCGACTAAAGGCCAGCCTTCATGGCTCGCTCGCGTATACCGGCGTTGGACACGCGACAGATCGCGCCGTGGTTCTTGGTCTTTGTGGCTACACACCTGATTCGATCGATCCCGATATCATGGACAGCGAAGTCGAAAAGGTTTCACGCGCGAAGACTGTGCAGCCTGCCGGTCATCCGGCTTATCAGTTTGATCCCAGCACGGATCTGGTTCTTGATCGTAAAACACCTTTGCCAGGTCATGCCAATGGCATGGCTTTCGAGGCTTATGATCGTAGTGACCGCCTGTTGCTCCGCCGCGTCTACTTTTCGATTGGTGGTGGTTTTGTTGTCACAGCAGAAGAAATGAGCCGTGTGCAGACCAGTGGCGGAAAGCGCGAGGAAACGGCTGATGTGCCTTATCCATTCAACAATGCTGCTGAAATGCTGGAGATGGCGCGCGCGAGCGGCCTTTCGATAGCTGACATGAAGCGCGCCAATGAAGAATGCCATATGTCTTGCCTTGATCTGGATGAAGGTCTGGATCGTATCTGGGGTGCAATGCGTGGCTGCATCGAGCGTGGATTGAGCCGCGATGGTATCATGCCGGGCGGTTTGAAAGTTCGCCGCCGCGCCCGCCAGCTTTTTGAACGGCTGGAAGACGATTGGCGCAACAACAAGGTCAATCCGTTGCTCGCCAATGACTGGCTGTCTGTATATGCGATGGCGGTCAATGAAGAGAATGCGTCAGGTGGTCGTGTTGTGACTGCACCGACCAATGGTGCAGCGGGCGTTGTGCCTGCGGTTCTGCGTTATTATTTGCATTTCCATGACGATGCCGATGAGAAGGGCATTCGCGATTTTCTGCTGACGTCTGCGGCTATCGGTGGTGTGATCAAGCACAATGCGTCTATTTCGGGCGCAGAAGTCGGTTGTCAGGGTGAGGTCGGTTCGGCGTCGGCTATGGCAGCAGCCGGTCTTGCAGCCGTTCTTGGTGGTTCTCCGGAGCAGATCGAGAATGCTGCTGAAATCGCTCTTGAGCATCATCTTGGCATGACCTGCGATCCTGTGGGCGGGCTTGTTCAGGTTCCTTGCATAGAGCGCAATGCGCTGGGCGCTGTTAAAGCTGTCACTGCTGCATCGTTGGCAGTTAAAGGCGATGGTCAGCATTTTGTGCCGCTTGATGCTTGTATCGAAACCATGCGTCAGACAGGTCATGATATGAGCGAACGTTACAAGGAAACCAGTCAAGGCGGTTTGGCTGTCAATGTGGTTGCCTGCTGAGGATAACGTTCTTATCACTTGAAGCTCTTATTCAGCTTGGCTAAATCAGCTCCATGGCACTTAATCTCGTCAAACTCTGCGTCGGCTGCGACAGCATCGAAGATCTCGCGGCCTGGATTGATTTCAGGCTGGCCGAGCAGCGTGCTGCCGGGCTCGTTCCAGAACAGTTTCACACCACACGAATGGTTCCCAAGCGTGTCGATGAACTACTGGAAGGTGGTTCGCTCTACTGGGTGATCAAGGGCAATGTGCAATGCCGTCAGCGCCTGCTGGATATCCGCCCTTTTACCGATGAGCAGGGTATTAACCGCTGTCATCTTATGCTCGAGCCAAAGATCCACTCGACCCAATGGCAGCCGCGGCGTGCGTTTCAGGGCTGGCGCTATCTCGCTGAAAATGAGGTTCCGCTGGATGAAGCTGCTGGAAAATCGGGTAGGGCAGCTTTGCCGTCCGAGCTGCGGCAGGAGCTTGCAGCACTGGGGCTGCTCTAAGCATTTATCTAAAAGCATTTCAGAAATGAAATAGGCCCGCCATAAAAGGCAGGCCTATTTGTTTTAGCTTGTAACGTCCTCAGCTTTCGATGGTGAGACGTACTGAAACTTTGTCTGATGTGACCGGTAAGGTCATACGCATCATTGTGCGCGGCTGCATCATGCGGCGGTTGCGAGCGGCATGGCTTACCAGTAATCCAACCAGATCGCGGGTATGGAAACCTTTGCCGTGACGCACGTCCGCAATGCGAATCGCCGCCTGCTTCAAAACCTGAACAGAAAACAGGGAACCCAGACCTGAGGGACGAGGTGCCTGTTCGGCCCATGTACTGGACTTCAGGGCATATTGTCCGATTGGTTCATTCATATTCGACATCTCGAAACCCTCTACGCAATACAAATTTCGGGTTTAAAGCGGTGCAAGAGAGGTATCCCTCCTGCGTTCGGATTGTTCTCTTGTCGCATCGTCCCATGCAAAGCGGCTTCGCGCTTTTGCTGGAAATGCTTTTAGTTTGCGACTGCGTAGCAGCCAAAGTTCTTCTTTTTCAGTGATGCGCATGCATCCCATGCAGCCTGCTTCGAGGAGAAGCCAACAAAGCGTGCACGGTAGAAAGTGGAGCTGCCCTTGGTGAAGGTTTCTGTATAAGGCGATGCAGAGCGCAACGAACCACCAACCGAAGCCGAAGCTTTGGCGAGCATGTCGCGTGCCTGACCTTCACTTGGAAGCGAGCCGACCTGGATTGCCCAGCCACCGCTTGCAGGGGCCGATGCAGTCGTAACGGGATCAATGTCGTGAGCCGGTGCGGCAGGAACCGCTGCCTTTGGCGTGGGGCGAACCGCTGCTTGCGCTGCCATTGCTGCTGGACGCTGCGTTGGTGCTGCGAGAGCCAGAACCTGTGGCTGATCGACGTCGCCTTCACCGCTTTCGTTGTTGATGACGTCAGCAACTTCATTGATCTGACGTGCAACCGGAACCGGCGCATTACGTGCCTTTGGAAGATCGACAGATGCAACGACCTGTGGAACTTCACCGCGCATTGCGACGAGTGGTTCGGAAACACGGCCACGCGTGGCTGCAGGCAGATACTTGCGGATTAGCTGGGTCATGTGGGCGTCACGGCTTGCGCCAGTGTTACCACCCATGACAACCGCAACCAGACGACGGCCATCGAGATTGACCGAAGAGGCAAGGTTGTAGCCGGATGCATTGGTGTAACCGGTCTTGATGCCGTCAACACCTTCAACGCGGCCGAGCAAACGGTTGTGACCGTTGATTGTCTGACCACGGAATACGAAATTGCGGCGCGAGAAATATGAGAATTCCTGCGGGAAATGCTGACGAAGCGCAATGCTGAGGATTGCCATGTCGCGGGCTGTGGTCTGCTGGGACATGTTTGGCAGGCCAGATGCGTTGCGGAATGTGGTGTTGCTCATGCCAAGACGACGGGCTTTGGTCGTCATCATCTGGGCGAAACGTTCTTCAGAACCACCGAGGAATTCGCCGGATGCCGTGGCAACGTCATTGGCAGACTTTGTCACCATGGCAAGGATAGCATCTTCAACGCGAATGCTCTGACCCGGCTTGAAGCCGATCTTTGTCGGAGGACGTGCGGCAGCATAGGCGGAGATCGGAATGCGGGTATCTTTGTTGATGCGACCGGATTTCATTGCTTCAAAAAGCATATACATGGTCATCATCTTGGTGAGCGACGCGGGATACCGCTTTGCGTCTGCATTGGATGCAAACAGCGTTTTACCTGTGTTCGCGTCAATCACGATCGCGGCATACCGATCGCTAGCTGCAACGGCTGGCACTGTTGTAGAGGCTGTGGAACAGCCTGTTACGACAGCGAGAAGAAGGGTGGCTTGCGCCGCTCTTTTCAAGGCGTATGCGACTTTACTGAATGCGGTACGCACGATGATGACCTGCCTGTATCCCGGTTTTTTTGAACTGCGGCGCAAAGGGCACACAGCAATCTAATTCCGTGACCTTACTGTCATCAGCGTTACCAATCCGTTTATGGTAACCGACTTATTCATAAAATTTGAAAAAAATTGCCTGTCAGATTTTTCGGCTGAGCCGTGAATTCCGCTGAACCGACATGGTTTGCCTTTCGGGGACTGGAATTTCCCGATAAACTTATCGAGATAATTGTGCCAATGCTGCAGCTTGCAATAAGTCTCGGTTGCAAGTGTCGTCGAAGGGCTTAAAATCACCGCATGACGCCCTACATATATGGGCAAGCAGGCAGATAGTAAGGTCCAGATGTCTGGGCCAGGAACTGGGCATTGGGTGATAGTTTCCATGCGGCATTCTAATCCAGTCATGCAGAGCAAGACCAACGGCGGGAACGGACCGGATAACGGTACCGTGGTGGTCACGCGTACGCAGCCGAAAACAAAGAAGCCAAGCCTCTATCGCGTCCTGCTTCTCAATGATGACTATACTCCCATGGAGTTTGTCATTCATGTCCTGCAACGTTTTTTTCAAAAGAACATGGACGATGCGACGCGTATAATGTTGCATGTTCATAACCACGGTGTCGGCGAGTGCGGCGTATTTACATACGAAGTTGCTGAGACCAAGGTTAGTCAGGTCATGGATTTTGCCCGCCAAAACCAGCATCCATTACAATGTGTAATGGAGAAAAAGTGAGGTCATATGCCATCGTTTTCTCCCAGCCTTGAAAGGGCGCTGCATCAAGCGCTTACCATCGCGAACGAGCGGCATCACGAGTATGCGACGCTCGAACACCTTTTGCTTGCCCTGATCGACGATCAGGATGCAGGCGCAGTGATGCGCGCCTGTAACGTCGATCTGGAGCACCTCAAACGGATAGTTACAGATTACATCGACCGTGAACTGGATAATCTCGTCACCGGCTATGATGAGGATTCCAAACCTACGGCCGCTTTCCAGCGCGTGATTCAGCGCGCAGTTATCCACGTCCAATCTTCAAACCGTGAGGAAGTGACGGGCGCCAATGTGCTCGTTGCCATTTTCGCGGAGCGTGAAAGCCATGCTGCTTACTTCCTCCAGGAACAGCAGATGACGCGTTATGATGCCGTCAATTATATTTCGCACGGCATTTCGAAGCGTACACAGAGTAGCGAGCCACGCACGCCGCGCGGTGCGGAAAGCGCCAGCGAAGAACGCACAAGCGTAGAGCCGGAAGAAGGCACAAAGAAAAAGCAGGATGCTCTTTCTGCCTATTGCGTCAATCTAAATGAAAAAGCCAAATCCGGGCGTATCGATCCGCTGATTGGTCGTGACAGTGAAATCAGCCGCACTATTCAGGTTCTTTGCCGTCGGTCCAAGAACAACCCACTCTACGTGGGTGATCCTGGGGTCGGTAAGACTGCGATTGCCGAAGGTCTGGCCAAGCGTATCGTTGAGGGCGAAGTGCCTGAAGCACTCGCTGATGCCACAATTTTTTCGCTCGACATGGGTACGTTGCTTGCAGGGACCCGCTATCGCGGCGATTTCGAAGAGCGCTTGAAACAGGTTGTGAAAGAGCTCGAAGATTATCCGGGAGCGGTTCTGTTTATTGACGAAATTCATACGGTGATTGGCGCAGGCGCCACGTCGGGCGGTGCAATGGATGCATCGAACTTGCTGAAGCCTGCTCTGTCTTCCGGCGCAATCCGTTGCATCGGTTCGACCACCTATAAGGAATATCGTCAGTTCTTCGAGAAAGACCGGGCACTGGTTCGTCGTTTCCAGAAGATTGACGTCAATGAGCCGTCGATCCCGGATGCCATTGAAATCATGAAGGGTTTGAAACCGTATTTTGAAGACTTCCATAAAGTCAAATATACGGGTGATGCCATCAAGTCTGCGGTGGAGCTTTCTGCACGCTACATCTCTGACCGCAAGTTGCCGGACAAAGCCATCGACGTGATCGATGAAACTGGTGCAAGCCAGATGCTTCTGCCGGAAAACAAACGAAAGAAGACAATCGGCGTCAAGGAAATCGAAGCAACCATTGCCACCATGGCTCGGATTCCACCCAAATCGGTTTCCAAGGATGATGAGGTTGTGCTTTCGCATCTTGATGCGGAACTCAAGCGCGTCGTCTATGGTCAGGATCTGGCAATTGAAGCGCTTTCGGCTGCCATCAAGCTTGCTCGTGCAGGCTTGCGTGAGCCGGATAAGCCAATTGGTTCCTATCTGTTCTCCGGCCCGACAGGTGTCGGTAAGACAGAAGTTGCCAAGCAGCTTGCGTCTTCGCTGGGCGTGGAACTGCTTCGATTCGACATGTCCGAGTATATGGAACGCCACACCGTATCGCGTTTGATCGGTGCGCCTCCCGGCTATGTCGGCTTCGATCAAGGAGGTCTTCTGACTGATGGCGTCGATCAGCATCCGCATTGCGTGTTGCTGCTCGATGAGATCGAGAAGGCACATCCAGACCTTTACAATATTCTGTTGCAGGTTATGGATCATGGTTCGTTGACCGATCACAACGGCAAGAAGATCGACTTTCGCAACGTCATTCTGATCATGACCACCAATGCCGGTGCTGCTGATATGGCAAAGGCCGCGATTGGATTTGGTTCGACGCGACGCGAAGGCGACGATATGGAAGCGATCAACCGGCTGTTTACGCCGGAATTCCGCAACCGTCTCGATGCAATTGTGCCATTCGGCCCGCTGCCTGTTCCGGTCATTCATCAGGTTGTGCAGAAATTTGTGCTTCAGCTTGAGGCCCAGCTTGCAGAACGTGGTGTTACTTTTGAGCTAACCGAATCTGCGATCGCCTGGCTTGCGGACAAGGGTTATGACGAACGTATGGGCGCACGTCCTCTGGCTCGTGTTATCCAGGAGCACATCAAGAAGCCGTTGGCTAATGAAGTGCTATTTGGCAAGCTCAAGCATGGTGGAATGGTTCGTGTTGATGTAACGACCAAGGACGACGGCAAGACCGATCTCGTGCTTGAAAGTGTCGCTGATAAGCCTGTGAAGCCTAAGAAGGATATTCCTCCGGAGAAGAAGCTTCCACAGCGCAAGAAAGCTGCACCGAAAAAGGCCGAGAAGGAAAAGGTATTGGCTGGCAAGGATGAAGAAGTCTCGGCCAAGCCAGCAACCAAAGCCACGACGGCAAAGTCGTCGGTACCTAAAGTGCCGCGCAAGAAATAAACTTTACGGAAAGGCCCTTCTTTGGAAGGGCCTTTTTCATTTTAAGTGCTTTTGATTGGACAGATCGCGCTAAATGCAGGTGCTCTTTTTTGCGCCCTGTTCTATTTTTAAGATATGTCTTCGAGTCGCTCCCTCAGTTCTAAGCATCAGTCAGCCGAACAAACTAGCTCCTTGGGTTGGTTTTTTCGTGGGACGCGTCGCATAATCAGCGTACCAGCAATATTGCTGATGAGCTCCTTCATTGGCTTTGCAGGATTGGCGATTGAAAGCGGCATAACCGTCGGGCAGGCAGTTTTCATGACGCTGACCATCTGGGCGCTACCGGCCAAAGTGGTTCTGATCGGTGCAATCAGCGCTGGTGCTTCGATCCCCGCGGCAGCACTCGCCGTCGGATTGTCTTCGGTTCGTTTGATGCCAATGGTTGTCGCACTTCTGCCAGAGCTGAAGGGGCCGAAGACCCGAAAACTCACGCTCGCAGCGCTCTGCCATTTTGTGGCAGTTACGGCCTGGGTCATGGCAATGGAGGAATTGCGCAACGTTCCGCGCGATATGCGTACAAGCTACTTTGCAGGAATTGGCACGGTCCTTGTTGGCACAAATGCGCTGGTCGTCGCGGTGGTTTATTTGCTTTCAGCGTCATTTCCGCCGGTGGTGTTTGCGGCACTATTCATGCTCACACCGATGTATTTTCTGACATCGCTTTGGCGTTCGGCTCGCGAGCGGGCAGGGCAGATTGCCATGGTTTCGGGGATCGTGTTGTTCCCGATTTTTCATCAGTTCGCGCCAGGTTACGATTTGTTGATGACGGGTGTCGCGGGCGGGGTGATTGCATTTGCTTTCCATCGGTCACGTAATTCCAGCAAGGATGTGGCCAAATGAACTGGGGTAGTTTTTCCGACTGGTGGTGGCCGTTTACCTTCATCCTGCTTGCAGGCGCGCTTCCGACTTATATTTTTCGCGTGATGGGTGTGATCGTTGGTGGTCGAGTACGCGAAGATTCGGAAGTGCTGGTGTTTGTTCGCTGTGTCGCCACAGCACTTGTCGCAGGCGTGATCGCGCAACTTATTCTGTACCCGAACGGGGAGCTTGCAAACTCCCCGATGTGGTTGCGGGTTGGATCAGCTGCGGCTGGCTTTGCAGCCTATCTCATTGCAGGAAAGCGCCTGCTTGTGGGCATCTTGGTTGCCGAAGTGCTGCTGATAACTGGACTTTTAAGCTTATAAAGCCGTTTCTTATCAAAGTGCTGCGCGGATTTTCTCAGCATTTTCTGAAAGTATCGCTGCATCTTCCATTTTCCCGGTATGTGGCTTGAGTTCTACGCCTTCAAAACGTGGGATCACGTGAAAATGCAGATGGTAAACCGTTTGGCCTGCTGCAGGTTCATTGAACTGAATGACAGTGACACCATCGGCGCTGAACGCCTTCTTGACCGCATTGGCGATCTTCTGCACGGCCTGTATCGCTTCAGCCAACGTTTCAGGCTCCGCATCCAGCAGATTACGCGATGGCGCTTTGGGAACAACGAGCGTGTGGCCCGTTCCCTGTGGCATGACATCCATGAAGGCCACAACATGATCTGTTTCGTAGACGCGTGTTGACGGAATTTCGCCGCGCAGGATTTTGGCGAAGATGTTGTTGTCATCATAGGTGGCGGACATGCGATTCTCTCCAGTTCAATATTCTATCTATGTTGGCATTCATGTGTGTTTGAAAGGCGAATGCTCTTCCAGTCCTACATGTATCTGTTCGACCTCGCGGCGCTCGTGCTCCAGATAATCGCTAACTGCTCTGCGGAAACCCTCATGCGCAATATAATGCGCGGAATGGGTTGTAACCGGAACATACCCGCGGGCGAGTTTATGTTCACCTTGCGCTCCGGCTTCAACGACACGAAGTTTCCTGTCGATTGCAAAGTCGATTGCCTGATGGTAGCAGACCTCAAAATGGAGATATGGGTGATCCTCGATACACCCCCAGTGGCGACCATAAAGTGTGTCGCTGCCAATAAAGTTGATCGCGCCTGCAATATAGCGGCTGTCGCGGCGGGCCATGACGAGCAATATGTCGTCGGCCATCGTCTCGCCAATCAGTGAGAAAAACTTACGGTTGAGATAAGGGCGCCCCCACTTGCGGCTACCCGTATCGACATAGAACGCATAAAAATCGTCCCAGACCGATTCCGTCAGATCGCTGCCGGTCAACCAGTCGATTTCGATACCTTCAGACAAGGCATCGCGACGTTCTTTTTTGAGTGCTTTCCGTTTTCGCGAAACAAGCTCATTTAGGAAGTCAGCATAGTCTGAAAAGCCATTGTTTATAAAATGGAATTGCTGATCTGTTCGATGCAGAAAGCCAGATCTTTCAAGTGATGAAATTTCGCTTTTCGGCGCGAAGGTCACATGGGCAGACGAAGCGCCGGTCTGGTCCGTCAATTGGCGTAGCCCGTTTGCGAGAGCAAGTTGAACCGCATCGGGTTCGAACTCTGCGTGATGGAGTAAGCGTGGCCCAGTTGCGGGTGTGAAGGGAATTGAGGCCTGAAACTTGGGGTAGTAGCGTCCACCAGCGCGTTCAAAAGCATCAGCCCAGCCATGGTCGAAGACATATTCGCCCTGGCTATGCCCTTTGAGGTAGTTCGGTACAGCGCCTATTAGGTAGCCCTTGTCATCTTCAAGGCGCAGGTATCGTGGCAACCAGCCCGCTTGCTGTGAAACGGACCCGGATTGTTCGAGCGCATTCAGAAAGGCGCGCGAAATAAAGGGATTGTAGTTTCCGCCTTGCCGGAAGGTTCCGGCAAGGTGGTTCCATTCGTCTTCCGAAAAATCGCCGATGCCTTCGACGACACGAAGAACGAAGCTTTGCTCTGTCTGCCTTTCGTCGTCGCTCATCGCCGGATTTTCCTATCAGGCAACCAAAGACCGGGGATCGAAACCTTCAAAGGTAATCTGATCCACGTTGAGATCGCTGTGCTTTTTCATCTCGGCGTCGCGGACCGTCCAGCTGATGACCGGAAGATTGAGCTTTTCGCGAACAAAGCTGACAAACGGGTTTGGCAGGTGATGCACATTGTAAGACACGAACGAAATCTGATGCGCGAGCATCGAGAAGTGTGCTTCAAAATCCTTGATTCGCGTGCCTTCAGCAGTCAGTCCGCCGGGAATTCCCGGAGCGTCGCTTGCAAACAGACGGACCAGATGATGGTCGAAGGACATGATCGCAGCTTCTCCCTTATAGGAAGCGAGCTCCTTTGCGACAGCGGCGACCAGACCATCGTCACGGCCTTCAATGCCTTTAAGCTCGATGACAAGCGGCACACGACCAGCGACCAGATCAAGCATTTGGCGTAGTGTCGGTGCATGATCGCCAGTGCCACCAATACGCAGCTCTGTGGCCTCCGCGAGTGTCAGGTCACTGATGCGACCGTCTCGTCCGGTGAGGCGCTTGAGATCGTCATCATGGAATACGATGACGCTGCCATCTTTGGTGAGATGTACGTCGCATTCGATTGCAAAGCCCGCTTTTGCAGCAGCATCAAAGGCCGATAGGGTGTTTTCCCAGCGCACTTTGTTTTGATCGTGCAGTCCGCGATGCGCAATCGGCTGTTTTTTGAGCCATTCGGGTGAAGACATTTAGGCAACCTCAATGATTGCTTCGATTTCAACGGGAGCATTGAGCGGCAGGCTCGCAACACCGACAGCCGAGCGCGCATGCTTGCCCGCGTCGCCAAGGACCGCGACGAGCAGATCGGATGCGCCATTGGCAACAAGATGCTGTTCGACAAAATCGGCGGTCGACGAAACGAATACGGTGATTTTCACGATCCGCTTGATGTTGTTCAGGTCGCCAAGTGCAGCCTTTGCTTGCGCCAATATATTGACGGCACATGCGCGCGCTGCGGCCTGACCGTGTGCCACTGTGAGCACATCGCCAATCTGGCCGGTATGAACGAGTTTGCCATTTTCCAGCGGAAGCTGGCCCGATGTAAGCAGCAGAGAGCCCGTTTGTGCGAAAGGCACGTAGTTTGCAGCTGGTGCTGCGGCTTCTGGCAAAGATATACCCAGATTTTTAAGACGGCTGTCGATTGTGTCGGTCATTCTATTAATCCTTACTAACTTAATGCCTTTCGCACCCGATATATTGGATAGAATCGGTGAAGCTTTTGGGGAGGGTGCGTTTTTTGCCTCGCTTCCGCCATGAGTTTTTTTATCATGCTCCTCAACAGATCGGGAGATTCATGTATGCGTTTTTTGAGTATGGCATTTGCAGCAAGCGGAGCAGCGGCTTGCGTTTGGGGTAGCTCGGTCGGTATTGCCGCCGCTGCTTCGACGGTAACGTTGGTTCCGCATCGCGCAGTGTATGATCTCACGTTGGATCGTGCCGATGAGAAATCCGGGATCAGTGGGCTGACCGGCCGTATGGTCTATGAGTTCAATGGTTCAGCCTGCGAAGGCTATACGACGAATTTTCGTTTCGTGACGCGCATCGACATGGATGAGCAGCCGCAGCGTGTGACCGATCAGCAAACGACAACCTTTGAAAGCGGCAACGGCAAGGACTTCCGTTTCGTCAACAAGACTTTTGTCGATAAGGAACTGGTCAAGGAAGTGCGCGGCGATGCCAAGGTTGAAGACGGCAAAACGGTTGTCGCCCTGTCCAAACCTAAAGAAGACAATATCGATCTGAAGGCGACACAATTTCCGACGACTCATATGGAAGAGCTGATCGGCAAGGCGGAAGCTGGCGAACGATTTTACCAGACGTCATTATACGATGCGTCGGAAGATGCTGATCGTGTTGTCGCAACGACCGTTGTTGTCGGCAAGGAGCAGGAAGCCAAAAGCGACGAAACCAAAGCCATGGGCAAGTTCACGAAGGACAATGTCTGGCCGGTGACGATTTCCTATTTCGATGACAAGGAAAAGCAGGACGGGCTACCGATTTATCGCATTAATTTCAAGCTATACCGGAATGGCATTACGCGCGACCTAACCATGGATTATGGTGATTTTTCCATGCGCGGAAAACTGGTCAAGCTTGATGTATATGATGACAAGCAGCCAAGCGCGAGCTGCAAATAAGTTTATTAGAGCGGATTCAGTTAAGGTAGATTGGTTGGAGACGCTCCAATTATTTGTTCTCCGCATCTCCAGAAAGCCGGTTCCCGCTTTTCTGGAGATGCTTTAATACAGTCTTTGGCGGTATAATGGTCACAAGGCTTGCATTTATTGGCGCGATAAGTTAACAGCGCGCCTATTCCACACACGGGATTGGGCTTTTGCAGGGAGAAATCCTGCTTCAGCCTCCGGTGGCGAGCAATCGCCTCAGCCCGTGGAGGTTCAACCGGAAAAGGAAAATACAGATGGCATTGCCTGAATTCAGCATGCGTCAGCTTCTGGAAGCTGGCGTTCACTTCGGTCACCAGACACACCGCTGGAATCCGAAGATGGCCCCATACATCTATGGCGACCGTAACAACATCCACATTCTCGACCTGTCCCAGACTGTTCCTCTGCTGCACAATGCGCTGAAGGTCGTTTCGGACACTGTTGCTCGTGGTGGCCGCGTTCTGTTCGTTGGTACCAAGCGCCAGGCTTCGGACATCATTGCTGATGCAGCAGCCCGTTCGGCTCAGTACTACGTTAATGCACGCTGGCTGGGCGGCATGATGACCAACTGGAAGACGATTTCGAACTCGATCCAGCGTCTGCGCAAGCTCGACGAAATTCTCTCGGGCGAAGCACACGGCTTCACCAAGAAGGAACGTCTGAACCTCGAGCGCGAGCGTGAAAAACTCGACCGCGCACTTGGCGGCATCAAGGACATGGGTTCGGTTCCTGATCTGATGTTCATCGTTGACACCAACAAGGAAGCAATTGCTATCCAGGAAGCAAAGCGTCTTGGCATTCCGGTTGTTGCTGTTATCGATTCGAACTGCAACCCAGACCAGATCGACTTCCCGATCCCAGGGAACGACGATGCTGCACGCGCTATTTCGCTTTATTGCGATCTGATTGCCCGTGCTGCTCTTGACGGCATTGCACGTCAGCAGGGCGCGCTTGGCATCGACGTTGGTGCACAGGCTGAAGCTCCTGTTGAGCCAGCTCTCGAAGCTCCAGCTGCAGGCGCATAATCAGCGCTTATGAATTTCATCCATCCGTCACATGACGGGTGGATAACTTCATTCGTTCCGACGCAATGAGCGTTGGTTAAAAGTTGGCACACCCATTCGGTGTGCCTTCGCTTTCGTGAAAGGCGACACAATGAGCATTTCCGCATCACAGGTTAAAGAACTCCGCGAACTGACTGGCGCAGGCATGATGGACTGCAAGGCAGCGCTTGCTGAAACCAATGGCGACATCGAAGCCGCTGTTGATTACCTGCGCGCCAAGGGCATGGCAAAGGCTGACAAGAAGGCTGGCCGTACGGCTGCTGAAGGTCTGGTTGGTGTTGCAGCTTCCGGCAACAAGGCTGTTGTTGTTGAAGTCAATTCCGAGACCGACTTCGTTGCTCGTAACGACGCTTTCCAGGATCTCGTTCGCAAGATCGCTCAGGCTGCTCTGTCGACCGATGGTTCGTCGGAAGCTGTTGCTGCAGCAGACATCGACGGCAAGTCGGTAACGCAGGCTGCGAAAGATGCAGTTGCAACCATTGGTGAAAACATCAGCTTCCGTCGCTCGGCGGCTCTTGAAGTTTCGCAGGGTGCAGTTGCTACCTACATTCACAACGGCGTTGCAGACGGCCTCGGCAAGCTCGGCGTTCTCGTTGCAATCGAAACTGCTGGCGACGTAGAAGCTGCAAACGCATTTGGCCGCCAGGTCGCAATGCACGTTGCTGCAATCAACCCGCTTGCACTGACTGCTGCTGACGTTGATCCAGCTGCTGCTGAGCGTGAAAAGGCTATTTTCATCGAGCAGGCTCGTGAATCCGGCAAGCCAGACAACATCATCGAAAAGATGATCGAAGGCCGTATGCGCAAGTTCTACGAAGAAGTTGTTCTTCTTTCGCAGGCTTTCGTTATCAATCCGGACCTGACTGTTGAAGCAGCGCTTAAGGAAGCTGAAAAGTCGATCGGCGCTCCTGCGAAGATCATCGGCTTTGCACGCATCGCTCTCGGTGAAGGCATCGAGAAAGAAGAAAGCGACTTCGCTGCTGAAGTTGCTGCTGCTGCCAAGGGCTAAACAGCCTTTTGGAGGTGCATCCGGTTTTCGAATGCGCTTCAATATTTGTCTTACCACATTATCCTACGCAAAAGGCTTATGCAGTTTTGCTGGAAATGGGTTAAAAGGCTTTTGATTGTGAAGGGCATCGCGTGACAACGCGGTGCCCTTCGTGTATCGGAACCCCAATAGTAACAGTTGATCATGATCTGCGGAGAACACTCCATGTCCGTTAAGTCCGCCTATAAACGCGTTGTCCTCAAAGCCTCAGGCGAAGCATTGATGGGCAGTCAGGGCTTTGGCATCGATGTCTCGGTTGCCGATCGCATTGCCAGTGACATTGCTCAGGCGCGTGAACTGGGCGTTGAAGTGGGTGTCGTGATCGGTGGCGGCAATATTTTCCGAGGCGTTGCAGTAGCGTCCAAGGGTGGCGACCGCGTGACGGGTGATCACATGGGTATGCTTGCAACGGTGATCAATTCGCTGGCCCTGCGTACTTCGCTTCACAAAATCGGCGTGGATGCCGTTGTCCTTTCCGCCATAGCAATGCCTGAAATCTGCGAGAGCTTCTCTCAGCGCAAGGCAACTGCCTATATGGACGAAGGAAAGGTTGTGATTTTTGCAGGTGGTACTGGCAATCCTTTCTTCACAACAGACTCGGCCGCAGCATTGCGCGCAGCCGAAATTGGTGCGGATGCACTTTTGAAGGGCACGCAGGTCGATGGTATTTATTCGGCTGACCCGAAAAAAGACCCAACTGCAACGCGGTTTGACAAGCTCACACACAAGGAAGTTCTTGATCGCGGGCTCGCGGTGATGGATACGGCTGCTGTCGCCCTTGCGCGTGAGAACAACATTCCGATAATAGTTTATTCCATCCATGAAAACGGCGGCTTGGCCGATATTCTGCAAGGCAAAGGACGCTGCACGATCGTTTCCGATAAATAATCGGCTATCGATCGTTTGTCTTGTCGCGCACTGAAGGAGAACATGTATGAGCGATGTTTTTGACATCAACGACCTCAAGCGACGCATGGAAGGCGCAGTCAGCGCCCTGAAGCATGACCTTGGTGGTCTGCGTACGGGCCGCGCTTCTGCAAGCTTGCTCGAACCAATTACGATTACAGCTTATGGCGCTGAAATGCCGATCAATCAGGTCGCCAATATCACTGTGCCTGAATCGCGCATGCTTTCGGTTTCCGTATGGGACAAGAGCATGGTGGGCGCGGTTGAGCGCGCGATTCGTGAATCCGGTCTTGGTCTCAATCCAATCACCGATGGCATGACGCTTCGCATTCCACTGCCCGAACTCAATGAACAGCGCCGTAAAGAGCTGGTCAAGATTGCGCATCAATATGCCGAACAGGGCCGTATTGCAGCGCGTCACGTTCGCCGTGATGGTATGGATACGCTTAAGAAGCTCGAGAAAGACGGCGACATCAGTCAGGATGACAGCCGCGGCCTTTCTGAAAAGGTTCAGAAGCTCACTGACGATACGATCGCCGAAATGGATAAGATCGTTTCGGTCAAAGAAGGCGAGATCATGCAGGTCTAGTTTCTTGATTTCAAAGTTCGTGCGATTTCATATCATGATTGGAGCCGGACTTTGAAACCAAACGAAATTAGAAACAATTCGTTGCCAGTGTCTGGCAAGTTGTGAAATTCTGATTGTGTTTGTTCAAACGCTACAGATTTATGACGTTAGGCACTGGATTTGCATGATTTACCAATGAGGAGAGCTTCGCAATGTCCGATCCGCGCCACATAGCCATTATTATGGATGGCAATGGCCGTTGGGCGAAGGCGCGCGGTTTGCCGCGCAGCGCCGGCCACAGAGCCGGAGTTGAAGCTTTGCGTGAGACGGTGAGGGGCGCAGGTGATCGCGGTCTTGGCTATCTCACCCTTTTTGCGTTTTCTTCCGAAAACTGGTCACGCCCGAGCGGCGAAGTCGGCGATCTTATGGGGTTGCTGAAGCTGTTTATCCGGCGTGATCTTGCCGAACTGCATCGCAATAATGTCCGGGTGCGGATTATTGGCGAGCGCGAAGGGTTGGCCTCCGATATTTGCGGATTACTCAGCGAAGCAGAGACACTAACCCGACACAACGCGGGCCTTAATCTGATCATTGCCTTCAATTACGGTTCGCGCGATGAAATTGCACGTGCCGTTAAAAGTCTGGCGCGCGATGTCGCAGCCGGCCTTCTTGATCCGTCATCGATTTCCGCTGATTTGATCTCTGCAAACCTGGATACTGCAGGTATTCCTGATCCAGATCTGATCATTCGCACGAGCGGCGAAATGCGTCTGTCGAATTTTCTGCTCTGGCAGGCGGCTTATTCCGAGTTTCTGTTTGTGCCGGGGCACTGGCCTGATTTCAAGCCTGCTGATCTTGATGCAGCTTATGAAGTTTTCCGTCAGCGCGAGCGCCGTTTCGGTGGCGTAGAAGCGCGCGACAAGCTCGAAGAGTGTTCAACCGCAATCGAATGCACTTCGGCAAAAGGTGCAGCGGTTTGATGCGGCCTGTCAGCATAGAGCGCCGCGCGCCTGGTGGGATGCGTAAACATCGCTCTAGCGGCTTAAAGTATTTCCAGCAAAAGTGGGAACCTGTCTTGCGTTCGGAAATGCTTAAAAACAAATAGTTACAGCGGTTTCAACGATTCGATCTTAACTGGAACCGCTGTAAGTTAGCCGAAAGGTATCAATGTCAAATCTGCAAACTCGTATTCTGACCGCCATAGTTCTCGGCGCTGCGGCCCTCTGGCTGACCTGGGTAGGCGGGGTGGGTTTCACTCTGTTCTCTATCGCCATTGGTCTGGCGATGTTTTACGAGTGGACTGAACTCAGTGCGATAAAGCAGACTTCATTTTCTCGCATTTTCGGTTGGGCCTGGCTGCTTGCGACCTTCATTCTTCTAATTGTCGACCGGGGTGCTTTGCTGACAATTGGCGTGCTGCTTGCCGGTTGCATCATTCTATTGGCAACGCAGTGGAAGACAGGGCGCGGATGGCCTGCTGCTGGTCTTTTTTACGCTGGCTTTTCAGCTATCTCGCTTTCGCTGTTGCGTGGCGATGAGCCGTTTGGCTTCACAGCTATATGTTTCCTTTTTGCAGTCGTATGGTCGACCGATATCGCAGCCTATTTCAATGGGCGTGCGTTGGGTGGACCCAAGCTTGCGCCGCGCTTTTCGCCTAACAAGACATGGTCAGGGGCGTTGGGTGGTGCTGCGGCGGCCGTTGCAGGCGGCATTCTGGTTGCGTCACTGGTGGCAGCACCCGGTAGTTGGATCGTGCCGCTACTCGCTCTTCTTCTCTCTATCGTCTCGCAGATTGGCGATCTGGCTGAATCATGGGTTAAGCGGCAGTTCGGTGCAAAGGATTCCGGTCGTCTTTTGCCAGGACATGGTGGTGTTCTGGATCGAGTGGATGGGCTTGTGGCGGCGGCAGCGCTTCTGTACCTCTTTGGTGCTATTATCGCCGAGCCAGATGTACCATCTGCAATCTTTTTTAGTTTCTGAGCGCGTATGAATTCGTAGGAGTGGTAATTTGCAGGAGGCTCTGGCCTTTTTTATCGGCAGTGAAAGTCTGCTTGTCGGAACCATAATTCCATTTCTTTTTGTGCTGACGGTTGTCGTTTTCGTGCACGAAATGGGGCATTACCTCGTAGGACGCTGGTGCGGTATTGGCGCAAGCGCTTTTTCTATTGGTTTCGGACCTGAACTAATCGGCTTCACCGATAAGCACGGGACGCGCTGGAAGCTTTCAGCAATTCCTCTTGGCGGCTATGTGAAGTTTCTGGGCGATGAAAGTGCTACGAGTTCGCCTGTGGGTGTGGATAACTCCAATCTCAGCGCAGAAGAACAGAGTAGGGCATTCCATACGCAGCCGGTCTGGAAGCGCGCTGCAACGGTTTTTGCTGGCCCTGCATTCAACATCATTCTTACGGTTGTCATCTTCAGCGTGTTCTTTGCGTTGTATGGACGGCAGATTGCTGACCCGCTTGTTGCTGGCGTTCAGCCGGACAGTCCGGCTGCCGCAGCCGGTTTTGAGCCGGGTGATCGCTTTGTTAGTGTGAATGGGGAGAAGATTACAACTTTCTCCGATGTGCAGCGGATCGTTTCCGGGCGCTCGGGCGATGTGCTGGACTTCACTGTCGAGCGCGATGGCAAGATGGTCGATCTTAAGGCCACACCTGCACTCGTTGAACGTACAGACCCTCTGGGCAATAAGGTCAAGATGGGGGCGATTGGCGTGGAAACCACGCAGGCGGTCGGAAATTTCCGCCGTATTGAATATGGTCCGCTCGAATCAGTGGGGCAGGCGATTGTCGAAACCGGACATATCATCAGTCGCACTGGAGAGTTTTTTCAGCGCTTTGCCGTTGGTCGTGAAGATAAATGTCAGCTCGGCGGACCCGTGAAGATTGCCAATATGGCGGGCAAGGCTGCAAGTCAGGGATTTGATTGGCTTATCCAGCTGACTGCGATGCTGTCCATTGGCATCGGGCTTTTGAACCTGTTTCCCTTGCCGCCGCTGGATGGTGGGCATCTGGTTTTCTACGCCGTGGAAGCAATCAAGGGCAGCCCTGTGTCTGTTTGGGCGCAGGAAATTTTTTATCGTGTTGGATTCCTCGTTGTGATGGGATTCATGGGGTTCGTACTTTTCAACGACCTGTTTGCCTGCTAGATCACTGTCCGGCTGGTTGTCGGGGAACTGGGTCGCGCTGCCAATATGGCGAGACTCTCTACCGCAAGAAGCGCTACTCACAGTGAAAGCTGTGTAGAGGCGTTAATCAGAAATGAACGTTGGGAGTGAGGACTGGAAAAGCGTAGTGATTTGTTTACCATAACCGTTAAATCGCGTGGCACGGATGTCACGCTGGTTGCTTAAGTAAACAGATTTTAACCGCGACGCTTGCTTGTATAGAAAAACCGGCTATTACGGTTGTATCTATACGTGCATTTCTGGGAAATTCGCCCCGGGGACAGAAAGAAACGAAGGTTCGGAAAGCCTATGACGGCAAGTTCTAAATTCTTTGGCGCCGCTTCAGCGCTCGCCATGTCGGTGGCTCTTGTAGCTTCGGGTACTGCTGCGCTCTCTCTGGCATCGGTAAATGCTGCTGAGGCCGCGGTCGTCAATCGTATTGAAGTGCGCGGCAATACGCGCGTCGATGCGCAGACAATCCGTGACAATATCGACATTCGCCCGGGCAAGGCTTTCAACAGCAATGATATTGATGCTGCTGTTAAGCGCCTTTTCGCAATGGGTTTGTTCTCTGATGTTCGCATCAACCAGTCTGGTGGATCGCTGAT
Organism: Ochrobactrum quorumnocens; assembly: GCF_002278035.1. Taxonomy (NCBI): domain Bacteria; kingdom Pseudomonadati; phylum Pseudomonadota; class Alphaproteobacteria; order Hyphomicrobiales; family Brucellaceae; genus Ochrobactrum; species Ochrobactrum quorumnocens. Next base: position 1,233,700 of record NZ_CP022604.1, on the reverse strand, counting down.
CGTTCAGGTGAGCGAACGTTCTGTTGTGAACAACGTCCTTTTCCAGGGGAACAAAAAGGTCAAGGATCCTGATCTGGCTCGCGCCGTTCAGCTCAAGGCTCGTTCGCCGTATGACGCGGCAACCATGGAAGCTGACAAGGAAGCCATCAAGGGTGCTTACGCGCATATCGGCCGCAGCGATGCGGTTGTAAATGCTCGTACCGTTGATCTCGGTCAGGGTCGCGTCAACGTGGTTTATGAAATCACGGAAGGTTCGCGCACCAAGATCGCTAACATCAATTTCGTTGGTAATAGTGCATACGGCTCGCGTCGTCTGCGTGACGTGATCTCCACCAAGCGCTCGAACCCGCTTTCGTGGCTGACCCGTAACGACGTTTATGATGAAGGTCGTCTGCAGGCTGATGAAGAAACGCTGCGTCGTTTCTACTACAACCGAGGCTATGCGGATTTCCGCGTACTTTCATCGAATGCTACGCTTGATCCATCGACCAACGAATACACGATTACGGTTACCGTTGACGAAGGTCAGCGCTATACCTTCGGTAATGTCGGCGTTGAAAGCACCGTTGAAGGTGTTGATACGCAGGCTCTTGGTGGTCTGGTCAAGACGCGCGAAGGCAAGCCTTACAGCGCTAAAGAAATCGAAGACTCCGTTACGGCTATCACGGAAAATGTTGCCGGTAGCGGTTACGCATTTGCCAAGGTCGAGCCGCGCGGTGATCGTGATTTTGACAATCACACAATCTCGCTCGTCTATAGTGTTGATCAGGGTCCGCGCGCTTATGTTGAGCGCATCGAAATCCGCGGCAACGACAAGACCCGCGATTACGTCATTCGTCGTGAGTTCGACATGAACGAAGGCGATGCCTTCAATCAGGTCATGGTCCAGCGTGCGAAGCGTCGTCTCGAAGCACTCGACTTCTTCCAGACTGTCAATATCTCCACTGCTCCAGGCGCAGAACCTGATCAGGTGATTCTGGTTGTTGACGTTGTCGAAAAGTCGACCGGTGAATTCTCAATCGGTGGTGGTTACACGACCGGTGGCGAATCGCCTGGTGCACAGGTTGAAGCTGCTATTACCGAGCGCAACTTCCTCGGTCGTGGCCAGTTTATCCGAATCAGTGCTGGTGCAGGTCAGGACGAAATGCGTAACTACGCGCTGTCGTTCACCGAGCCATACTTCCTCGGCTATCGCATGTCGGCTGGTTTCGACGTATTCCGTCGCTCGTACCGCGTAGATAGCGGCGGTCGTTATGATGTTCAGCAGACGGGCGGCACGATCCGTTTCGGCTTGCCGATCACCGATAACTTCTCTGCTGGTCTGGCCTATAACCTCGTTCAGGAAAAGTATGACCTGTACGTTTCCGGTCCTGATGGTAACCCTGATCCAGATTACTACGCACCTGCTCTTATCGATGCAGCTGAATTCAGCCCATGGCTGCGTTCGTCGGTTAGCTACTCGCTAACCTACAATTCCATCGACGATATGAAGAACCCGCATGAAGGTATTTATGCGAAGTTCACGCAGGAATTTGCGGGTCTTGGTGGTGACGCGAAGTACGTCAAGACGACTTTCAAGGGTAATTACTACACCACGCTTATGCAGGAAGCTGACATCGTCGGTATGCTGGGTGTCGGTGGTGGTTACATCCACGAATTTGGTAATGACGGCGTTCGTATCTTCGATCTGTTCAAGAACAATTCGGATATGATCCGCGGCTTCAAGTTCAACGGTATTGGTCCTTATCAGGATGCGAACAACGGCAACCGCTACTGGATGGGTGGAACGACCTATTTCAACGGTACAGCTGAAGTTCAGTTCCCGATGCCGCTTGTTCCAGAAAGCCTTGGTATCCGTGGTGCTCTCTTTGCAGACGCTGCAACCCTGTATGGAAATGATACCACGGGTGTTAATGGCGACGACAAGAAGCTTCGTGCTTCGGCTGGTGTGAGCTTGATGTGGGCTTCGCCATTCGGTCCGTTGCGCTTTGACTACGCATTCCCTATTGCAAAGGCTGATACCGATAAGGTTCAGAATTTCAACTTTGGTGTTTCGACCAAGTTCTAATAGATTTGCCTTTTCCCGGGGCAGACATGCCCCGGGCAAGAAAGTGCTTTGATGGCAGATCCCATTTTCTTCAAGCCTTCTCGTGAACTCACGATCGGCGATATAGCAGATTTTACCGGTGCTAAACTTCGCAACCCGAAGTTTGCACCGCGTGCTGTTGCACGTTTAGCTTCATTGAATGATGCGAGTGAAAATGCACTCGTTTTTGTTGATGGCAAAAAGAATGCTGCCGCACTTGCTGGCATGAAGGCCGCAGGTGTTCTTTGTTCCGAAGATGTCGCGGATAGTGTTCCTTCGGGTATGGCAGCGCTTGTTACCAGAAATCCTCAGCGTGATTTTTCGTCCGTCGGACGGATGCTTTTTCCTGTATCGGTGAGGCCGGAAAGCTGGCTGGGTGAAACTGGTATTTCCCCGGCGGCATTTATTCATCCATCTGCAACGATCGAAGATGGTGCGACAATTGAAGCGGGCGCGATGATTGGCAGGAATGTCAGTATTGGTGCCGGGACGCTGATTGCTGCAACAGCTGTCGTTGGCGAAGGCTGCCAGATCGGTCGCGATAGTTATATTGCGCCGGGTGTAGCTGTTCAGTTTGCCCTGATCGGCAATCGCGTGTCTCTGCATCCGGGTGTTCGTATCGGGCAGGACGGCTTTGGCTATGTTCCTGGGCCCAGAGGCCTTGAAAAGGTGCCTCAGCTTGGACGCGTTATCCTGCAGGACGATGTCGAAATCGGTGCAAATACCACGATTGATCGTGGTGCTTTAAACGATACCGTGATCGGTGAGGGTACTAAGATCGATAATCTGGTGCAGATTGCGCATAACGTGCGATTTGGCCGATTTTGCGTTGTGGCTGCACTTTGCGGTATTTCGGGAAGTGTTGTTATCGGTGACCAAACCATGATCGGCGGCAGTGTAGGCCTTGCCGATCACGTGGTTATCGGTTCGCGTGTACAGATTGCTGCGGGAAGTGGCGTAATGAATGACATACCCGATGGTGAGCGTTGGGGGGGCGTCCCTGCTCGGCCAATTAAACAATGGTTCAGAGATATCGCGAATATCCGGAGCATCGGGAAACCAAGAAAGGAGCAATCCTCTGATGAGTGATGCTAATCAGAAGAAGCTGGAAACCGCAGATATTCATGCAGTTATGCGTGCGCTCCCGCATCGATATCCATTTTTGCTGATTGATCGTATCATCAATATTGATGGCGATGAATCTGCGACAGGCATCAAGAATGTCACGTTTAATGAGCCGCACTTTACCGGCCATTTTCCTGACAAGCCGATTATGCCAGGCGTTCTTATTATCGAAGCCATGGCCCAGACAGCTGGTGCGATCACTGTTCTCAAAAAGGGCACAGACGCGCCTAGCCTTGTTTATTTCATGACGATCGACAAAGCCAAGTTCCGTCGTCCGGTGGTTCCGGGCGACCAGCTTCACCTTCACGTGAAGAAGATAAAACAGCGCGGAAACATCTCTAAATTTGAGTGCGTGGCGGAAGTTGATGGCGTAAAGGTTGCCGAAGCTGAAGTTGCCGCGATGGTTGGCGTAGCCGAAGAAAAGGCGTGAGTACCTCAATGAAGGAAACTTTTATCCACCCTACAGCTCTCGTCGAGCAGGGTGTGGAGCTGGGACGAGGCGTATCTGTCGGTCCATTTTGCCATGTTCAGTCTGGCGCCGTCGTCGGTGATGGCTCGGAACTGATGAGCCATGTTGTCGTCACTGAGGCGGTAACGCTTGGTGCTGGCGCAAAGGTTTATCCGCATGCCGTTCTCGGTTGCGATCCACAGAATGGAAAGCATAAAGGCGGTCCGACCAAGCTTATCGTTGGCACAAACTGTCTTATCCGCGAAGGTGTCACCATGCATCGCGGTTCGGACAGCAGTCGCGGATATACAAGCGTTGGCGACAATTGTCAGTTTCTTGCTTATGCACATGTCGCTCACGACTGCGATGTCGGCGATCACGTCACATTCGCCAACAACGTGATGATCGGCGGGCATGTGGAAATCGGCCATCATGCCATTCTTGGTGGCGGTTCCGCTGTTCATCAGTTCACGCGCGTTGGTCATCATGCGTTTGTTGGCGGTATGGCTGCACTCGCCCATGATCTCATTCCCTACGGCAGTGCTATCGGCAACCACGCCTATCTGGGTGGTTTGAACATTATCGGCATGAAGCGTTCGGGCATGCAGCGAAAAGATATTCACAATCTGCGCCATGCAGTGCATATGCTGTTTGATCGTTCTAAGCCTGTTCGTGAACGCGCGCAGGACGTTTTGAAGGCATTTCCTGACTCGGACGGTGTGGCTGATCTTATCTCCTTCATTCTGGTGGATAATAAACGCGCCTATTGCACTCCACCGCTCGGTTCATCCGTTGGCGGAGCGATGGATGACGGTGACGACGCTTGATAGCGGGCAGAGCGTGAACAAGCGCCCCCGCACTGCTATTATAGCTGGCAATGGCCTATTGCCGATTAAGGTGGCCGAGGCTTTAAAGGCGGATGGAAATCCGCCTTTTGTGCTTCCGCTGCGTGGTGAAGCTGATGCTTCGCTCTACGAATATGATCATCAGGAAATCTCGGCTGTCGATTTTGGCATGTTGATGCGTGCCATGCGTTCCGCTGGCGTTTCGCAGGTGGTTCTTGCTGGTGGCCTTCGCAATCGGCCGCACCTGAGCGATTTGAAGCTTAACTTGCCCACAATCCGAGCGATGCGGTATGTTCTCGTTGCTCTCAGTCAGGGCGACGATGCGTTGTTGCGGGCTTTTATGCGCCTGCTAGAGCGATACGGCTTCAAAATGGTAGGAGCGCACGAAGTCGTGCCAGACCTGTTATCGCCAGAGCCTGCACGCTGTCTCACACGATTGACACCGGATTCGCGCGAGCGCCGTAATATTACGCTTGCGATGGAAGCAGCTCTTCGGTTGGGGGAACTTGATGTCGGGCAGGGTGCAATCGCAGCCGGCGGACGGGTTGTCGCTCTTGAAGGTGCTGAAGGCACTGACCTGATGATTGAGCGCGTTTTTGCCCTACGTCAGGAAGGCAGAATTCCCAAGCGTGGCGGCGTACTTGTAAAAATGGCCAAGCCAAGACAGGATGAACGCGCCGATTTGCCAGCCATTGGCGTGTCGACAGTGGAAAACGCTGCACGCGCAGGGCTTTCCGGCATCGCGATTGAAGCGGGACGCACCTTCATTCTTGGGCTGGGAGAAACCTTGGCTGCGGCAAACGAAAAAGGCCTGTTTATCGAAACGATCAGTCGAAGCACAAAGGACACGACAGGGTGAGCAAAACCAGCCGGCCATTGAAAATCGCAATCGTGGCCGGAGAGGAATCCGGCGATCTACTTGGTGCCGACCTGATTGATGCTCTTCGCAGCCAGACTGACAGGCTGGTCGACATCGTTGGCGTTGGCGGCGAGCATTTGACCCAGCGCGGATTGAAAAGCTTTTTCGATCCGCATGAAATTGCTCTGATGGGCCTTGGTGCGATCCTCAAGAATCTTCCCGGTCTTATTCTGCGTATCCGACAGACGGCGAAGCGTATCGTTGCCGAGAAGCCTGATTGCGTTCTGCTGATTGATAGCCCTGAGTTTACGCATCGGGTTGCAAAGAAAATAAGGGCGACGGATTCTTCGATCCCAATTGTGAAATATATCGCACCGAGTGTTTGGGCCTGGCGTCCACAACGCGCGAAAGAAATGCGGGCCTATGTTGATCATGTTCTGACGGTGTTGCCGTTCGAGGTTGATGTGATGAAACGGCTCAACGGGCCGCAATCAACTTATGTCGGGCATCGTCTCAGCAGTTATGCACCCATCTTGGAGGTGCAGGCAGCGCAAAAGGCTGCCGAGCAGAAACGCTGGCCTGATGACACTCGTTGCTTGCTGCTGCTTCCTGGCTCGCGTCGCGGGGAACTCCAGATGCTTATGGAGCCGTTCGGCAAAGCGGTTGCCGAATTGGCGACACGTGTGGAAAAGCTGGAAGTCATCCTGCCGACATTGCCTCGTATTGAGGAAACAGTGCGTGAGATGTCCAAGGACTGGGCAGTTAAGCCGTTGATCGTGACGGGAGACGAGGCAAAATGGCAGGCTTTTGCTCGCGCAGACGCGGCATTGGCTGCATCGGGCACAGTCTCATTGGAATTGGCGCTGTCGCATATTCCAACCGTTCTTTCTTATAAAGCGGATTGGTTTGCGCGTCAGTTTCTGATCTCCAAAATTACGATCTGGAGTGCAGCACTGCCTAACATTATCGCAGATGCGCCTGTTGTACCGGAATTTTTCAATGAATCCGTGAGGCCCGGCAACCTGGCGCGCTACATCGAGCAATTGATGCAGAAAGGTGCTTTTCGGCAAGCTCAGCTTGATGGCTTCGATAAGGTGACGTCGATCATGGCTACCGAGCGGCCATCAGGTGAGATCGGTGCGCGCGTTCTACTTGATCTTGCTGAAAACGGCAGAAAGCGCTGACCTTTAAAATCGTTACAAACAAAAACCCCGGCAATTTGCCGGGGTTTTTTATTGTGCATGGATTACTTACGCTTTGCGACTGGTACGTAATCGCGTTCTGCAGCGCCGGTGTAGAGCTGACGCGGACGACCGATCTTCTGTTGTGGATCTTCGATCATTTCTTTCCACTGTGCGACCCAGCCAACTGTACGGGCGAGCGCGAACAGAACCGTGAACATTTCGGTCGGGAAGCCGAGCGCCTTCAGTGTAATGCCGGAATAGAAGTCGATGTTTGGATAGAGCTTCTTTTCGATGAAGTATTCATCGGTCAGAGCGATCTTTTCCAGTTCCAGAGCGACGTCGAGAAGCGGATCGTCCTTGATGCCGAGTTCACCGAGAACCTCATGACAGGTCTTCTGCATGATCTTGGCGCGTGGATCGTAGTTCTTGTAAACGCGGTGACCAAAGCCCATCAGACGGAATGGATCGTTCTTGTCCTTGGCACGGGCGATGAATTCTGGAATGCGGTCAACCGAGCCGATTTCAGCAAGCATGTTAAGCGCGGCTTCGTTTGCGCCACCATGAGCAGGGCCCCAGAGGCAGGCAACGCCGGCTGCGATACACGCGAACGGGTTTGCGCCTGATGAACCGGCCAGACGGACAGTCGACGTCGAAGCGTTCTGCTCGTGATCTGCATGCAGGATGAAGATACGATCCATAGCGCGGGCTAGAACCGGATTGACCTTATATTCTTCGCAAGGAACGCCGAAGCACATGTGTAGGAAGTTCGACGCGAAATCGAGGTCGTTCTTCGGATACATGAACGGCTGGCCGATGTGATACTTATAGGCCATCGCAGCCAGCGTTGGCACCTTGGCAATCAAGCGGATCGAAGCGACCATGCGCTGATGTGGATCGGTGATATCGGTCGAGTCGTGGTAGAACGCAGACATTGCGCCAACGCAGCCTACGATCACGGCCATCGGATGCGCATCACGACGGAAGCCTGTGAAGAACTTCGTCATCTGCTCATGGATCATCGTGTGACGGGTCACGCGATAATCGAAATCAGCTTTCTGAGTTGCCGTTGGCAGTTCGCCGTAAAGCAGCAGGTAGCATGTTTCGAGGAAGTCGCCGTGTTCAGCAAGCTGATCAATCGGATAGCCACGATAGAGTAATACGCCTTCATCGCCATCGATGTAGGTGATCTTGGATTCGCACGAAGCAGTCGACGTGAAACCAGGATCGTAAGTGAAGGCATTCGCATTCTTGTAAAGTGGACCGATGTCAACGACGTCCGGCCCGACAGTGCCTTGTCGTACAGGCAGGTCGAACGTTTTGCCGTCGAGGGTAAAGCTAGCTGTCTTATCTGACATCGTGTTTCCTTTCGTGTCCACTTTGCCGTCTTTGCGACGGCTGAATTTTAATCGTCGTTATAACTTGTCTTTCGCAAATTCCGAATGTTTCCCGCTTGCGCGGGAAACTTGCTAGTGGTCTTTTTTATTCCGATACTTGTAACCGAAGGGCGCAAATGTCGGAATCAGACCACTAGTTTTGAACGTATTATCCAAACGATTTCGACCGCCAAACTATCCCAATGATTTTGCGATGCAATGCGTAATTTGGACTAATTAAGCCCGTTTTGTCACGTCAGCGTGAATGCTAACAGTTCAAACGATTTGATCTTTTATGCGTGCAAGTGACTCTTCACGACCGAGCACAAACAGTACATCGAATACACCCGGAGATGTAGCGCGACCCGTAAGGGCAGCGCGCAGTGGTTGTGCCACCTTTCCAAGCTTCAAGCCTGTGGCTTCAGCATGGGTGCGAACCGCCGCATCAAGTGCTTCCACAGTCCATTCTTTGACTGATTCCAGATGCGGAAGGGCAGCCGCCAGCACTGCTCGGCCTTCGTCATTAAGCAGGGATGCGGCCTTTTCATCAAATGCAAGTGGGCGCTTGGCGAAGATGAACTTAGCACCGTCTGCGAGTTCGACGAGTGTCTTTGCACGATCTTTTAGACCGGGCATTGCTGTGAGAAGCTGTTCACGGCCTTTGTCGTCCAGAGAGGCTTCAAGTTCTTTGCCGCCTTCGATCTCAGGCAAGACAGCGATCAGAGCATCAAACAGTGCCTTGTCGTCGCTGTTGCGCATATAGAGGCCATTGATTGCTTCCAGCTTCTGGAAGTCAAAGCGCGCAGCACCTTTGTTTATATCCTTCACGTCAAACCACTCGATCATCTGTTCGGTCGACATGATTTCATCGTCGCCATGGCTCCAGCCAAGGCGAACCAGATAGTTGCGCAGAGCTTCCGGCAGATAACCCATGGCGCGATATGCATCGACGCCAAGTGCGCCGTGACGCTTGGAGAGCTTCGCGCCATCCGCACCATGAATGAGCGGAATATGCGACATCTGAGGAACTTCCCAGCCCATCGCATCATAAATCACCGTCTGACGCGCAGCATTGGTCAGATGATCATCGCCGCGGATAATGTGGGTGACGCCCATATCATTATCATCGACGACAACGGCGTGCATATATGTTGGCGTACCGTCGGAACGAAGGATGATGAAATCATCTAAGTCCTTGTTTGGGAAACGAACATCACCCTGAACCGCATCGCGAACAAGGGTTTCACCTTCCTGCGGTGCCTTGATTCGGATGACCGGCTTTACACCTTCTGGTGCTTCGGATGGATCGCGATCACGCCAGCGACCATCATAACGCGGTGGGCGGCCTTCGGCACGTGCCTTTTCGCGCATGTCTTCCAGTTCGGCTGGTGTCGCATAGCAATAATAAGCTTTGCCTTTAGCGACCAGTTCTTCGGCTACTTCGCGATGGCGTGGGGCGCGTTCAAACTGTGAGATGGCATCGCCATCCCAATCAAGACCTAGCCATGTGAGGCCATCGAGGATCGCTGCCGTTGCAGCATCAGTGGAGCGCTCACGATCTGTATCTTCGATGCGTAGCAGCATCTTACCGCCGCTATGCTTGGCATAAAGCCAGTTGAACAGGGCGGTCCGGGCTCCGCCAATATGTAGGAAACCCGTGGGCGAAGGGGCAAAACGGGTTACGACCGGTTTCGACATGACAGCTCCACTATAACAGGCCTCGTTGGGCTGCAGCGGATGCGCAGTGCGAGGCGGAATTTTGAATATGTAGCGCCCGATTGCACTCAGTCTACGGGCGTCAAGGATTCTCGATGCGGGAACCCTCTCGATTTTGGCTGGCGTTCATGTACCATAGGCAGCACAGCGCGCAAGGGCTTGAAGTTTCTTTCGCGCTAATCCGGTATTCTTCTTGAGAAATCGGGGAACACTTTTGCAGTCAGGCGGGGGCATGACGAGCATAAGCGAAACGCAGGAGATTAATGAACGGGTGTTTGTCAAAGACATGCCCGACGGTCTTGCGCGTTCCTTATTGCCCGAACCATGGCTACCTTATAAACCAACTGAACAAACACCGCCAGTTCAGCCGTCAAGACAACAAACACCGTCTGAACGGCTAACGGCGCTGGCATCCATTGTCCGGCAGAATTTTTCTGCAGCCATGACGCGGGAAATCGGCAGAGGGATGTTTTTCCTACTGTTTCCGGTTTTCATGGGTGTTGGAGCGGTTATCTATTTTTCAGTTTCGTTCGAACCTGCGTGGCTGCCACTTTTTTCGGTTCTCACAGCGTCTGTTCTTATTCGTCTTCTTTCTCGCAAACACTTCCTCGTATCGCAGCTTCTGACGCTCGTGATGGCACTCCAGCTGGGAATAATTGCGGGAAAGATCGAAACAGAGAGACGCGGAACCCAGATGCTCGGTTCCGAAGTGGCGACCCGCGTTACGGGGAGGGTAGTTGCTCTCGAATATCGGGACAATGGCAGCTGGCGCGTCACGCTTGACTTGATTGAAACGCAAACGCCCAAGTTGCGTTATTCGCCGCAACGCATCCGGATTACTGCGCGCGATATTCCAGCTTCAACGACAATCGGAAGCGGCTTGAACGGTTTTGCACGTCTGCGCGTGGCGTCCGGTCCGGTGCGGCCTGGAAATTACGATTTTGGCTTTCACGCTTATTTCGGTGGGATCGGCGCAAACGGCTTTTTTCTGGGGACGCCGAAAATTGTAGATGTACCCGGCCCAAGTAATATGGCCGCAAAAATTTCCGGTTCTATAGCACAGTTACGCGTACATGTTTCAGAGCGGATTGCAGAGGTGTTGTCCGGTGAAGATGGCAGCGTTGCAGCAGCGCTGATCGCCGGCGAGCGGGCGGGGATCAGTGAGGAGACAATGAGCATCTGCGCAAGGCTGGGCTTGCGCACATCCTATCGATTTCTGGCTTGCATATGGTGTTGGCTGCAGGAGTGGTCATGATGTCGTTGCGGTCCCTGTTTGCCCTGTTTCCGGCCTTCAGCGCGCGATACTCCGTCAAGAAATATGCTGCTTTTCTGTCGCTGCTGAGTTGTACGTTCTATCTCGCCATGTCTGGAGCCGATGTGGCGGCACAGCGCAGCTACGTGATGATTGCTGTGATGCTTTGCGCGCTTCTGGCTGACAGAGCGGCTATCAGTATGCGCAATCTGGCGATTTCAGCGATAGCGATGATCGCGATCTCGCCGCACGAAATATTGGGTCCAAGTTTTCAGATGTCATTTTCAGCAACGGCGGGACTGATTGCGGCGTTCGCCTGGTGGAGTGAAAGGAAGGCCCGCAAACAGTCAGGTATGGAAAACCGCACGGCATCGCCGCGCGGGATTCTGTCAAGAATACTAGCGCCGACGATCGCCACAGCTGCGACATCAATTGTAGCGGGTGTGGCCAGCGGGATATTTGCCGCTTACCATTTCAACAATACCGCCCCTTTGGGGCTTGTTGGCAATGTACTAGCCTTGCCGGTTATTTCGATACTGGTGATGCCATTTGCAGTCTTGAGTCTATTGTTGATGCCCCTGCAACTCGATTGGCTGCCATTACAGGTCATGGGGTTTGGCGTTCTACTTGTGCGACATATTGCGGAATTCGTCGCCAGCCTATCGCCCGATGGCAATCCCGGTGTCATGCCAGTCATCACGCTCATTCTCTGGACAGTTGCGCTTTTGATTGCTGTTGTTTTCACAACTCGGCTGCGGTTACTGGCGCTTCCATTCGTTGTGTTGGGACTGATCGCATTCATTCGGACGCCGATGCCTGATGTTCTTGTCAGTGAAGATGCGAAGTTTGTGGCGGTGCGACTGTCGGATGGGAATTTTGCTGTTAATCGCAGCAGGCCACCGCAATTCACAGCACAGAACTGGCAGACAGCCTATCTGGTTGAAACGTTTGTTTCTCCGCACATAATGAAAAAACAGCCCGTTCCCGTTGATGAGAACGCTTTCCTTTGTGAGGACGGCCTCTGTACCATTCCCCTTCGGGACGGTCGAATGCTAGCCTATACCACCCAGGAAGACATGCGCGAGGTCGCCTGTAATGTGGGGGATATTGTTATTCTTGCTATTGCCGGAAAAAAACTAAGCTGTGAGCGGTCCAACGCGCTCGTGATCGGCAGGCAAGAATTAGCCCTCAAAGGAACTCTTGAAATAAGATTTGGACAAAAATTAAACGCAGACAAAGTGGCTCAGGCAAAGTTTTTGGGGCAAGAACCAGTCAGTGAGGGTGAGGCTTATCGTTTCGCGCCTGCTGTACCTCGGAATATCAGCGACTATGCGGACAAACTGAGCTTTTCAGTCGATGCACCTACAAGACCTTGGCATCTCTATCGACTTTATTCACGAGCGGCGCGCGGCTTGCCTGATCGTGAGTATCGGAAGAAAGCTGGAACAGAAAATGCAATCGGCTCTGATCTTCCGCAATAATTCCGGAGCGTTTCTTTGATTTAACAAAAAACGCTCTAAGTTTTTATCCTAGCGCATTTCCTGTTTAAGATGAATCGTTAGAAATTCGCCTAACTGTTTGTTTTTACGCATATCTTTATACCAAAACCGGTTCCAACTTTTGGGAGATATGCTCTAGTGCGCATCTTGTCCGAAAAATGCTTTACACATTTCAGGATGGGTAGATTCAATAGTTGAGAGCGTTCTTCGTGCGCCCAAGAGGGCGCACGGCGCTCTAGTAGCGTCGGATCAGTCCGATCAGCTTGCCCTGCACACGAACACGGTCAGGACCGAATATCCGCGTCTCATAGGCAGGGTTTGCAGCTTCGAGCGCAATGGACGCACCTTTGCGGCGGAAACGTTTCAGCGTCGCTTCTTCGTCATCCACCAGTGCAACGATGATTTCGCCTGGATTGGCTGTATCGCCGCGCTTGATGATGACAGTATCACCATCGAAAATTCCGGCTTCGATCATCGAGTCGCCCTTGACCTCAAGCGCGTAGTGTTCACCTGCGCCAATCATTTCTGGCGGAAGGCTGAGCGAATGGGTCTGATTCTGGATCGCCGAGATTGGTACACCAGCAGCGATACGACCCATCACAGGGATGGAAACCATGGTCGATACGTCGTCATTGGCTGTTGTCGGAGCAGGGCGCGCAGGCACGGGGGCAGGTGGCACCTTGCCCAGACTGCCTTCAATCACACTTGGCGCAAATTTCTTTTGCGAATTCAGTCCGGGAGCAATGGAATCTGGCAGACGGAGCACTTCCAATGCACGTGCACGATTTGGGAGTCTGCGGATAAAGCCACGTTCTTCCAAGGCCGTGATGAGGCGATGAATGCCCGATTTCGAGGCTAGATCGAGAGCCTCTTTCATCTCGTCAAAAGACGGAGGGATGCCCGTCTCTTTAAGACGTTCATGAATGAACAGCAGAAGCTCGTGCTGTTTACGGGTCAACATGCGCTACACCCTCCAGACCAGAATCAAATAAAAACAAAACCAGAACGAACACTATATGTTCCAGTCTTGTTCTGCAATGGTTTTAAAATGATTAACGGACTGGCGGAATTGGATAGGTTCGTTACAGCATCAATATCAAGCACGATTCACCGGTCGCTGCAGCTGGTGCATTTTCATCTCTGATTAGCAGCGCATTGGAGCGGACTAAGGCAGAAAGCATCGACGAATCCTGGAGAGGAAAAGGTGTTGCGATCAATGTTCCATCAGTGTCCTGTTCGACTGTTGCCCGAACAAAATCGCGCCGGTGATCATTAGAATTCATCGCCTGACCAAGCTTTGCGGGACGAATATCTGCGGTCAAATCCGTGCCGGATAGCTTGGCTACCAATGGACGTAGAAATACGAGGCCGCAAACGAGGCTAGAAACAGGGTTTCCCGGCAGGCCGATGACGTGCACTGTTTTGCCTGAAACTGTCTTGCGGCCATACATCAGCGGTTTGCCGGGTCGCATAGCAATTTTCCAGAAATCGAGATCAACACCGCTGTTTTTCAACGCGCCATGCACGTAATCACGATCACCTACTGATGCGCCACCGATAGTGACAAGGATATCGATGCCATCGTCGAGCACTTGGCTTATCGCTGATTCGATTTTGGCGGGGTCGTCAACGATGATGCCCATGTCTTCAGGCTTGCCACCTGCGCGACGCACGATCTCGGCTATTCCCACGCTATTGGAGGCCACAATTTGATCAGGTCCGGGAATTGTTCCGGGTGGGACGAGCTCGTCGCCTGTGGCGAGAATGGCAATTCGCGGCTGCTTGAAAACAGAAATCGTTGCATTGCCGCTCGCTGCAGCAAGAGATAGCGCCGGGGCGTCAAGTTCGCATCCAACTGGAAGAACAGTGTCGCCGGGTGCAAAGTCGAGGCCCGCACGCCGAATGTGGCGGCCTTTATCGAGCCCTTGTTGGATCGTCAGTTTGTCACCAGAACGCTCGGTGTCTTCTTGAATGACGATGCAGTCAGCGCCAACTGGCATAGGTGCACCGGTGAAAATACGCACAGCTTCACCAGCGGCAAGCTTGCCTTCAAATCTTTTTCCAGCGGCCGATTCGCCGATCACTGTAAGTTCAATCGGATATTCAACATTCTGAGGCGCGATGAGCGCATAGCCATCCATGGCGGAACAATCAAATGGCGGCTGGAGTAGTTTCGCAGCGACCTGCTCGGCAACAACACGGCCTCCGGCTGAAGCAAGTGGTATCTGCTCAAAACCATGCGGCTCAGCGGCGCTTAGGATGCGGGCAAGTGCTTCATCGACCGGGAGAAGGGACATAGGGTTTCCTCTCGTCTGAATGTTCAGGCTTTCCAGTCGCCTGACTTGCCGCCGCTTTTTGCCGAAACACGGATGTCGGTGATCTCCATATGGCGATCAACTGCTTTGGCCATGTCGTAAATGGTCAGGCAGGTGACGGAAACAGCAGTCAAGGCTTCCATCTCTACACCAGTGCGGCCTTTAAGCTTTGCAGTAGCACGAATACGCAGACCGGGAAGTGTCAGATCAGGCTGGATATCAACCGATACTTTTGTCAACATCAGAGGGTGGCAAAGCGGAATAAGATCTGACGTTTTCTTTGCGGCCATAATGCCAGCGAGCCGTGCGGCGCCGATAACGTCACCCTTGGCTGCATTGCCTTCCAGAATAAGCGCCAGCGTTTCCGGCTTCATCCTGACTGCGCCTTCTGCCGTGGCCTGACGTTCAGTCTCAAACTTGTCCCCAACATCGACCATATGGGCAGCGCCTGTCTGGTCGATATGGGTGAGCTTGGTCGCCATATCTCAGGCCTTGCCGGTCAGAAGTTCGCGGGTTGCGGTCGCAACATCATCTTTGCGCATCAGGCTTTCG
Organism: Ochrobactrum quorumnocens; assembly: GCF_002278035.1. Classification (NCBI taxonomy): domain Bacteria; kingdom Pseudomonadati; phylum Pseudomonadota; class Alphaproteobacteria; order Hyphomicrobiales; family Brucellaceae; genus Ochrobactrum; species Ochrobactrum quorumnocens. The sequence continues at coordinate 1,218,446 of NZ_CP022604.1, read as the reverse complement.
CCGATGAGGAAGGTGCCGATATTCGATTTTTCGAGACGCAGGCAATCATCATGGGTGAAGATGCCGCTTTCGCCGACCAGCAGGCGATCCGAAGGAACCATCTTTGCGAGACGTTCGGAAACCGCGAGGTCGACTTCAAATGTGCGCAGGTTGCGATTGTTGACGCCGACGAGGCGCGAAGAGAGCTTGAGCGCGCGTTCTGTTTCCTCTTCGTCGTGCACTTCAATCAATGCATCCATGCCGAGTTCAAATGCGGTTTCTTCAAGCGCCTTGGCGAGATTGTCATCGACGCTTGCGAGAATGATCAGAATACAGTCTGCACCCCAGCTGCGCGCTTCATAGACCTGATAGGTATCGAAAAGGAAATCCTTGCGCAGAGCTGGCAGAGAGCAGGCATCGCGTGCAGCCGTCAGAAACTCTGGTGCCCCCAGAAAGGATGGCTTATCGGTCAGCACGGAAAGACAGGCAGCACCGCCTTCTTCATAGGCCTTGGCCAGTGCCGGTGGATTGAAATCCGGGCGAATGAAGCCCTTCGACGGGCTTGCCTTTTTAATCTCGGCGATAAGCGCAAACTTGTTTGCAGCGCGCTTTGCTTCAAGTGCCTTCAAGAAGCCGCGTGTCGCAGGCTGATCCTTAGCCTGCGCTTTTACTTCTTCAAGTGGAAGGCGAGCCTTGGCGACAGCGATCTCTTCGCGCTTATAAGCTTCGATTTTCCGCAGAATGTCGGTGGACATGGTTTGATCCTCTCCGTCAGAGCGGTTTGTCGTTGGAGACGGCGATAACTTTTTGCAGGACTGCAAGTGCTGAACCGCTGTCGATAGATTGCGCGGCAAGAGCAATGCCGTCCTTCAAGTCTTTTGCCTTACCTGAAATGACGAGTGCTGCCGCAGAATTCAGCAACACGATATCGCGATAGGCGTTTTGATCTCCTTCGAGAACGCCAAGCAGAGCTCTGGCGTTTACTTCGGCTTCGCCGCCCTTGAGTTCCGACATATCGACACGGCGCAAGCCCACATCTTCAGGCTCAATCTCGAATGTGCGAATCGTACCGTGTTCAAGCGCTGCGATTTTCGTGGTGCCTGCCGTGGTCATCTCATCTAGACCATCGCCATAGACAACCCATGCGGTTTCAGAACCAAGTTCTTTGAGGACCTGCGCCAAAGGCTCTACCCATTCTGCCGAAAATACGCCGACCAGCTGACGCTTGACGCTTGCCGGGTTTGATAGCGGTCCAAGCAGGTTGAAAATCGTGCGGGTGCCGAGTTCAACACGCGATGGACCTACATGCCGCATAGCGGAATGGTGAGTCGGTGCGAACATGAAGCCAAGACCAGCTTCATTGATGCTGCGGCCAATCGTATCTGCATCGGCATCTATGTTGACCCCAAGGGCTGCGAGCGCATCGGCGGCACCCGAACGCGATGAGAGGGCACGATTGCCGTGTTTGGCAACGGGAATGCCTGCACCTGCGACGACGAAAGCCGAGCAGCTCGATACATTGTAGGAGCCGGACTGGTCGCCGCCGGTGCCAACGATATCAACAGCGTTAATTGGTGCGGATACCGGCAACATGCGCGAACGCATGGACGCAACAGCCCCGGCAATCTCCGGCACTGTTTCACCACGAACGCGGAGAGCCATCAGGAAACCACCGATCTGCGATGGGGTGGCCTGTCCGGACATCATGATGTCAAAGGCTGCTTTGGAATCCTCAAACGACAATGGATTACCGGAGGCAGCCTTGGAGATATAGGGTTTTAAGTCAGCCATTATTTCATGTCCGCCGCTGATCAGAAGGCCAATGCGTTGTTGATGACGGTCTGGTTGATCCGCACCGGATATTGCTTCTGCAATTCGCCAACCAGCTGTTCGAGAACGTCATCGGTAAGCGTGGTCGACAGATAGGTCTGCTGCTGTTCAGGAATTGCTTCCGGACCCGCAGCAGTTGGTTCTGTGACTTCGATAACCTTGAACAAAATCTGTGCATCGTCAGATGCAGCTGCAGCCGTACCTGTGTGATCGTTTGGCCCACGGAAGACCTGTGCGGTCGCAGCAGAGCTGAAATCAGCATCGTTGGTGTTCCGAGTGATGCCGCGCTTGGTCTGCTTTTCAACACCCGCTTCTGCGGCAATCGCGTCAAGCGTTTCACCGCCGTCGAGGCGCTTCTTCAGATTTTCCATGCGCTGGTTCAGGCGCTTCACAGCCTCGTCACCCTTCCATGCTGCTACGACCTTGTCCTTGACTTCGTCAAGCGTGCGGTCGCGAGCAGGGGTGGTGCCATCGATTTGATACCAAAGGTAGCCGGTATTGCCCATTGTCAGAGCGTCGTTGTCAAAGCCTTGTTCAGCTTGGAATGCAGCAGCGAGAAGCGCTTCGGAGTTTGGTAGTTCAACAGCGTTGCCGGCAGGATCGTTGCCTTCGGCATCAACGGATTCGATAGTGACAGTCTTGAGGCTCAAACCCTTGGCAACTTCGACCATGCTTGCGCCGTCTGAACGCTGCTGTTCGTAAGAATCGTGAATGCCGTTGATGCTGCTGATTGCAATGTTGGTTGCGACGGTATCGCGAATTTCGCCTTCAACGTCCGATAGCGACTTGACGTTCGCTGCATTCACCTTGGTGACACGGAGGATAACCGGGCCGAATGCACCCTTGACCACGTCGCTTACACCGCCTTCGTTGAGTGCAAATGCTGCCTCAGCGATAGTCGCATCAGGAAGAGCAGACTTTTCAAAGGTTCCGAGAACCAGATCGGCTTCGCTCTTGCCTTGTTCTTTGCCGATATCAACAAAGCTCGTACCAGCTGTAATTTTCTGCTGCGCGGCTTGAGCTGCAGCTTCGTCTGCAAAGTTCAACTGTTCGATGGTGCGCGTTTCAGTGGTGCTGAAGCGGCTCTTATTCTTTTCATAATACTCGTTGATTTCGTCCTGCGTGACTGCAGCTGCATCGGCAATGTCCGAAGGCTCAAGCTTCACATAGGTGATCTTGCGATATTCTGGAGCCTTGTATTCATCCTTGTTCTCATCAAAGTAAGCCTTGAGAGCTTCATCAGATGGGGCAGGAACTGCATCGGCTTTTTCGGCAGGAATGGTGATGTAATCGGCGCTGCGGCTTTCACCCTGATAAAGAGCAAGCGCTTTCAACATAGTATTCGGCATTTTCAAGCCATCGGTAGCGGCTTCAACAACCTGCTGGCGACGAGCAACTTTTGCACGATTGTCGAGATAGTCCTGCGCACGAATGTTGGACTGACGCAAAACCGCATCAAACTGGGCACGGCTAAAATTGCCACTTGCATCCTGAAATGATGGATCTTCACCAGTTAGACGCGCGATACCGTCTTTGGAAAGACCAAGCTGCATGTTGCGAGCCTGTTCATCCAGGACGACGCCAGCTGCGAGCTGTGCCAGAACCTGATTTTCAACGCCGAGCTGTTGAGCCTGTTCACGGGTCAGTCGCTGACGGAACTGCTGCGATAAACGCATCAGCTGTTGCTCATAGGCAAAGCGATAATCTGTTGCGCTCACTTCCGACTTGCCAGCGCTGAGCGCTGCACTGCCAGACGTGTCGCCCCGGAATGCATCTGCGATGCCCCAGACTGCAAAACTCAGAACGAGGAGGCCGAGAAGAAGCTTAGCAACCCAGGATCTGGCGGCATCACGCATACTGTCGAGCATTGGAAACCCTTTAAGAACAAAACATAGCCCGGCCATCGATAAAGATAAGCCGTGTGAGGGGATAACCTTAAGCTAGGCCCCGATGCAAGTTCTCATTGAGTATAGACCACCAAGAACGTTGCATTGCGTGACGAATACGCTTAGTCAGTGGCAAAATTTGGCGCCGCATACCTGTTTTAGCAGGTTGGCGCCGTTCAAGGCGAGGAGAATGATATGACTCCGGGAATCCGTCCGCTGGTTGCTGGCAACTGGAAAATGAATGGCACGGGAGAATCCCTAACGGAACTGCGCGCGATTGCTGCGGGCCTGAGTTCCGATCTGGGTCGTAAGCTTGACGCTGTCATCTGCGTTCCTGCTACATTGCTCTCACGAGCGGCTGAAACGCTTGAAGGTGAAACCGTCGCATTGGGTGGACAGGATTGTCATCCAAAGGTGTCGGGCGCGCATACCGGCGATGTTTCAGCGCAGATGCTTAAAGAAGCTGGTGCAAGCCATGTCATTCTTGGCCACTCCGAACGCCGCACAGATCACCGCGAAGCCAATGATCTTGTTCGCAGCAAAACCGAAGCTGCATGGGCAGCTGGTCTTATAGCGATTGTCTGTGTTGGCGAAACGGCTGACGAGCGCAAGGCAGACCGCACGCTTGACGTGATCGGCGATCAGCTTGCCGCTTCACTTCCAGAAGGTGTGAAAGCCGAAAATACTATTGTTGCCTATGAACCAGTTTGGGCAATTGGCACAGGCTTGACGCCAACTGTGCAAGACGTTCGCGCCGCTCACGCTTTTATACGTGAGAAGCTGACCGAGCGCTTCGGTGCCAGTGGTGCGCACTTGCGTCTTCTGTATGGCGGTTCGGTTAAACCGGCCAACGCCATTGAATTGTTGAGCGTGCCCGATGTTGATGGCGCATTGGTGGGCGGAGCCAGCTTGAAAGCAACGGACTTCCTCGCCATATGCGAAACCTATCGCAATCTGTGAGAAGTATCTGCGTCCTCAGTTTATCTGGGGCCAATCTATCTGGGGCAGAGGGCTTGGATTATCACACAATAGCGTGTAAAGAGCCGCTCTATCTATTTGTATCATCGCTATCCGGGGCGGAAATCTTGTGGTTTTTCCCGGTTACGCATTAGTCCAGAGATATAAAGACCGTAACCTATGCAGACCATAGTCATTGTCATTCATTTGTTGATCGTTCTGGCGCTTGTTGGCGTTGTGCTCATCCAGCGTTCCGAAGGCGGTGGCCTTGGTATCGGCGGTGGTTCGGGCTTTATGACGGCACGCGGCGCAGCTAATGCGCTGACCCGTACGACAGCTATTCTCGCGATTGGCTTTTTTGCCACTTCGCTTGTTCTCGGTATCATGGCCCGTTACGGCGAAAAGCCTACGGACATTCTGAACCGTATTCCGGCTGCTGGCAGCACACAGAATCCTCCAGCCGGTGGAACCGGTACTGGCGGCGGCATTCTCAATCAGCTTGGTGGCGAGTCTTCGCGTACCAATGAGACGGAAACGCCTGCTTCTGGCTCGGCTCCAACGACTGCACCAACGCAGCCTGACAGCACGCAGCCGCAGGCTCCACAGGTTCCAAGCTCCCAGTAACGAGCTTTATAATCTCAGAAATTTGAAAACCGGCTCGAAAGGGCCGGTTTTCTTTTTGTTAAACTTGAGTTCGCAAAGTGTTGCACGCCGGCAATAGCCCCACTCGAATCGTGCGGGATAGCCATTGTGGATAATTGAGTAGTGCGACTGTTTAAAGTATGGAGAGCGAAAGCCTGAACGCGATACTGCGACAGGTGTTTTCCGCATTGCTTGGGTTTTCGGGAAAAGATCATGTCTTCACGTTTTATTTTGATGGCTGGCATTGCAAGCCTTTGCATTGGACTTACGGGCCCAAGTTTTGCTGCAGGTGTGGCCGGTGCTGAAGCCGAGCTTACCGCTGCGGCAACAGGTGTTCAGCAGGTCGCTGTGGCTAGCGACGCCAAGGAAAAGCCTGCCAAGAAGAAAAAGAAGAGCGCTTCGAACGCAGGTGCTGCGAAGAAGGTCGGCCTTAACCGCTACAACATCGACCCGCGTTATCAGGCGCAGTCCGTTACCTTCACTGGTTACGAAGCAGGTACGATCGTAATCGATCCGTCGAAGTATTTCCTTTATCTCGTTGAAAGCTCGACCACTGCGCGCCGTTACGGCATTGCTGTTGGCAAAGTCGGTCTTGAATTCAAGGGAACCGCGACCGTCAGCGCGAAGCGCGAATGGCCGCGCTGGATTCCTACCAAGGAAATGATCGAACGCAATCCTGCGCAGTATGGCCGTTACAAGAACGGCATGGATGGTGGTCCGGGCAATCCGCTTGGTTCACGCGCCATGTATCTGTTCCAGGGCAACAAGGATACGTATATCCGTATTCACGGCACCACTCAGCCATGGACAATCGGTAGCCCGGCTTCGAACGGTTGCTTCCGTATGACCAATGACGACATTCTGGATCTCTATGATCGCGTCGGCATGGGCGCAAAAGTCGTCGTTCTCTGATCTTGCTTAAAAATACCCGAAAGGCCGGGATTCTTCCCGGCTTTTTTTGTGCGCGTATAAAACTGAAGTGTCAAATTTCACGCACACGTATTTCGTTATTTACGTCTGACATTTCGCTTTATGCGCGTAATCAGATGTGAAGATGCTGGAAAAAACGCCAACCGCACATTTTTTTAGTGGCGGAATCAATCAGAAGGGTCTAACGACATAAGCCCATGGCGCGATATGTATTCATCACAGGCGGCGTGGTTTCTTCCCTTGGAAAAGGCATTGCCGCAGCAGCTCTAGCTGCACTCCTTCAGGCACGTGGTTACCGCGTGCGTATCCGTAAACTCGACCCTTATCTCAATGTCGACCCTGGCACGATGTCGCCTTACCAGCATGGTGAGGTGTTCGTCACTGACGATGGTGCTGAAACAGACCTTGATCTGGGCCATTACGAGCGGTTCACCGGTCGTCCTGCAAATCAGCGGGACAATATCACCACCGGTCGCATTTACCGTAATATCATCGAAAAAGAACGCCGTGGCGATTATCTCGGCGCGACAGTTCAGGTCATTCCACACGTCACTGATGAAATCAAAAACTTTATCCTTGAAGGCAATGACGATTATGACTTCGTCCTGTGCGAAATCGGCGGTACGGTTGGCGATATCGAAGCCATGCCGTTCCTTGAAGCCATTCGTCAGCTCGGTAATGAACTGCCACGCAACAGCGCGGTCTATATCCATCTCACACTGATGCCGTACATTCCTGCTGCGGGCGAACTCAAGACGAAGCCAACGCAGCATTCGGTCAAGGAACTGCGTTCGATTGGTATTGCGCCGGATATTCTTCTGGTGCGTGCGGATCGTGAGATTCCAGCTTCCGAACGTCGCAAGCTGTCGCTGTTCTGTAATGTGCGTGAAAGCGCAGTCATTCAGGCGCTTGATGTTTCGTCCATTTATGATGTGCCGATTGCGTATCATAAAGAAGGTCTCGATAACGAAGTTCTCGCAGCTTTCGGTATCGAGCCTGCTCCGAAGCCTCGTATGGAGCGCTGGGAAGAAATTTCCCATCTCATCCATAATCCTGAAGGCGAAGTGACCATTGCCGTTGTCGGCAAATATACTGAGCTCAAGGATGCTTATAAGTCGCTGATCGAAGCGCTTCAGCATGGTGGCATTGCCAACAAGGTTAAGGTCAATCTCGACTGGATCGAAGCTGAAGTCTTTGAAAGTGAAGACCCGGCTCCGCATCTGGAAAAGGTACACGGCATTCTGGTGCCCGGTGGCTTTGGTGAACGCGGTGCGGAAGGCAAGATTCTTGCCGCAAAGTTCGCTCGTGAACGCAAGGTGCCTTATTTCGGTATCTGTTTCGGTATGCAGATGGCATGTCTCGAAGCCGCGCGTAACCTTGCCGGTATCGAAAATGCTTCATCGACCGAGTTCGGTCCGACCAAGGAACCTGTTGTCGGTCTGATGACTGAGTGGCTCAAGGGCAATATGCTCGAAAAGCGCACGAAGTCAGGTGATCTGGGTGGCACCATGCGTCTGGGAGCATATGAATCCACGCTTAAGGCTGGAACGCGTATTGCTGAGATTTACGGTTCAACCGATATTTCCGAGCGTCATCGTCACCGCTATGAGGTGAATGTTGACTATAAGGATCGTCTGGAAGAATGCGGTTTGGTGTTCTCTGGCATGTCACCTGATGGCGTTCTGCCAGAGACGGTCGAATATGCCGATCATCCATGGTTCATCGGCGTTCAATACCATCCGGAACTGAAATCTCGTCCGTTCGAGCCGCATCCGCTGTTCGCTTCCTTCATCGCTGCTGCGATGGATCAGGGTAGACTGGTTTGATGCATGAATAACCTTCTTGCGCGCAATGCTCGTTCAGTTGACCATCTCGTTTTGCCGGTGGCTCAGCTTAAGGAGGCGCGCAAGAGACTTTCTCTCTTAGGATTTACAGTGGCGCCGGATGCGCAACATCCATTCGGTACAGCCAATGTCTGCAGTTTCTTTGCAGACGATACCTATGTCGAAATGTTGGCTGTGGACCGCGCACCGCTTTATGAAGCCGCTGCGCAGCGCAACAACAGCTTTGTCCAGCGTGATTTGTCTTACCGCTTTCGCAACGGCGATGACGGCTTTTCCGGGATAGCTTTCAAGACCGATGATTCGCGTGGCGATCATGCGGAATTCAAGCGGCGGGGTATTTCCGGCGGTCGCATGGTCGAGTTTTCACGCAGCTTCATCTCATCGGAAGGGAAACGTGAGAAGGGCAGCTTCCGGCTGGCTTTTGCAGCGGATTTGCGCGCGCCGGATGCATTCTTCTTCACCTGTCAGCGTTTGGCATATCCCAAGACTGACCGTTCGCACCTGATCACGCATGAAAATGGCGTAACAGGCTTACGCGAGATATTGCTGTGTGAAGAACAGCCGCAAGACTTCTCCGATCTCTTGCAGGGCGTATTTCATGCCGCTGCTCGGAGACGTGAAGATAGTTCCCTGGCAATCACGGCTAAAAATTCCAATATAGAGGCCATGACGCCGACACAGTTTAATCGCTGTTTTGGTTGGTCGCCGGAACTGCATGGCCGTGGCTTACTTCTATCAGGACTGGTTTTCTCGGTTGCTTCGCTTTATGCCGTTGAGCAACTCCTCACTCGTAACGGAATCGCTTTTACAAAGAGCGATGGTCGTGTTCTCGTCTATCCTGCCGCAGGTCAGGGGACATTGTTTGTATTTGAAGGTTCACAATCATGACGACCGCTAATTCTGCCGTGAAAATCGGCAATGTTACGTTCTCCAATAGTGCGCCGCTGGCTCTGATCGCTGGGCCTTGCCAGATGGAAAGCCGTGAACACGCGTTCGACATGGCTGGCCGACTGGTTGAGATCACCAATAAGCTTGGTATGGGGCTTGTTTATAAGTCGAGCTTTGACAAGGCGAACCGCACTTCGCTCAGCGCGCAGCGCGGTATTGGCCTTGAAAAGGCACTCGAAGTTTTTGCTGACCTTAAGAAGGAATTCGGCTTCCCCGTCCTGACTGACATTCATACCGAAGAACAGTGTGCGGCCGTCGCTGGGGTCGTCGATGTTCTGCAGATCCCAGCATTTCTTTGCCGTCAAACTGACCTTCTGGTTGCGGCTGCAAAGACGGGCCGTGCGGTCAATGTTAAGAAGGGCCAGTTTCTGGCGCCTTGGGACATGAAGAACGTGCTTGCCAAGATCACCGAGAATGGCAATCCGAATGTTCTGGCAACAGAACGTGGTGCATCTTTCGGTTACAACACACTTGTTTCCGACATGCGCTCGCTGCCGATCATGGCTGGCTTTGGTTCGCCTGTGATTTTTGACGCGACCCATTCGGTGCAGCAACCGGGCGGGCAGGGTGGATCTTCAGGCGGTCAACGCGAATTTGTCCAGACACTTGCAAGTGCAGCCGTGGCTGTTGGTGTTGCCGGTGTTTTCATTGAAACGCATCAGGATCCGGACAATGCACCGTCTGACGGACCAAACATGGTGCCAATCGATAAAATGGCCGCACTTCTCGAAAAGCTGATGGCCTTCGACCGGATTGCTAAATCGATTTAAAATTTCATCAGGAATTCACAGGCGGGGGATTTTCCTCTGCCTCTTATTTCTATAATGAAGATGTGAAATCGGATTTCTTCAATGTGTCTCGACAAAGAGCGAGGCAATCTACTGGGAAGGACCTGCTCCTATGACTGCAATCATCGACATCGTTGGCCGCGAGATTCTCGATAGCCGCGGAAACCCGACCGTCGAAGTTGACGTAGTGCTTGAAGACGGCTCTTTTGGCCGCGCTGCTGTACCATCGGGCGCATCGACTGGCGCACACGAAGCTGTCGAACTGCGCGATGGCGGCAGCCGTTATCTCGGTAAGGGCGTTGAAAAGGCTGTTGAAGCGGTCAATGGCAAAATCTTCGACGCAATCGCCGGTATCGATGCTGAAAGCCAGCTGCTGATCGATCAGACACTGATTGATCTCGATGGTACGCCAAACAAGGGCAATCTCGGCGCTAATGCAATTCTCGGCGTTTCGCTTGCTGTCGCCAAGGCTGCCGCACAGGCAACCGGCCTTCCACTCTACCGCTATGTTGGCGGCGTCAACGCCCATGTTCTGCCAGTTCCAATGATGAACATCATCAATGGTGGCGCGCATGCTGACAATCCAATCGACTTCCAGGAATTCATGATCCTGCCAGTTGGCGCTTCGTCGATCCGCGAAGCTGTCCGTTATGGTTCGGAAGTGTTCCACACGCTCAAAAAGCGCCTGAAGGATGCCGGTCACAACACCAATGTTGGTGACGAAGGCGGCTTTGCTCCAAACCTCAAGAGCGCACAGGCTGCTCTCGATTTCGTACTGGAATCGATTGAACAGGCTGGATTCAAGCCAGGTGAAGACATTGCAATTGGTCTCGATTGCGCTGCGACTGAATTCTTCAAGGACGGTAACTACGTCTACGAAGGTGAGCGCAAGACCCGTGATCCAAAGGCTCAGGCCAAGTATCTTGCCAAGCTTGCTGCTGATTACCCAATCGTTTCGATTGAAGACGGTATGGCAGAAGACGATTGGGAAGGCTGGAAATACCTGACCGATCTGATCGGTGATAAGTGCCAGCTCGTTGGCGACGATCTTTTCGTCACCAACTCGGCTCGTTTGCGCGATGGTATCAAGATGGGTGTTGCCAACTCAATCCTCGTCAAGGTCAACCAGATCGGTTCGCTCAGCGAAACGCTGGATGCTGTCGAAACCGCTCACAAGGCCGGTTACACCGCTGTCATGTCCCATCGTTCGGGCGAAACGGAAGATTCGACCATTGCCGATCTCGCCGTTGCAACCAACTGTGGTCAGATCAAGACTGGTTCGCTGGCTCGTTCTGACCGTACGGCGAAGTACAACCAGCTCATCCGTATCGAAGAAGAACTTGGCAAGCAGGCTCGCTATGCAGGCCGCAGCGCGCTGAAGTTCATCTAAGCTTTAGTTATTTTATAAGTTGAAAAGGCGGGCTTTGGCCCGCCTTTTTCTTTGCGACTTTGTGTCGACATATTTGGTTGGTTTTTAAAGGGGCGCGCTGGGCGCAATTGGGGAGCAGAGTTATGTCGAGCGATACGCTGGGTTTTTATGCGGATAATGCAGCCGCCTATGCAGCCCGCTCCAGCGTTAATCCAAGACTGGAGAGTTTTCTCATACTCGTGCGGCCTACAGGTCTTGTTCTTGAGCTTGGCACAGGGAGCGGCCAGGATGCTAAAGCTATGCTCGAACAAGGCTTTGAGGTCGATCCGACCGATGGTTCAGGAGAACTCGCTGCAGAAGCTGCATTGCTTTTGAAGCGCCCCGTTAAACAGATGCTGTTCCATGAACTTGAGGCGGTCGAGCGTTATGACGCCATCTATGCATCTGCTTCGCTTCTCCATGCAAATCGTGCAGACCTACCCGATATTGTGCGGCGTATGCACCGTGCACTAAAGCCCGGCGGTTGGTTATGGGCGAGTTTTAAGGATGGCCCAGGAGAAGGTTATGACGCACTTGGGCGATACTATAACTATATGAGCGCCGATGAGATCGTCAGCTTTTGGAACAGCAATGCATCGTGGAATGCAGTTTCTTCAGAAAGCTGGGAGGGAAGTGGTTATGATCTCGCTCCTACCTTATGGCATTCGGTAACAGCGCAGCGGTGACTGCCCAACGATTCTTTTTTCGACCGTTTCCTTTTACGCGAGCCCTTCATCCAACCTACACGTTGAGGCTCAGAGCCTCTTCTTTTTACGCTGAGCAGGTAGTCATGCCTTATTTGACAAATCAATTTACATTGATATCAATGTAAATGCTGTTGCCAGTTAAGTTTAGTGACCTATTTCAGAGGAAAGTGAACCGAGGGCAAACGCAGTCAATGAAACGGGCGGAAAAAATGGGAGAGAGAAATGGCTTATATCGAAGGATTTGTTGTCGCTGTTCCTAAGGCGAACAAGGACACATATCAGAAACATGCCGCCAAAGCGTCGGCGCTGTTTAAGGAATTTGGCGTGACGCGGATGGTCGAAGCCTGGGGTGACGATGTACCCGATGGCAAAGTCACTGATTTTCGCCGTGCAGTGCAGGCGACAGCCGATGAGGATGTGGTCTTCTCGTGGTTTGAATATCCAGACAAAGCCACAAGAGATGCCGCGAACGAGAAGATGATGAGCGACCCGCGCATGAAGGAAATGGGCGATACCATGCCTTTTGACGGCAAACGCATGATCATGGGTGGCTTCTCGACCATTCTCGATGTGTGATTTCCACAATTATTAATGATCAAATGGTGGCCATAGTGGATTGAATTTGACGTTTGAATTCGGATGATATCGATGCTGTTTCAAACGTCAAATTCGAAAAATCCACTGGATTCATAAAGTTGCAAGTGGTCTTTTGATTCCGACATTTTTTCGATGCCTGTCACTGAGGGATGCAAATGTCGGAAACAGGTCACTATCTGCCATTTGTGATTCTGTGTGCCCAATCGCTGAAATAAAGCCTCTTTTCAAAGAAATATGCTCGATAAGCTTGCGTCATAGGGCTGCGGTAAATCTCTGTTAAGCAAAATAATGCTTCATGGTGGAAATCGGATTGACGGCTTTTTGACGAGAATCAAAGCCGTTTTGAGTGTCCGGGAAGGAAGCCGAAATGTGGACCAAGCAGAAACGTAAATCTATCCGCGGGCGCTTTGTGCTGCCTATTTTGACGGCTGCGTTTCTTAGCTATTTCGGCTTTCACGCCTATCATGGCGAGTTTGGTCTTTATTCCCGTATTCAGCTTGAAGAACAGAAAAGCCTGCTTAGCCAGCAGCTTGAGAAAGTGACTGCCGACAGGGCCGCACTTGAGAAGCGCGTCACGCTTTTGCGCGATGGGTCGATCGAAAAGGATATGCTTGACGAGCAAGCGCGCAGGGCGCTTAATCTCTCCCATCCCGACGAAATGACTATAATCATTTCAAAGGAAGACAAGTCGAATTAACTCAAATCCAGTTAATTGTCTTTTTGTGATATGTTTTTAAAGGCTTGGCGGCATAGCAGCTATGCTCTGGGTGCATATTGTATCTTGTAAATTGCCCGTATAACGTCACAATAGAACAACAATCTTAGAGCGCCGTTTGCCCTACGGGTGCGTAAGGGTCGCTCTGGTAATTTGAATCGACGCATCATGTCTTCCGAAAATCGATCCCGATTTTCGGGGGGGGGATGCTTAAGGGAGCGAGATATGGCACCGAGGGCTAAAAGGGCGCCTGCCGGCAAAATGCAGGCGTCTTCTGTTACAACCCCCAAGGCACCTGCGCCTGCAAACTTCGACAAGAAGCAGGAACTGGCCGCTTATCGTGAGATGTTGTTGATCCGCCGTTTCGAAGAAAAGGCCGGTCAGCTTTACGGTATGGGCTTCATCGGCGGTTTCTGCCATCTTTACATCGGTCAGGAAGCCGTTGTTGTTGGCATGCAGACAGCGCTGAAGGAAGGCGATCAAATTATCACTTCCTACCGTGACCATGGTCACATGCTTGCTACCGGCATGGAAGCACGTGGTGTCATGGCCGAGTTGACCGGACGCCGTGGAGGTTACTCCAAGGGCAAGGGCGGCTCCATGCACATGTTCTCGAAAGAGAAAGGCTTTTACGGCGGCCATGGTATCGTTGGCGCTCAGGTTCCGCTTGGAACTGGTCTTGCCTTCGCGAACAAGTATCGCGGCAATGACAATGTTTCCGTGACCTATTTCGGTGACGGCGCTGCCAATCAGGGTCAGGTCTATGAAAGCTTCAACATGGCTTCGCTGTGGAAGCTCCCTGTGATCTATGTGATTGAAAACAACCGTTATGCGATGGGTACGTCAGTTTCGCGTTCTTCTGCTGAAACAGACTTCTCCAAGCGCGGTGTTTCGTTCAACGTTCCGGGCATCAAGGTTGACGGCATGGACGTTCGCGCCGTTGCCGCTGCTGCTGAGTTCGCTGTTGATTGGGCACGTTCCGGCAAGGGTCCATTGATCCTTGAAATGGAAACCTATCGTTATCGCGGTCACTCGATGTCCGATCCTGCGAAATATCGCTCGAAGGACGAAGTGCAGAAGATGCGTTCCGAACACGATCCTATCGAACAGGTAAAACAGCGCCTGATCGAAAAGGGCTGGGCCACTGAAGAAGAGCTGAAGGAAATCGACAAGGAAGTTCGCGACATCGTCGCTGATTCCGCCGATTTCGCTCAAAACGATCCAGAGCCGGATGCTTCCGAGCTCTACACGGATATTCTGCTCTAATTCGAGAAAGGTGTTGTCATGCCCGTAGAAATTCTCATGCCTGCCCTTTCTCCTACGATGGAAGAGGGCAAACTTTCCAAGTGGCTTAAAAAAGAAGGCGACAAGGTTACGTCTGGTGACGTGATCGCGGAAATCGAAACCGATAAGGCGACGATGGAAGTTGAAGCCGTTGATGAAGGCACAATCGGTAAAATTCTCATCGAAGAAGGTACGGAAGGCGTGAAGGTCAATACGCCGATCGCAGTTCTGCTCGGCGATGGTGAAAGCGCCTCTGATATTGGCTCTGCTCCGGCGGCCAAGGCTGAAGCACCGAAGGAAGAAGCAAAAGAAGCGCCAAAGGCTGAAGAAAAGAAAGCCGATAGCGTTCCAGCTACTCCAAAGGTTGAAGTTGCTGCTGATCCGGATATTCCAGCCGGTACAGAAATGGTTTCGACAACTGTGCGTGAAGCACTGCGCGATGCCATGGCCGAAGAAATGCGCCGTGACGAAAATGTCTTCATCATGGGTGAAGAAGTTGCCGAATATCAGGGTGCTTACAAGATCACGCAGGGTCTTCTCGACGAATTCGGCCCGCGCCGCGTCGTTGATACCCCGATCACCGAACACGGTTTTGCCGGTGTTGGCGTTGGTGCCGCAATGGCTGGCCTGAAGCCGGTCGTTGAATTCATGACGTTCAACTTCGCCATGCAGGCGATTGACCAGATCATTAATTCGGCAGCCAAGACGCTTTATATGTCCGGTGGTCAGATGGGCGCACCAATGGTGTTCCGCGGCCCTTCGGGTGCAGCTGCCCGCGTCGCAGCTCAGCACTCTCAGTGCTATGCTGCATGGTACAGCCAGATTCCGGGCCTCAAGGTCGTCATGCCTTATACGGCAGCTGACGCGAAGGGCCTGCTCAAGGCTGCTATCCGTGATCCAAATCCGGTAGTCTTCCTCGAAAACGAAATCCTTTACGGTCATCATTTTGATGTGCCGAAGCTTGATGATTTCGTTCTGCCAATTGGCAAGGCCCGCATTCATAAGCAGGGCAAGGACGCGACCATCGTTTCGTTCGGTATCGGCATGACCTATGCGATCAAGGCTGCAGAAGAGCTGGCCGGTCTCGGTATCGATGTGGAAATCATTGATCTGCGCACCATCCGTCCAATGGACATTCCGACAGTTGTCGAATCGGTCAAGAAAACTGGCCGCCTCGTGACTGTGGAAGAAGGCTATCCACAGTCGTCCGTTGGTACTGAGATTGCTACCCGCGTCATGCAGCAGGCTTTCGATTACCTCGATGCGCCGATCCTGACGATCGCTGGCAAGGATGTGCCGATGCCATATGCGGCAAATCTTGAAAAGTTGGCTCTGCCAACTGTTGCAGAAGTGGTAGAAGCGGTGAAAGCCGTGACCTACACCGCCTGAGGAGGTACTGGACATGCCGATTAAAATCACCATGCCAGCGCTTTCGCCAACGATGGAAGAAGGCAATCTTTCCAAGTGGCTGGTCAAGGAAGGCGACAAGGTAACGTCCGGCGATGTGATTGCCGAGATCGAAACCGATAAGGCGACGATGGAAGTCGAAGCTGTCGACGAAGGCACCGTTGCCAAGCTGGTGGTTCCTGCCGGAACCGAAGGCGTCAAGGTCAACGCGTTGATCGCAATCCTCGCCGAAGACGGCGAGGATGTTGCTGAAGCTGCCAAAAGTGCAGCAGGGGGCGGTGATGCTGCTCCTGCACCAAAGGCTGAAGCACCGAAGGAAGAGCCTAAGAAAGAAGCTGCACCTGCAGCCGCCCCGGCTTCTGCGAAGGCTGAAGCTCCTGCGGCCGCTTCTGCTGCAAGCAAAGGCACTGAGAACAAGGGTGAACGCGTCTTTGCATCACCACTTGCTCGCCGCATCGCTAAGGATGCAGGCGTCGACGTTGCGGCTGTAAAAGGCTCTGGTCCATATGGTCGCGTCGTTCAGCGTGACGTTGAAGCTGCTATTAAGTCTGGTGGCGCGAAGGCTGCATCTGCTGCACAGCAGGCCACTGCATCGGCTTCGAAGCCTCAGTCGGATGATGCCATCCTCAAGCTCTTTGAAGAAGGCACATACGAAATCGTTCCTCACGACGGCATGCGCAAGACGATTGCCCGCCGTCTGGTGGAATCGAAGCAGACTGTTCCGCATTTTTATCTGACGATCGATTGCGAACTGGATGCACTTCTGGCTCTGCGTTCGCAGATCAATTCAGCTGCACCGCTGATCAAGACAGAGAAGGGTGAGGTTCCGGCCTACAAGCTTTCTGTCAACGATCTGGTGATCAAGGCCGTGGCTCTTGCGCTGCGTGATATTCCTGAGGCCAACGTCTCCTGGACGGAAGGCGGCATGATCAAGCACAAGCGTGCGGATGTCGGCGTTGCTGTGTCGATCCCGGGCGGTCTGATTACGCCAATCGTGCGTCAGTCGGAATCGAAGACATTGTCCGCCATTTCCAATGAGATGAAGGACCTTGCCAAGCGTGCGCGTGACCGCAAGCTCAAGCCTGACGAATATCAGGGTGGTTCGACCTCTGTGTCCAACCTTGGCATGTTTGGCGTCAAGGACTTTGCCGCGATCATCAACCCACCGCATGCGACGATTTTCGCAATCGGTGCGGGCGAACAGCGGGCAGTGGTCAAGAACGGTGAAATCAAGGTTGCGACAGTTATGTCCGTAACTCTTTCGACCGATCATCGTGCAGTAGATGGTGCTCTTGCTGCTGAACTGGCACAGGCCTTCAAGCGTCACATCGAAAACCCAATGGGTATGCTGGTGTAATATGACATTAACGCCAAGGCTTTTCGTTGCCTCTACTATCGGGAAAAGCCTTGGCGGCGTCTCTGCTGTCAAGAAACATGCATTGATGCGCAAGTTGCTTGCGTGGCTTGGATTTGCTTTTTTTTGTTTTATTTTTCAGTTTATTGATCAAATCCATATTCCACGGAGCCATAACGCATGAAGTCTATTTTATGCTTTGGTGACTCATTGACGTGGGGCTATCAGGCTCCCAATGGCGCACGTCTTCCATTGGAAGATCGCTGGCCTTCAGTTTTACAGAACGCGCTCGGTTCGCAGGCCAACGTCATTGCCGAAGGGCTGAACGGCCGCACGACTGCCTTCGATGACTATACGGCAGCAGAAGACCGCAATGGCGCTCGTATTCTGCCAACATTGCTCGGCACACACTCCCCACTTGATCTGGTTATTATCTTGCTTGGTAGCAATGATATGAAGCCACAGGTCGTGGGTGACGCTTTTTCAAGCCATTCTTGCATGCGCAGATTGATACAGATCATTCGTTCGCACCCGTATGGTGAAGGTTCGACCGTTCCTGAAATCCTTATCGTAGCGCCACCACATATCAGCGAGAGCGCTGATCCGGCTTTTGCTTCGATGTTTGCGGGCGGTATTGTTGAAACCGCCAAGTTAGGTCCGTTGCTTGCCGGACTTGCCGATGAAATGAAATGCGCGTTTTTTGATGCTTCGACTGTCGCGAAGACGACTTCGCTTGATGGTGTGCATCTGGATAGAGAAAATACCCGGGCAATCGGACAAGGGCTGGAGCCTGTTGTTCGTGCAGTGCTCGGTTTGTGAATTATTGGGCCGATGATATCGGCTTTTTGAACAGTGAAAGATATGCCGGTGAGCCGGCATAAAGACCACTCGAGGAGAATGAGCGTGTCCAACAGTTACGATGTTATTGTTATCGGATCGGGTCCTGGAGGCTATGTCGCCGCTATTCGTGCAGCACAGCTTGGGCTCAAGACGGCTGTTGTAGAGCGCGAACATCTTGCTGGTATCTGCTCCAACTGGGGTTGTATCCCTACCAAGGCGCTGCTGCGTTCAGCAGAAGTGAAGCACCTCGCTGATCATGCAAAGAATTATGGCCTGAAGCTTGAAGGTTCGATCACTGCAGACATCAAGGCTGTTGTTTCCCGCTCGCGCGGTATCGCCGAGCGCATGAATGGCGGCGTTGGCTTCCTCATGAAGAAGAACAAGATCGACGTGATCTGGGGTGAAGCAAAGCTTTCCAAGCCGGGTGAAATCGTTGTTTCCAAGACCTCCAAGGCACCGATGCTGCCACAGGCGCCACAGCCAAAGAACACGCTGGGCGAGGGCACTTACAAAGCGAAGCACATTATCGTTGCGACTGGTGCGCGTCCGCGTGCGCTTCCAGGTATCGAGCCAGATGGCAAGCTGATCTGGACTTATTTTGAAGCCATGGTTCCACAAGAACTGCCACAAACCATGCTGGTCATGGGTTCTGGCGCAATCGGTATCGAATTCGCTTCGTTCTACAATGACATGGGCGTTGACGTTACTGTCGTTGAACTGATGTCGAATATTATGCCGGTTGAAGACGCGGAGATCTCGACTTTCGCGCGCAAGCAGCTCGAAAAGCGTGGCCTCAAGATCATTACAGACGCCAAAGTTTCGAAGGTTGAGAAGGGCACAAACAATGTGACCGCTCATATCGAAACCAAAGACGGCAAGGTTCAGACGCTGACCGTTGATCGCATGATCTCGGCTGTTGGCGTTCAGGGTAACATCGAGAATATCGGCCTTGAAGCACTCGGCATCAAGACAGATCGCGGTTGCATTGCCATCGATGCTTATTGCAAGACGAACGTTGATGGCATCTATGCTATCGGTGACGTTGCTGGTCCACCAATGCTGGCTCACAAGGCTGAGCATGAAGCCGTTATCTGCGTCGAAAAGATTGCCGGTTTGCCGAATGTTCATCCGCTCGACCGCAACATGGTCCCCGGCTGCACCTATTGTAACCCGCAGGTCGCCTCCGTTGGTCTTACTGAAGCCAAAGCGAAAGAGCTTGGACGCGATATTCGCGTTGGCCGTTTCCCATTTGTCGCCAACGGCAAGGCAATCGCACTTGGTGAAGATCAGGGTCTGGTTAAGACCATTTTCGACAAGAAAACCGGACAGCTGCTGGGCGCCCATCTGGTCGGCGCAGAAGTAACAGAGCTTATTCAGGGTTTCGTTGTCGCGATGAACCTTGAAACCACTGAAGAAGAGCTGATGCATTCGGTCTTCCCGCATCCAACCATTTCCGAGACAATGAAGGAAAGTGTGCTGGATGCCTATGGCCGCGCGCTGAATATGTAATTTAGAAGGCTCTTACATAGGAGTAAGCACATTCCACTGATCGATAATGGAGGGCCTTGGCGGCGTGCCGCCTGGCCCATGATAAAATGGTGTACCGCAGGCGGTCTTGCACTGGGTTTTCTTGCCGGAAGCTTTAGCTTGATCGGCGGAAACACTATATCGATCAACGGAATGGCGATTGTCGGCTGGTACGGTGTCTGGACACTGACCTTGGCACTTGGCTTCGGCGGCCTTATATTCGGTCTCATATGGGCTTTGGTTTTCAGAGCGATTGGGATTGCAGCGAGACGGTAAGCCGCAGTTATGGGCATTGCGTAGCAGTGCTTCAAATTGTTAGGGCATGCCATATTCAGGGGTCTACCCATTGTTGGAGCACAAGGCCTGCAGGCGTTTTGTTCCAGATAGGCAGGAAACAGCATGGTTACAGTTCTCGATACAGTGAACCAGAGACGTCAACGGCATCCTGAAAAGGCTCACCGTCCAGACAATGAAGTTTTGAAGAAGCCCGACTGGATCCGAGTCAAGGCCCCCGTTTCGCGTGGCTATAATGAAACGCGTGAGATCGTCCGCTCCAACAAGCTTGTCACTGTTTGCGAAGAAGCTGGTTGCCCGAACATTGGTGAGTGCTGGGAAAAGAAGCACGCAACCTTCATGATCATGGGTGAGATTTGCACCCGCGCTTGTGCGTTCTGTAACGTTTCCACTGGTATTCCGAAGGCTCTCGACCCGAATGAGCCTGAAAATGTGGGTCGCGCCGTCAAACAGATGGGGCTGACGCATGTTGTAATCACGTCAGTCGATCGTGACGATCTGGCCGATGGAGGCGCGCAGCATTTCGCCGATGTCATTCTCGCGATTCGTGAAGCCGCGCCAAAGACGACGATCGAAATTCTGACGCCAGACTTCCTGCGTAAGGAAGGCGCGCTTGAGATCGTGGTCAAGGCACGCCCGGATGTGTTTAATCACAATCTGGAAACGGTGCCTTCGAAGTATCTCAAGGTTCGTCCCGGTGCGCGCTATTTCCATTCGATCCGCTTGTTGCAGCGTGTGAAGGAACTCGACCCAACGATCTTCACCAAATCCGGCATTATGGTTGGCCTTGGCGAAGAGCGGAACGAAATCCTTCAGCTGATGGATGACCTACGTTCTGCTGAGGTGGATTTCATGACCATCGGTCAGTATCTCCAGCCAACCCGTAAGCACCATCCGGTTATCCGTTTTGTGACGCCGGACGAATTCAAGTCCTTTGAGACGATTGGTCGTACCAAGGGCTTCCTGCTTGTTGCGTCCAGCCCGCTGACACGTTCATCGCACCATGCTGGCGATGATTTTGCGAAGCTAAAGGCTGCACGTGAAGCGCAGGTCGCAGCACAGGCTTAATATCGCATGCCGCAATTTACGAATGTCAGACGCGTTCACCACAGGGCAGACCAGATGTTTGCCCTGGTTTCGGATGTTGAAAAATATCCGCAGTTTTTGCCCATGTGTGAAGCTTTGTCGATCCGATCACGCAAGGAGAAAGACGGTAAGACGTTTCTCATTGCTGATATGACGGTGGGCTATAAGCTGATCCGCGAGACTTTTACCAGTCAGGTGTTTTTGAAGCCTGAAGAGAACGTCATCGACGTGAAATATGTCGATGGTCCGTTCCGCTATCTTGATAATCGCTGGACGTTCAAGCCGGTTGGTGATGGCTATGAATGCGATGTCGAATTTTTCATCGACTATGAATTTAAGAGCAGGACGCTTGGACTCCTGATGGGGTCGATGTTCGATCTGGCTTTCCGCAAATTCTCAGAAGCATTCGAGAAGCGTGCTGACGCGATTTACGGGCTTGCCTAAGTCTAAGCCAGTTCTGACGATTTAAGCGCTTCAAGAACCAGCGCCAGTGCAGCAATCACGGTTTCGTGGCGAATATCTTCGCGTGATTTTTCACCAAAGCGGCATTCTTTGTGCAGTGTTGCAAAGCCTTTACGAGCGCTCGCGATATGCACAAGGCCAACGGGCTTTTCAGCTGACCCGCCGCCGGGACCTGCAATACCTGTCACAGCGATACTGATGCCTGCGCGAGAATGAGCGAGCGCGCCCTCTGCCATGGCAATGGCCACTTCCTTTGAGACAGCGCCGATCCGATGGATCAACACAAGCGGAACGCCGATCATTTCGTTCTTGGCTTCGTTGGAATAGGTGACGAAACCCCGATCCACCACATCAGACGAACCGGCAATGTCTGTCAGCGCGCCTGCGATAAGTCCACCTGTGCAGGATTCTGCCGTTGCAATCATGGTGCCGTACTTGCGGCATGCATTGAGAACGTCAATGGCCTGAGCTTCCGCAATGAATGTCATTCCGGAACCTCCCCGGGATAGATCACTGTTGCTGTTACAATAGCAGCAATACCTTCGCCACGGCCAACAAAGCCCATTTTCTCGTTGGTAGTCGCTTTGACGGACACACGGTCGTGCGAAATTCCGAGCATATTTGCCATGGCTTCCGTCATAGCGGGACGGTGCGGTCCAATCTTTGGCTCTTCAGCAATGATCGTCACATCAGCATTGGCAATGCGCCCACCAGCTTCGCGGACGATTTTCACGGCATGTTCAACGAAAATATGGGATGCAGCACCTTTCCATTGCGGATCGGAGGGCGGGAAATGCGTACCGATATCGCCCGCGCCACGGGTTGCAAGCAATGCGTCGGTCAAGGCGTGCAGAGCGACATCTGCGTCGGAATGGCCGTTCAGCTTCTTGTTGTGTGGAATGGCAACGCCGCAGAGCGTGACATGGTCGCCGGGTTCAAAGCTGTGAACGTCATAGCCATTGCCGGTGCGGATATCTGGAAATGAAGTCATGCCATGCCTCAAGCGTTTGTCGGCCATTTCGATATCTTTGGCCCACGTTAATTTCGTATTGTCTGCGGAACCTTCAATGATGCGGACTGAAAGCCCAAAAGATTCTGCAATGGATGCATCGTCAGTAAAGTCTGAGCGCCCGCTGATGAATGCTTTTTCGTGCGCGTCGAGGATCGGCGCAAAGGGAAAGGCCTGCGGCGTCTGCGCGGAGAAAAGACCGGCACGCGGAACAGTTGTCTTGACCGTTCCATCGCTGGCCGATTGCTTCAATGTATCTGATACGGCAAGCGCGGGCAGTACACCTTCTTCTGGCGTCAGATTGTCAAAAATCCGCGCGAGAAGGTCCTGCTCAATGAAGGGGCGCACGCCATCATGAATGAGCACATATTGCGGCGCATCTGCGGTAAGCGCCAGTAGCCCGAGCCGTGTCGATTCCTGACGCGTGGGACCACCGGTTACAACGCGCACATTTGAATAATGATCTGCTATGGCGTTCTCATAAAGCGTTGCATCGTCCGCATGAATGACCACGACAATCTGGTCAATCTCAGTGCATCGAGCGAAAACACGCAGCGTACGCGCAAGCACAGCTTCGCGACCGATGCGCCGATATTGTTTCGGCCCTTCGGTGCTCTGTCCCGCCCGTTCGCCACGCCCCGCGGCTACGATGACTGCTGCTGCCCGTGAAATGTCGGTCGCCTTTGCCAAAAGATTCATCTATTCAAACAATCGTCTGCAAGCCGAATAATGCCTTGCGCAAATAATTGCCAGACGGCAATCGATTTATCATCGCAGGCATGTGCTTTTCCTTGCGTTCAACGCATTGAATGATTAAAGTGTGTGCTAATTGCATCATGCACATCAAATGGGCATTTCTTGGTGACTCTCCTCGAACAACCTCTAAACATACGTGGCGTGGCCCTTCAAAACCGCGTTTTTCTCGCGCCCATGTCGGGTGTTTCCGACCTCCCATTCCGAAAACGCGCTGCCGAGGCTGGGGCTGGCATGGTCGTTTCGGAGATGGTTGCGAGTGCAGAGCTCTGCAATAGGCATAAAGAAAGCATGCTGCGCCTTTCCGGTGAAGGGCTGGGTACGCATGTTGTGCAACTCGCAGGACGTGAAGCGCACTGGATGGGTGAAGCCGCCAAGATTGCCGAAGGCGAGGGTGCGGATATCATCGATATCAATATGGGCTGCCCCGCCAAGAAGGTGACGGGCGGCTATTCCGGTTCAGCGCTGATGCGCGATCTCGACCATGCGATGACATTGGTTGAAGCCACAGTTAATGCCGTCAAAGTTCCGGTTACGCTCAAAATGCGTCTTGGCTGGGATGAAAACAGTATCAATGCGCCGGAATTGGCAAAGCGCGCCGAAGATGCGGGCATTGCGATGGTGACGGTGCATGGCCGCACCAGATGCCAGTTTTACGAAGGTAGTGCTGATTGGGATGCCATTCATGCTGTACGCGATGTGGTGAAGATTCCACTGGTTGCCAACGGTGATGTGTTATCGCGTGACGATGCAAGAGAATTGTTGCGCCGTTCGGGCGCGGACGCTGTGATGGTTGGACGCGGTTCCTACGGACAACCGTGGTTGGCAGGCGCGATAGCGGGCAGTGATTTCGCTCCGCGTTCTCCAGAACAAATTCTTTCTTATGTTATAAGACATTACGAAGATATGCTCGACCATTATGGCAGCAAAACTGGTATCCGTCATGCGAGAAAGCATCTCGGCTGGTATCTGGATCGCCACGTGGACAAGGCATTCTCGTCGCCAGAAAAATCCAAAAAAGCTAAGGCTGAAATCATGACGCTCACCGACCCTGAAGCGGTTATCGCAGCGCTCGCCCGCGTTTTTCTGCGTGATGCAAATCATGCAGACGCAATCAGAAAGGTCGCATGATGGTCGGAAGAGCCGAAGCCGGTGGCATCCCGGGCATAATTCTGGATGCGATCAACCAGCCTGTTATCATGGTCAGCACTGACAATCACATCGTTTACGCTAATATGGATGCGGAGCAGTTTTTTCGCTCAGGCTCCTCCATTCTGGCACGTAACCGGCTGGAGTCCTTTCTTCCTTTCGGAAGCCCGCTATTGGCTTTGGTCGATCAGGTTCGCACCAGCCAGGTACCGGTTAACGAGTACCGCGTCGATATCTCGTCTCCCAAGCTGGGTGCCGAGCGCATCGTTGATCTTTATGTGGCTCCGGTGATCGAGACGCCGGGCGCTGTGGTGATCCTGTTCAAGGAAAAGACCATGGCGGAGAAGATCGATCGGCAGATGACGCATCGTGGTGCTGCGCGTTCGGTCACAGGGCTTGCTTCCATGCTGGCGCATGAGATCAAAAACCCGCTTTCAGGTATCCGCGGTGCAGCACAATTGCTTGAACAGGTAGTCACAGATGAGGATCGCGCGCTTGCGCGGCTCATTACCGATGAAACTGATCGCATCGTGAAGCTCGTAGATCGTATGGAAGTGTTTTCCGATGAACGACCTATCGAGCGCACTGCAGTGAATATTTACTCGGTGCTTGATCATGTGAAGGCAATCGCACGCAACGGATTTGCGCGGCACATTCGCTTTGTTGAGGAATATGATCCGTCATTGCCACCGGTCTTTGCCAATCGGGATCAGTTGGTCCAGGTGTTTCTCAATCTGGTGAAGAATGCAGCAGAGGCTCTCGGAAGCCGCGAAGGGGCGGAGATCACGCTATCAACGGCTTATCGTCCGGGCATTCGGCTACAAGTTCCGGGTGCGAGCGACCGCGTAGCTTTGCCACTCGAATTCTGCGTGCACGATAACGGCCCGGGTGTGCCTGACGATATGCTGCCGCATCTGTTTGATCCCTTTGTGACCACAAAGACCAATGGTTCAGGCCTGGGGCTGGCGCTTGTTGCCAAGATCATCGGCGATCATGGCGGTGTGATTGAGTGCGACAGCCATCCATCCCGCACGACATTCCGCATACTGATGCCTGCGTGGAAGAGTTCTGCCGATAATGTGGGTTCAAAAAGCCCGAAGATGTCTGCAAAGACAGGAGATAACGCATGATTGCCGGACGTCCGACAGGTACGATTCTCGTCGCGGATGACGATGCTGCAATTCGCACAGTGCTTAATCAGGCACTCTCGCGTGCTGGCTATGATGTTCGGGTGACGTCCAACGCGACCTCGCTGTGGCGCTGGGTGGCTGCTGGTGATGGTGATCTGGTCATTACCGACGTCAATATGCCGGACGAGAACGCATTTGATTTGCTCCCGCGCATCAAGAAGATGCGCCCTGATCTGCCGATTGTGGTGATGAGCGCGCAGAATACTTTCATGACCGCAATTCGTGCCTCTGAGGCAGGTGCTTATGAATATCTGCCCAAGCCCTTCGATCTAACTGAGCTCATCAATATTGTTGGTCGTGCGCTTTCTGAGCCAAAGCATAAGCCTGCAGCCGCTATGCCTGATGAGCAAGCCGAAAACATGCCGCTGGTGGGGCGTTCACCTGCAATGCAGGAAATCTATCGCGTCTTGGCTCGTATGATGCAGACCGACCTGACCATGATGGTCACAGGTGAGTCGGGCACAGGCAAGGAATTGGTTGCGCGCGCACTGCATGAATATGGCCGCCGTCGCAAAGGACCGTTTGTTGCCATCAATATGGCGGCTATTCCGCGTGATCTGATTGAATCTGAATTGTTTGGCCATGAAAAAGGTGCCTTTACCGGCGCGCAGAACCGTTCAAGCGGACGTTTTGAACAGGCCAATGGCGGAACACTTTTTCTCGATGAAATCGGCGATATGCCGATGGAAGCGCAGACGCGTTTGCTGCGCGTGTTGCAGCAGGGCGAATATATGACGGTCGGTGGCCGCACTCCGATCAAGACCGATGTGCGTATCGTGGCCGCGACCAACAAGGATTTGCGCCAGCTCATCGCACAGGGTCTGTTCCGCGAAGACCTTTATTACCGTCTGAATGTTGTGCCGCTGCGCTTGCCGCCATTGCGTGAGCGCAGTGAGGACGTGCCAGATCTGGTGCGCCATTTCTTCAAGCGAGCCGCTGAAGAGGGGCTGCCGGAGAAACGCATTACCGCTGCGGGTTTCGACATGATGCGTCGCTATCCATGGCCGGGCAACGTGCGCGAGCTGGAAAACCTTGTGCGCCGGTTGGCAGCGCTTTACCCGCAGGAAGAAATTTCTCCAGAGATAATCGAAGCCGAACTGAAGGCGGAGCTTTCAAAGCCCGATGTTCCGGTTGCCACATCTGGCGATATCGAAAACATCACCATTTCACAGGTGGTGGAGCACAATATGCAGCGCTATTTCGCATCCTTTGGCTCTGATCTGCCACCACCAGGTCTCTATCATCGCGTTCTGGCAGAATTGGAATATCCGCTCATCCTCGCTTGTCTCACCGCTACGCGTGGCAATCAAATCAAGGCGGCGGAGATTCTTGGGTTGAACCGCAACACGTTGCGGAAGAAGATCAGGGAACTTGGCGTCAACATCTATCGCGGCGCTAAACAAAGCTAAACCATCAATACACGCCGAAACGGCCCGAAATCCGCTCACCCTTTCGACACTCTTATTTTAGCTGTAAACAATCGTTGCATTTTCGCCACAATGCGTTGCATAGATGCAACGCTATTGGGTAACATGGTTAACATGAACACAGCGAATCTGACGACGGATATAGACGGTGAAGAGCGATCATCACGCGCGGGTGAGGGGCGCAGGCTTCTTGCGTTGCCTGGTATTATCACCGTTGTTTCAGCGCTGATCACGGCGTCGATTTCTTTTGCCATTCTTATTGGCATCACGCCAATCACGCCTGACCGCAATGTGACGATTGCGTTGGTTATCGTCAATGTTGCGTTGATTGTTTTCTTGATTCTGCTGATTTGCCGCGAGATTTTCCGCATCGTCTCGGCTCGTAGATCGGGGAAGGCAGCTTCCCGGCTGCATGTCCGCATCGTCGCGCTGTTTTCATTGATCGCAGCTGTTCCCGCTATCGTGGTGGCAATTGTTGCCTCGGTAACGCTCAATCTCGGTCTTGATCGCTGGTTTGATACCAACACGCGCGACATCGTAAGTTCATCGCAAAGTCTGACCACTGCGTATATTCGCGAAACGGCACTCAATCTGCAAAGCACGTCGTTCTCGATGTTGCAGGAGCTGGATGCCCAGCGCACGCTTTACAGCCTCGATCGGGGCGGGTTCATTCGCTACATGACTCTCCAAGCGGGTGGTCGTGGCTTGCTGGGCGCATTTCTGGTGCGTGAAGGCGGCGATGTCGTTGTAAAAAGCGAAACTGGTGTCGAGACACGCCTTCCGCCGCCCACCGATGATGCGTTGAAGACTGCTGTTGATGGTAAGCCTGTGATTATTCCACCCGGCAACAGTAATTTCGTCGGTGCGGTCATCAAGATGCGCGAAATACCGGATCTCTATCTCTACACGGTCCGTGCCGTCGATCAGCAGATTCTGGAAGCCATGCGCCTGATGGAAGCCAATACAGCTCGTTATCAGGAGATGGATGCCAACCGTATTCCGACCCAGATAGCTTTTGCGCTGCTCTACTTCGGTTTGACGCTGATTGTTTTGCTATCGGCTATATGGACTGGTATTGCTGTCGCTGACCGCCTTGTGCGCCCAATCCGCCTGTTGATTGGAGCGGCTGATGATGTGGCGGCGGGCAACCTCGATATTTCGGTGCCAGTCCGTTCGTCGGACGGAGACGTCGGCGCGCTTTCGGGTACGTTCAACAACATGGTTGCGGAGCTGAAGAGCCAGCGTAACGAGCTTCTTTCTGCAAAAGATCAGATCGACGAGCGCCGCCGGTTCTCGGAAGCGGTGCTTTCAGGCGTGACCGCAGGTGTTATCGGTATTGAATCTGATGGTTCCATTTCGATCCTCAATCGCTCCGCTGAACATATGTTCGGGGTGAGTTCACAGGATGCAATCGGCAAAAGCCTTAGCAGTATCGCGCCGGAAATCGGGCAGGCCTTTGAGGTTGCACGTACGACAGAACGCACGGTGCATCGCGAACAGGTCAGCATGACGCGCGGAGGTGCGGCACGTAACTTCAATGTGCAGGTTACGGTGGAAGATGCAGAATCTGACGATTATTCCTATGTCGTGACTGTCGATGATATTACCGATCTGGTGCAGGCGCAGCGTTCTTCGGCATGGGCCGATGTTGCGCGCCGTATCGCACATGAAATCAAGAACCCACTGACCCCGATTCAACTTTCTGCAGAACGTATTCGTCGTCGCTACGGCAAGGTAATTACGGAAGACCGCGAAGTCTTTGATCAATGCACGGAAACGATCATCCGGCAGGTCGGTGATATCGGTCGCATGGTTGACGAGTTTTCAGCTTTCGCACGGATGCCGAAGCCGGAAATGCGCGCAATGGACTTGCGCGAGGCGCTTCGGGAAGCATCTTTCCTTATCGAAGTCAGCCGACAGGACATTCATTTCAACCATGAATATGGTTCTGAAAAGCTTATCGGTTCATTCGATAGCCGGTTGCTTGGGCAGGCCTTTGGTAATGTCATCAAGAACGCCAGTGAGGCGATTGATGCGGTTGCCAAGGAAGAGCGCGGGGATGGTTATATTCTCGTTCGCTCGCAAAAACTCGACGGGCAGCTAGTAGTAGACGTTATCGACAACGGTAAAGGCTTGCCGGGTGATGACCGTCAGAAACTCCTCGAGCCCTACATGACCACACGTGAAAAGGGCACGGGGCTCGGTCTCGCCATCGTTCGCAAGATTGTTGAGGAGCATGGCGGACATTTGGAATTGCATGATGCGCCAGCAGATTTCCACGGAGGACGTGGCGCAATGATACGTATGATCTTTCCTGAGGTTTCCACCGGTGCAACCGGTACGGAAGAGGGAAGTCACGGAAACAAGATAATTGGACAGGTGAATTGATATGGCAGCCGATATTCTTGTAGTTGACGACGAAGCGGACATTCGGGAACTCGTTGCAGGTATTCTGAGCGACGAAGGCTATGAAACACGTACCGCTTTTGACGCTGACAGCGCGCTTGCAGCCATCGACGATCGTGTGCCGCGTCTGGTGTTCCTCGATATCTGGTTACAAGGCAGCCGTCTTGATGGGCTTGCATTGCTTGACGAGATCAAGAAGCAACATCCGGAGCTGCCCGTTGTTATGATTTCCGGTCACGGTAATATTGAAACAGCGGTGTCCGCGATCCGTCGCGGTGCGTATGATTTTATCGAGAAACCATTCAAGGCCGACCGTCTTATTCTGGTTGCGGAACGCGCTTTGGAGACATCCAAGCTCAAGCGTGAAGTTTCCAACCTGCGTAAGCGCAGTGGCAACAGTATGGATTTGATCGGTGCTTCGTTGGCTATCAATCAGCTCCGTCAGACAATTGAGCGCGTGGCACCAACCAATAGTCGCATCATGATCACTGGTCCTTCGGGCGCTGGCAAGGAATTGGCCGCACGCGCCATTCATGCGCAATCAACCCGCGCCAATGGACCGTTTGTGACAGTCAATGCTGCGACCATTACGCCAGAGCGTATGGAAATCGAGCTGTTTGGCACAGAAATGGATGGCGGAGAGCGTAAAGTCGGTGCGCTTGAAGAAGCGCATGGCGGCATTCTCTATCTCGATGAAGTTGCCGATATGCCGCGCGAGACGCAGAACAAGATTTTGCGTGTTCTGGTTGATCAGCAATTTGAGCGTGTGGGTGGAACAAAGCGTGTGAAGGTGGATGTCCGCATCATTTCTTCGACCGCACAGAACCTCGAAGGCATGATTGCCGAAGGCACTTTCCGCGAAGACCTGTTCCATCGTCTTTCGGTGGTGCCGGTGCACGTGCCAGCCCTTGCAGCGCGCCGCGAAGATATACCGGCGCTGGTCGAATATTTCATGACGCAGATTGCCGACCAGGCCGGTATCAAACCGCGCAAAATCGGTTCCGATGCGATGGCGGTTTTGCAGTCGCACAGTTGGCCGGGCAATATTCGCCAGCTGCGCAATAATGTGGAACGCGTGATGATTCTGGCGCGTGGCGACGATCCAGAAGCGCCAGTAACAGCAGATCTTTTGCCAGCCGAAATTGGTGACACGCTGCCGCGTGCACCAACGGAATCCGATCAGCACATCATGGCGTTGCCTTTGCGCGAAGCACGTGAGCGTTTCGAGAAAGAATATCTGATTGCACAGATCAACCGCTTTGGTGGCAATATCTCGCGTACTGCCGAATTTGTCGGCATGGAACGCTCGGCTTTGCATCGCAAACTGAAATCGCTAGGCGTATAACAGTTTTAGTTAGTTTAGGGCAGGCGGATTGATATGCGCGTTATTGTGTGCGGAGCAGGGCAGGTCGGCTACGGCATAGCTGAGCGGCTCGCGGCCGAAGAAAATGACGTCTCCGTAATTGATACTTCTGCACGACATATCGAGATTGTGCGTGACACGCTGGATGTCCGCGGATTTGTTGGCCATGGGTCGCAGCCTGACGTGTTGGCCGCCGCCGGTGCCAACGAGGCTGACATGATTATCGCTGTCACACTATCTGACGAAGTCAATATGGTGGCTTGTCAGGTGGCGCATTCGGTTTTCAACGTGCCGACCAAGATTGCACGTATTCGCGCGCAGTCCTATCTCAAGGCCGAGTATCAGGACCTGTTCCTGCGTGAAAACCTGCCCATCGACGTCATTATTTCACCGGAACTGGAAGTTGGTGAAGTTGTCTTGCGGCGCATCGCGTTGCAGGGGGCGACTGACGTCCTGCGATTTGCCGACGATAAGATCATCGGTCTTGCAATCGAGTGCCTTGAAGAATGCCCCGTCATCAATACACCGCTTAAGCAACTGTCGGACCTGTTTCCGGATCTTGCTGCTACGGTCGTTGGCGTTGTGCGCAATGGCAGTCTCTTTATTCCGCGCTCGACAGATCAGCTTCATGCCGGTGATCTCGCCTATGTGGTGACAACGCGTGAACAGGTGCGCAGAACGCTGTCATTGTTTGGACATGAGAAGCCGGAAGCACATCGTATTGTCATTGCTGGCGGCGGCAATATCGGCCTCTATGTTGCCAAGGCGATTGAAGAGCGCAAATGGCAAACGCGGATCAAGATGATCGAAAGTGAGCATGAGCGCGCTTTTGCGATAGCAGATCAGTTGAATCGGACAATGGTTCTGCATGGCAGTGCGCTTGATCAGGCGCTTTTGCAGGAAGCCGATATTGAGGATGCCGATCTGTTTGTTGCACTGACCAACCAGGATCAGGTCAACATTCTCTCAAGCATCATGGCGAAACGACTCGGATGCAAGGCGAACATGGCGCTGATCAATACGGTTGCGTATCAGGACTTCACCCACATGGTGGGAATCGATGCATATATTAATCCAAAGGCAGTGACCGTATCGAAGATACTCCAGCACGTGCGTCGCGGACGTATCCGAGCGGTCTATAGTGTCTATCGTGACATGGCTGAAATTATTGAGGCAGAAGCGCTTGAGACCTCCTCATTGGTTGGTGCACCTCTGCGTGACCTTGATCTGCCGGAAGGTTTGCGAATCGGCGCGATTTATCGCGACGGGCAGGTCATTCAGCCCAATGGTAATGTCCGCATCAAACCGAAAGATCGTGTGGTGATTTTTGCTACTGCGGACGCAATCAAGCATGTGGAACAAATGTTCCGCGTTAGCCTTGAATTTTTCTGATTACCCGGCGTTTATTTAACGCGTCGGCATTTTCCTCGGGGCTTTTATGGATATCTGCACGTTCTGGTACGGACCGCGGTTACGTGAAGTTGATCGTATCTGTCTGGCCTCCATGGTGATGACTGGCCAGCGTGTGAAGCTTTTTTCTTACGCACCGATTGAAAATGTTCCTCCAGGTGTGGAATTGCATGACGCCAACAGATACTTCCTGAGCTGGTGTTTAAAAGGCTGGACCCGGGTTATCCGCATTTTCGTGACCAGATCACAATTGTTCAGTTCAGCGATATTTTCCGTATCATGCTGATGAAGCACAAACAGGGCGTTTGGTTTGATACAGACGTCTATCTGCTCAAACAGCTTCATCCCGATCCATCGAAGCCCTACGTAGCACGGGAAAATCGTTTCCGTGTCGGAGTGTCGGCGCTTTATCTGCCACACAATCATCCGATTATTCGCGAATTTGAAGCATATGTTGCGGCAACCTATGCATTGCCGCGCTGGCTTGGCCTGAGGCGCGGTAAGCTGCGGCCCTTCTACTATCGAATGACTGGTAAAGAAGTCACGCCAGCATCTATTGGTATTACTATCTTTGGCAATGACGGCATTTCACGTCTCGCCAGAAAATACGGCATTTTCAAAAACGCGGCGCCGCAGGAGAACTTTTATTACTGGGTCGGGAAGGAAGCTACCCGCATCTATGATCCTGCTTATGGCTTGGAGCCAATAAAGCACCCAGACTTTATCGGCTTTCATATTCATAAGAAACACAAGGAAGTCGTTTCTCTCCAGCCTGGAAGCTTTTATATGTGGGCAATCGACCGCGTGAAACCATTGCTGGATGCGCCGCGCCAAGAGGTTCTCACGACAGCTCAATAAACTGTCCGATGGCCTTTTCCTTTCAGCTCATTGAAAATTATGCCAGATTTGCGAAGCCTGTAAGATTTGCTTACTCGCATTTGAAATTGCCGGTTGCGCAAAGATTCCCATCCTGTTAACCGAAGCTAAAGAGCGAAGCAGTTGTCTTTCCACAGCAATTGCGATCAGCGACCGGGTTTGCGCAATCCGGGAGCTTGATTTATGTGTGTGCGCGTGTTCGTCTGGCATTTGGCGAGCTGACTGCTGATCGATTAAAGGAATAAAAACAATGGCTGAACGATCGCAAAATCTTCAAGACCTTTTTCTCAACTCTGTACGCAAGCAGAAAATTTCACTGACCATCTTTCTTATCAATGGTGTGAAACTCACGGGTATCGTGACGTCTTTTGACAATTTCTGCGTATTGCTGCGTCGCGATGGCCATTCGCAGCTTGTTTATAAGCATGCAATTTCGACCATCATGCCAAGCCAGCCTGTGCAGATGTTCGAGGGCGAGGAAGTCTGACGCTTACCAGTTTATCTGGCCAGTTTTTCGCTGGAGCGTGGTGATTTCGCAAAGCTGTCACTCCGCTCCAGTTTTTTCGATTCTAATCCGGCCAGAAATGGCTTTCGGATTGTGATTTGATTAGCCGGGGCGTCTTCTATTTGAAACCGCTTGTGCGGAGACCTATCTGCGTAGGTAGTTCGTTTCCGTATCCCGGAGTAAATTTATTTGTCGAAATTCAAAGATAAGAACGTATCGCCTGCAGATGAAAAAAAGGGATTTGGTCTGTCTGAACCAGAACCTACCAGAGCAGCGGTTATCGTTCCTATATTGCCAGAACGGCACAATACAAGCACTGCAAGTGAAGAAGGCGAAAGGCCCCAGTTTCAGCGTTCTAATGAAGCGCGGCTGGAGGAAGCCGTTGGTCTTGCACGTGCGATCAATCTTGAAATTGCTCACGCCGAAAATGTAGTGGTGAACACACCGCGTCCCGCAACCTTGCTGGGAACAGGTAAGGTAGAGGCGATTGCTGAAATTCTCGAAGACAAGTCAATCGGGCTTGTTATCGTCGATCATTCGCTGACGCCGGTTCAGCAACGCAATCTGGAGAAAGAGTGGAACGTCAAGGTCATCGATCGTACGGGTCTCATTCTCGAAATTTTCGGTGAGAGAGCACGCACCAAGGAAGGTGCGCTGCAGGTCGAACTTGCGCATCTGAATTATCAGAAAGGCCGTCTTGTCAGAAGCTGGACCCACCTTGAGCGTCAGCGCGGTGGCGGCGGGTTCCTGGGCGGTCCGGGTGAAACGCAGATCGAAGCCGATAGGCGCATGTTGCAGGACAAGATTCTGCGCATAAAACGTGAGCTTGAAACCGTTGTTCGCACGCGTACCCTCCATCGCCAGAAGCGCCGTAAGGTGCCGCATCCGGTCGTGGCGCTCGTTGGTTATACGAACGCGGGTAAGTCGACATTGTTCAACCGCATGACTGGTGCCGACGTTCTCGCCGAGGATATGCTGTTTGCGACGCTGGACCCGACGCTTCGTCGTATCCGCCTTCCGCACGGCGAAACGGTTATCCTGTCCGATACCGTGGGTTTCATCTCGAACCTTCCGCACCATCTGGTCGCGGCGTTTCGTGCGACGCTTGAAGAAGTCGTCGAGGCTGACCTGATCTTGCATGTGCGCGATATTTCCGATCCGGATAATGCTGCACAAGCAGAGGACGTCGAGAGTATTCTCGCCGGTCTTGGTGTCGAGCCTCATGACCACAAACGCGTGATCCAGATATGGAACAAGATCGATAATCTGGATGAATCAGGGCGCGAGGCAGCATCTCGTCTTGCGGCGGCTGGCAGCGATGAGGGGCGTCCGATTCCGCTTTCAGCCTGGACGGGTGAGGGTGTTGACAGGTTGCTTTCGCTTATCGAGACCCGCATTGCAGGGGCGCTGGGTTCGGTCGATGTCGTGTTGTCTCCGTTTGAGATGCATATCCTTGATTGGATTTACCAGCACGGCAGCGATGTAAAACGCGAAGATCTCGAGGATGGGTCGGTCCGTATCCGCGCACGTCTGACTGAGACATCACGTAAAATGCTCGATGAGAAACGTGGCATTAAGCCTGTCATTGATGATTCCGACTGGGATTGATCGGCATCTTGCGGAACAGGGCTGCAAAGCCCTATGTATGGGTAATCCATACGATTCAAATTCGTCCTATTCGCCATAAATATCCAGAGGCCCATAATGAGAGATCCCATTGAAACCGTCATGAACCTCGTGCCGATGGTGGTTGAGCAGACCAACCGTGGTGAGCGGGCCTATGATATCTTCTCGCGCTTGCTGAAAGAGCGCATCATCTTCGTCAACGGTCCTGTCGAAGACGGCATGTCGATGCTGATTTGCGCGCAGCTTCTCTTTCTTGAATCGGAAAATCCGAAGAAAGAGATCAACATGTATATCAACTCGCCCGGCGGCGTTGTGACCTCCGGTATGGCGATCTATGACACGATGCAATTCATCAAGCCGCCCGTTTCCACGCTTTGCATGGGCCAGGCTGCATCGATGGGCTCGCTGCTGCTGACCGCCGGTGCAACCGGTCAGCGTTTTGCGCTGCCAAATGCTCGTATCATGGTGCATCAGCCGTCTGGTGGTTTCCAGGGGCAGGCGTCGGATATCGAGCGACATGCGCAGGACATCATCAAGATGAAGCGCCGCCTCAACGAGATTTACGTCAAGCACACCGGTCGTGATTACGAGACGATTGAGCGTACACTTGATCGTGATCACTTCATGACTGCGCAGGAAGCGCTGGAGTTCGGTTTGATCGATAAAGTGATCGAATCACGCGAAACTGGTGCTGAAGAATCGAAGTGAACAGGAGCCGGTTTACCCGGCTTACTGTAATTTTAGCGTCCTCTGCCACAAAAGCGGCTTATTTCTTGGTCGTACGTGAAAGTTAACGTGTCGCGTTAAGCATCTGTTGGGGTTCAGGGCGCTAAAATTGTTCAGATTATGCGGAATCTCGTCGGGGAACCTGATTTTTCAATTGTTCCCCGCTTTAGGTTCTGCAAAAGTCATCACTTAAGGCTTCTTCGGTCGGGAAGCCTGCGGTGACTGGAATCCCGAGACTAGAAGCAGCGCGTTGAAGCTGCTGATGGACCGCCAAGGAAGTGTGTTTTGCTTCCCAAATGGATCCGAACCGGAAAAAACGATCGAAATGAACACGCGATGAGGTTGTCGTTCATTTCGGTTTATTGAAAGGAAACTGCAATGAGCAAAGTCAGCAACAGCGGCGGCGATTCAAAGAATACGCTTTATTGCTCGTTCTGTGGCAAAAGCCAGCATGAAGTGCGTAAGCTGATTGCAGGTCCGACCGTATTTATCTGCGACGAGTGCGTCGAACTTTGCATGGATATCATCCGCGAGGAAAACAAAACCTCGATGGTGAAGTCACGCGAAGGTGTGCCTACGCCGCAGGAAATTATGGACGTTCTTGACGATTATGTCATTGGCCAGAAGGATGCGAAGCGCGTTCTCTCGGTTGCCGTGCACAATCACTATAAGCGTCTCGCGCATCAGTCGAAGAGCAGCGATATCGAACTTGCGAAGTCCAACATTCTGTTGGTCGGTCCGACAGGTTGCGGCAAGACCTATCTTGCTCAGACGCTCGCTCGTATTATTGATGTGCCGTTCACTATGGCCGATGCAACGACATTGACCGAAGCCGGCTATGTTGGTGAAGACGTCGAAAACATCATTCTGAAGCTTCTTCAGTCGGCCGATTACAACGTTGAACGCGCGCAGCGCGGCATCGTTTATATCGACGAAGTCGACAAAATCAGCCGCAAGTCGGACAACCCTTCGATCACGCGTGAC
The DNA here is from genome assembly GCF_002278035.1 of Ochrobactrum quorumnocens. Taxonomy (NCBI): domain Bacteria; kingdom Pseudomonadati; phylum Pseudomonadota; class Alphaproteobacteria; order Hyphomicrobiales; family Brucellaceae; genus Ochrobactrum; species Ochrobactrum quorumnocens. The sequence continues at coordinate 1,181,537 of NZ_CP022604.1, read as the reverse complement.
GTGTCGGGCGAAGGTGTTCAGCAGGCGCTTCTGAAGATCATGGAAGGCACTGTCGCTTCCGTGCCTCCTCAGGGTGGTCGCAAGCATCCACAGCAGGAGTTCCTGCAGGTGGATACGACGAACATCCTGTTCATCTGCGGCGGTGCTTTTGCTGGTCTCGACAAGATCATCTCGGCTCGCGGTGAAAAGACGTCGATTGGCTTCAGTGCAAATGTTAAGTCAGCCGAAGACCGTCGTATCGGCGATGTGTTCAGGGAATTGGAACCAGAAGATCTTCTGAAATTCGGTCTTATTCCGGAATTCGTTGGTCGTCTGCCAGTGATTGCCACACTCGAAGATCTCGATGTTGACGCACTGGTACAAATTCTGACTGAGCCAAAGAACGCGCTTGTGAAGCAGTATCAGCGCTTGTTTGACATGGAAAATGTCGAACTGAGCTTCCACGAAGACGCACTGCGAGCCATCGCCAACAAGGCTGTGGAACGCAAGACGGGTGCACGTGGTCTGCGCTCCATCATGGAAAAGATCTTACTCGACACCATGTTCGAGTTGCCAACGCTGGAAGGTGTGCAGGAAGTCGTCATTTCCGGTGATGTGGTGGATGGTAGTGCGCGTCCGCTCTACATCTACGCAGAGCGTCAGGAAGAGAAGGGCAATGCGTCTGCCTGACGATTGCTTGATTTTTCGAAAAAGGCCGCGCAAGCGGCCTTTTTCTTGTCTATGTCTTGGCTGATGCTGGATACAACGGGAGCTTGTTATTGTACAAATTTCTGTGACGGCGCAGGATAGATGACGATTCTATGAATGCTGCCCTGTAAGCAGCTTGAATTTAGGAGTTCGACACTCCAATTATGGACCGACGCACTGGTTGTGGACTGCCTCGTAATGAAAGGGGCCACAGCTTGTGGCAATCGGGTCGAATGACCTGAGAAAGGACTGAATAATGACGGGTATTGAACAGAAGACCCCAGCGAATGGCGAAGACGGGCTGTATGCCGTGCTGCCGTTGCGCGATATCGTAGTCTTCCCCCATATGATCGTTCCGCTGTTTGTCGGACGTGAAAAATCGATCCGTGCCCTTGAAGAAGTGATGGGCGTGGACAAGCAGATTCTGCTCGCAACGCAGAAGAATGCAGCCGACGACGATCCGGCACCGGATGCAATCTATGAGATCGGCACGATTGCCAATGTGCTGCAGCTTCTCAAGTTGCCAGACGGTACCGTCAAGGTTCTCGTCGAAGGCACTGCTCGCGCCAAGGTTTCCAAATTTACCGATCGTGAAGATTATCACGAGGCCTATGCCGCGGCTCTCCCAGAGCCCGAAGAAGATGCCGTCGAAGTTGAGGCCTTGTCTCGTTCGGTGGTCTCGGACTTTGAAAACTACGTCAAGCTGAACAAGAAGATTTCGCCTGAAGTGGTTGGCGCTGCCAGCCAGATCGACGATTATTCCAAACTTGCCGATACGGTTGCTTCGCATCTCGCGATCAAGATTCCTGAAAAGCAGGAAATGCTGTCGATTCTTTCGGTGCGTGAGCGCCTGGAGAAGGCGCTTTCGTTTATGGAAGCCGAGATTTCGGTTCTTCAGGTTGAGAAGCGCATCCGTGGCCGCGTCAAGCGCCAGATGGAAAAGACGCAGCGCGAATATTACCTCAACGAGCAGATGAAGGCGATCCAGAAGGAGCTTGGTGATGGCGAGGACGGTCGCGATGAAGCGGCTGAGCTCGAAGAACGCATCAACAAGACCAAGCTTTCCAAGGAAGCTCGCGAAAAGGCGCAGGCTGAGCTGAAGAAGCTACGCAGCATGAGCCCGATGTCTGCAGAAGCTACAGTCGTGCGCAACTATCTCGACTGGCTTCTGTCTATTCCTTGGGGCAAGAAGTCGAAGATCAAGCAGGACCTGAACTTCGCCGAAGAAGTGCTGGGTGACGATCACTTTGGTCTTGAGAAGGTCAAGGAGCGCATTGTCGAGTATCTCGCAGTGCAAGCTCGTTCGACCAAGATCAAGGGTCCGATCCTTTGCCTCGTTGGACCTCCCGGCGTTGGTAAGACCTCGCTTGCTCGCTCGATTGCCAAAGCTACCGGCCGTGAATACGTCCGTATGTCGCTTGGCGGTGTGCGCGACGAAGCCGAAATTCGTGGTCACCGACGCACTTATATCGGTTCGATGCCCGGTAAGGTCATCCAGTCGATGAAGAAGGCGAAGAAGTCCAACCCGCTCTTCCTGCTCGATGAAATCGACAAGATGGGCCAGGACTTCCGTGGCGATCCGTCATCGGCAATGCTCGAGGTACTGGACCCAGAACAGAACTCGACCTTCATGGATCATTATCTTGAGGTTGAGTACGATCTGTCGAACGTCATGTTCGTGACAACGGCCAATACGCTGAATATTCCTGGTCCACTCTTGGATCGTATGGAAGTCATTCGTATTGCCGGTTACACCGAGGATGAAAAGCTTGAGATTGCCAAGCGGCACCTGCTGCCAAAGGCGATCAAGGATCATGCTTTGCAGCCGAAGGAGTTTTCGGTCACGGACGATGCGCTGCGCAATGTTATCCGTCTTTACACACGTGAAGCCGGTGTGCGTAGCCTTGAACGTGAGATGATGACTCTGGCGCGTAAGGCCGTGACCGAGATTCTGAAGTCGAAGAAGAAGTCGGTGAAGATCACCGACAAGAACCTCTCCGATTATCTCGGTGTCGAGCGCTTCCGTTACGGTCAGATCGATGGCGAAGATCAGGTCGGCGTTGTCACAGGTCTCGCCTGGACTGAAGTTGGCGGCGAGCTGTTAACCATTGAAGGCGTCATGATGCCCGGTAAGGGTCGTATGACCGTCACTGGTAACCTCCGCGACGTGATGAAGGAATCGATTTCTGCGGCGGCATCTTATGTCCGTTCGCGTGCGGTTGATTTCGGCATCGAGCCTCCGCTGTTCGACAAGCGTGACATCCACGTGCACGTGCCGGAAGGCGCGACGCCAAAGGATGGCCCGTCGGCTGGTATTGCCATGGTTACAGCAATTGTCTCAGTTCTGACCGGTATTCCGGTTCGCAAAGACATTGCAATGACGGGTGAAGTGACCCTTCGTGGCCGTGTGCTGCCAATCGGTGGTCTCAAGGAAAAGCTGCTTGCCGCATTGCGTGGTGGCATCAAGAAAGTTCTGATCCCTGAAGAAAACGCCAAGGATTTGGCGGATATTCCGGACAATGTGAAGAATAATCTTGAGATTGTTCCTGTGTCGCGCGTCGGTGAAGTTCTTGAGCATGCACTGCTTCGCAAGCCGGAACCAATCGAATGGACAGAGCCAGCGACTCCTGTTGCGGCGGCCCCAGCGGACGATGAAGCAGGTGTTTCGACAGCTCATTGATCATTGCTAGTGGCTAATAAGATAACAATGCCGGGCTAAATGCCCGGCATTTCTGTGTTTAACCCCGGGTTTCTGGGGTTTTTTCATGTTGACAGGCTTGGTTTGTCAACCGATTTGAATAAACTGCACGCAATCCGGTCGCGTTATTCGTTCCGGTAGATAAAGAAAGGAAATGCCTATGAACAAGAACGAATTGGTCGCCGCTGTAGCGGAAAAGGGCGGTTTGACAAAGGCCGACGCAGGAACTGCTGTTGACGCTGTACTCGCAGCTGTCACCGGTGCACTCAAGGCTGGTGAAGAAGTTCGCCTGCCAGGCTTCGGCGTTTTCTCCGTTTCGCATCGTGCAGCTTCCACTGGCCGCAATCCTTCGACCGGCAAGGAAGTTGCTATTCCTGCCCGTAACGTGCCGAAGTTCTCGGCTGGCAAGGGCCTGAAGGACGCCGTTAACGGCTAATCTTATGAACTGACGCGATATGATCGCGAACAGTTTTGCGAGAAGGCCCGGTTTACCCGGGCTTTTTTCATTTCAACGGTCTATGGTTTTGATTGGGGGAGGTTTCGCGATGCGCTTTCGTAAAATGAGTATGGCACTCCCGGCTATTGGCTTTGCAGGCTTGCTTTTGGGTATGCAATCGGCGCTGGCGGAAACCTGCGATGAGCAGGTCTTTCAGGACACAAAATTCATAATCTGCACAGTGAAGGCCAAAGAAAATCTGCGTCTCTTCTGGAAGGACTCTGACGGCGAGCCATATCGCAATTTCTCGAAAGTGGCAGACGCTGTAACGCAAGACGGCAAGACGTTATCATTTGCCTTGAATGCAGGAATGTATCAGGTCGATTTTACGCCTATGGGACTATACGTCGAGAATGGGCAAGAGTTGGTTGTGGCCGACACCAATGCGCCCACGCGTTCCTCTGGCCCGGTTCCAAACTTTTACAAGAAACCCAATGGCATTTTCTATTTCGGAGATGACGGCGCCGGTATTGTTTCAACCGACAGGTTTTTGAAGCGCAAACCGCAGGCGCATTTTGCCACGCAGTCCGGGCCTATGCTGGTCATTCAGAACAAGCTCAATCCGATTCTGATTAAAGGATCGACCGACCGGACCCGTAGAAGTGGCGTTGGTGTCTGCAACGATGATTCCATCCGCTTTGCCATCAGCGAAGATGCTGTGAATTTCTACGATTTCGCCATGCTGTTCCGTAATGGGCTTAAATGTCCCAACGCCTTGTTTCTTGACGGCGGTGGCGGCGCTGGAATTTATAATCCGACCATGGGGCGAAACGACATCTCATGGCATGGTGGATATGGCCCGATTGTCGCGCTTATCGAGTAATGAAAAAGCCGGGGGTGAAACCCGGCTTTTCTATACTCATTCAGCAGCTTCAGCCTTGCGCCTAGGGCGGCGTTCAAGCAGCTCTTTGAGGAACTGCCCTGTATAGGAGCGTTTCTCCTTTGCGACGTCTTCTGGACGCCCCACGGCTACGATCTCACCGCCACCATCACCACCTTCTGGACCGAGATCGATCACCCAGTCAGCAGTCTTGATGACTTCGAGATTGTGCTCGATGACGACGACTGTGTTGCCCTGTTCGACCAGCTCATGCAGTACTTCGAGAAGCTTCGCGACATCATGGAAGTGCAGGCCGGTGGTTGGCTCATCAAGAATGTAGAGGGTGCGTCCGGTAGCGCGGCGTGACAGTTCCTTGGCAAGCTTCACACGCTGCGCTTCACCACCGGAAAGTGTCGTCGCCTGCTGACCAACCTTGATATAGCCGAGGCCGACCTTGACGAGTGTTTCGAGCTTGTCGCGAACCGCAGGAACAGCCGAGAAGAACTCAGCACCTTCTTCAACCGTCATATCGAGCACGTCGGCAATTGATTTGCCTTTGAAGTGTACTTCAAGCGTTTCGCGATTGTAGCGTTTGCCGTGGCAGACGTCACAAGTGACGTAGACGTCGGGCAGGAAGTGCATTTCGATCTTGATGACGCCATCGCCCTGACAGGCTTCGCAGCGTCCGCCCTTGACGTTGAACGAGAAACGACCCGGCTGATATCCGCGCGCTTTTGCTTCAGGCAAGCCTGCAAACCAATCACGCATCGGTGTGAATGCACCTGTATAGGTGGCAGGATTGGAGCGCGGTGTGCGGCCAATCGGCGACTGGTCGATATCGATGACCTTGTCGAGGAACTCCAGTCCCTCAATACGATCATGTTCTGCAGGATGTTCACGAGAACCCATGATACGGCGCGATGCGGCCTTGAACAAGGTCTCGATCAGGAAGGTGGACTTGCCGCCGCCTGAAACACCCGTGACTGCCGTAAACGTTCCCAGTGGGATATCTGCGGAGACATTTTTCAGGTTATTGCCGCGTGCGCCGACGATCTTGATGCGCTTGGCCTTCGAAATTTCGCGACGTTCTGCGGGAACAGCGACTTCCAGAGCGCCCGACAAATATTTGCCGGTGAGCGAGTCGGGGTGGGACATAACATCATCGGGCGAACCTTGCGCAATGATCTTGCCACCGTGAATGCCTGCAGCGGGTCCGATATCGACGACATAGTCAGCCGTAAGGATGGCATCCTCGTCATGTTCAACCACGATAACCGTATTGCCGAGGTCGCGCAGATGACGCAACGTATCGAGAAGACGCGCATTATCGCGTTGATGCAGGCCAATGGAAGGTTCATCCAGAACATACAGCACGCCCGTAAGCCCAGAACCGATTTGTGAAGCCAAGCGGATACGCTGACTTTCACCACCTGACAGTGTACCGGAGTTCCGCGCAAGCGTCAGATAATCAAGGCCGACATCGTTCAGGAACTCCAGACGTTCGCGGATCTCCTTGAGGATACGCGCAGCAATTTCGCGCTGCTTATCGTTGAAGCTGCCATCGATATCGCGAAACCATGCGTCTGCATTGCGGATCGACATGCTGGTAATTTCGCCGATGTGCTTCATGCCGATCTTTACGGCGAGAGCTTCAGGCTTCAAACGGTAGCCGTTACAAGCCGGGCAGGGCGTCGAGGACATGAAGCGTTCGATTTCCTCACGCGACCAGGCCGAATCGGTTTCTTTCCAGCGGCGTTCCAGATTGGGAATGACACCTTCAAAAGCCTTTGTCGTCTGATAGGAGCGCAAACCGTCATCATAGTTGAAGGTGATTTCTCGTCCCTTCGTGCCATGAAGTATCGCGTTCTGCGCTTCATCTGGGAGGTCTGACCAACGAGCACCAACCTTGAACCCATAGGCCTTGCCGAGCGCTTCAAGCGTCTGGTTGTAATAAGGTGACGAAGAACGTGCCCATGGTGCAACGGCGCCATCTTTCAGAGAGACTGAATGATCGGGTATGATCAGATTTGGGTCGATGGCTTGCTGCGTACCAAGGCCATCACAGGTGGGGCAGGCACCAAACGGATTGTTGAAAGAGAAAAGACGCGGCTCGATTTCAGGAATCGTAAAACCTGAAACCGGGCAGGCAAACTTTTCCGAAAACATAACGCGTTCATGCGTTTCATTGGCAGATTTATTCGCACCACCGCCGGCCGACGTATCTTCGGCCAGCAAGGGCTTGTCTGCAAATTCCGCTATAGCCAGACCTTCTGCCAGTTTGAGAGAGGTTTCCAGACTGTCGGCGAGGCGGGTCGAAAGATCGGAGCGCACAACAACGCGATCTACGACCACATCGATATCATGCTTGTACTTCTTATCGAGTGCGGGGACGTCAGCGATTTCGTAGAAAGTGCCGTCCACCTTGACGCGTTGGAAACCCTTCTTCTGCAGCTCCGCCAGTTCCTTTTTATATTCGCCCTTACGACCACGCACGATGGGGGCCAGAATGAAAAGACGGGTGCCTTCCTCAAGCATCAGGATGCGGTCAACCATCTGGCTGACCGTCTGGCTTTCAATAGGTAAGCCGGTTGCAGGCGAATAAGGAATACCCACACGCGCAAACAGCAGGCGCATATAGTCATAAATTTCGGTGACTGTGCCGACTGTCGAACGCGGATTGCGGCTCGTGGTCTTCTGTTCAATAGAAATGGCAGGAGACAGACCATCAATCTGGTCCACATCGGGTTTCTGCATCATCTCCAGAAACTGACGCGCATAGGCCGAAAGGCTTTCGACATAACGTCGCTGACCTTCCGCATAGATCGTATCGAAAGCGAGTGAGGACTTTCCCGAGCCTGAAAGGCCCGTCATCACGATCAGCTTGTCGCGTGGCAGATCAAGATCGACATTTTTCAGATTGTGTTCACGCGCACCACGTATGGAAATGAATTTCTGATCGCTCATTCCGCGTCCTGCCTGTTTGGTCATGTCATGGAGTGTTCGGGCGCCGAACTCTGCGTCGCGCCGCTCCATAATATGGGGATGAACCCCTTCCAGGGAAGGGGGGCTGTTCAATCGTTCTTCGCACATTTAGCACCAGAACAAAGATCGAACAACCAGCCTTCTGATAGGCGATACGAAATGTGAACGCAAGAGCGTTGACTGTCACTCCTGACAGGAGCAGACTACCTGTGCTCACTGGTTGCGGAGAGATATCGGAAAGGGATGAAACGATATCGGCAAGAGGTCCCGCCAGTTGAGTAAGCGAACCGGGAGGTAAAGGAGCATGAGTCCACCTGACTACGTTGCATAGCTTTCACATCGATGAAAGCACAATCGCTTGCGGTCATAATTGCTTCATTTGCAAGGAATGACGCTTTTTTGATTGAAGTGAGTGATTGCAGAAATTTTGAAAAATGCGCGGCGATCTGGTCTCATATTTCAGATTTCCGATTAGATTTATCGGCGAAGTACTGTCGATATAAGAGCTTTGCTCGACCCCAAGCCCTGCGCGCCAAAGAAACAGTGAGCGGCAGGGCTTTTCCTTGTAAGATCATTTGAGAGTTTACCATTTGGACCTCAAGCATGTGAAAAATGCATGGAAATCTATCTGCGTACTTGTAATTTGAACAAAACAGGAACATAACTTCTGTGGACATTGGTTGAATTCGCAGCGCAGAGATGAGCGCAGCAGTGGCTGCTGCTGTAAGGTGGTAGCTGAATTTCAGGTCAATACATTCAGGTGGTTGGCCATTCTTTAGTAGCAGGCACCGTTTTGCAGGGCAAAAGTCCGCTCAACGTGTGTATGCGAGAGATCCGGAGTAAGTTTTCGATGGCTGGTAGCGTCAACAAAGTCATTCTGGTCGGCAACCTTGGTGCTGATCCAGAAATCCGTCGCCTCAATTCTGGTGATCAGATTGCTAATCTGCGCATCGCAACCTCGGAAAGCTGGCGCGACCGTCAGAGCGGCGAGCGCAAGGATCGCACCGAGTGGCACAGTGTTGTCATCTTCAATGAGAACCTTGCCAAAGTTGCTGAACAGTATCTGAAGAAGGGTTCCAAGGTTTACATCGAAGGTGCGCTCCAGACACGTAAGTGGCAGGATCAGAATGGCAATGACCGTTACAGCACCGAAATCGTGCTGCAGAAGTTCCGTGGTGAACTTCAGATGCTCGATAGCCGTGGCGAAGGTGGCGATCAGGGCCGCTCGTTTGGTGGCGGCGGCGGTGGCAATCGCAACCAGGTGTCGGATTATTCCGGTGGTGGTGACTTCGGTTCGTCCGGCCCATCCAATCAGGGTGGCGGCGGTGGCGGTGGTTTCTCCCGCGATCTGGACGACGAAATTCCATTTTGATGTAAAAAAGCGGGCGCTATGAGCGCCCGCTTTTTTAGTTATATTGAGTTATTACAATATCTTTATAAGCCCTTGTTTTAAATTATTAATCCAGCGGATCGCTTTCGATAACGAACTCCATCCGATCTGCTGAAAAGCGCGTTAGTGAATATTGAATTGGCTTTCCCGCAGTATCTATATTGATTGCGCGTGCCGTCAGAACGATAGCGCCCGGGGATAGTTTAAGATGTTTGAGGTCGTCTGGATCGGCATGGCGTGCCGATACCACGGTGGATTTTCTGAAATAATCGCTGACGCCTGCCGCTTTGAATGCGGACGTGATTGAGCCGCTGGCCGTATAATCTTCAGTGAAAGTCGGAAAGGCATTTGCATCCACCCAATGGGTTGCTATGGAAATCGGATGGCCATCCGCACTGTGCATGGTTTCAAGCTTCAGTGTTTCGGAACCAGTTTCTATTTCAAGCGCTTGAATGATGTCGGCAGCCGCTGTTTCTACATGGGAACTCAGCAGGATGCCTTTGGTCTCGCTGACTTGTGGTGCCAGCGCTTGTGAAATGCGGGTGCGGCGGCCAATCTGATAGGTAAGCCGTTTCGCATTGGCCACAAAAGTACCGCGGCCTTGTTCAGCGCGTAGCACACCTTCCTGCGTCAGTGCCGCAATTGCGCTGCGCACTGTATGGCGATTGACACCAAATCGATCTGCCAACTCCATCTCGGCGGGCATCCGTGCACCTGTTGCAAGTTTCCCGGCCATGATGTCGCCGCGTATCTCGTCCGCGATCTGGCGCCAGATGGCCACGCCGCTGTTTCGTTCAATTCGTTTCGTCTTTGCCATGCTTTGTCATCGTCCTGTCATTGGCAGGGTATATGAATGGTGTTATTGTATAGTTGTCTAGATAAATAGACAATTAGAGCGATAAAGTCAACGAGATTAGGGTAGGGCGGATAAGCTCATGCAGACGACGCAGCATAGCACGGGTGAAAGTGGAGCGGGCTCCACGACTGGAAACAGAACGGCGCCGGATGCGACGCAGATTGCACGTCAGGCCAGCTTGGCAATTCTTGCACGCGCCAGCGGTGAAGAACTGAAATCATTTTGGCAGAATTGGCCGAGTAAGCCAGAATTCGAGGTTCTGCGTGGTCCTGAAACTGGACTTGTTATGCTGCGCGGTCGCATCGGCGGCGGCGGTGCGCCTTTTAATGTCGGTGAAGCGACCGTCACCAGAGCGACCGTTCGTCTGTCCGATGGCTTAGTCGGGCATTCTTATGCACTCGGACGCGATCAGGAAAAGGCGAAACTCGCCGCTCTGTTCGATGCGCTTTGGCTCGATGAAGACCAGCGCGACACTGTTGAGGCCAAGGTGCTGAGCGTGTTGCGCAGCCGCATTGATGAGGCGGATACCAAGCTGCGCGCCGAGGCCGCTGCCACCAAGGTCGACTTCTTCACTATGGTTCGGGGAGACAACTGATGCTCCATTCTTCTTCTGCTTTCGAAGGCGGTCTGGCTGATCCGGTTAATGAGGCGCAATCGGCGTTTCATGCTGTGATGCACGCTATTGCAAATCCCGGCCGCATTTATTCGTTGGTTCAAGCTGCGACGCCACCACAGCCGCTTACGCCTGAGCTTGGCGTGATTGCTGCAACATTGCTTGATCACGACGCAAGCGTCTGGGTCGATGCTAAAATTGCAGCCAACAAGGACGCAACGGCATGGCTGACATTCCATACTGGTGCGCCAATCGTTGGGGATCAATCGAAAGCGCAGTTCGCACTTGTAACGGATGCGCAATCGCTACCGGTACTTTCTTCCTTCGCGCAGGGAGACCCTGAATTTCCGGATCGTTCGACGACTGTTGTTCTAGCAGTTTCGTCTCTGACGAGCGGGCAGGGTTTCTGCCTCAAAGGCCCGGGCATCAAGGATGAAACTGTGCTGACCGTTGATGGACTGCCGCAGGATTTTACTGCGCAATGGCGTGAAAATGGCGCGTTGTTCCCGCTGGGTATCGATCTGGTGCTCGTCGCTGACGGTAAAGCCGCAGCGCTTCCCCGTACAACCCGTGTCGAGTCTCTGGAGGGTTAACTCATGTATGTTGCTGTAAAGGGCGGTGAAACCGCTATTCGCAATGCCCACCGTCTGCTTGATGATCGTCGTCGTGGTGACCGCTCGGTTCCAGCATTGCGTCTTGATCAGATTGTCGAACAGCTTGGCCTCGCCGTTGATCGTGTGATGGCCGAAGGCTCGCTTTATGATCGCGAACTTGCGGCACTTGCCGTGCGCCAGTCGCGTGGCGACCTGATTGAAGCGATCTTTCTGGTGCGTGCCTACCGCACGACATTGCCGCGTTTTGGTTATTCGCTTCCGCTGGAAACGGCGAATATGTTGATCGAACGCCGAATTTCGGCCACCTATAAGGATCTGCCCGGCGGCCAGCTATTGGGACCGACATTCGATTATACGCATCGTCTGCTTGATCCGGAACTGGCGGGTGATGTCAGCGTTCCTGAGCCGGAAGTGCGTGCGACTGAGCCTGAAGAAACGCCACGCGTGACCGATATTCTCGGTGTCAACGGGATGATCGAAGAAGATGGTGCAATGCCGGATGGGCATGAGCCGGGCGATCTTACCCGCGAACCGTGGACGTTTCCGATGCCGCGCGATCTGCGCTTGCAGGCTTTGGCGCGTGGTGATGAAGGCTTCCTGCTGGCGCTGGGGTATTCCACGCAACGCGGTTATGGCAACACGCATCCATTTGTCGGTGAGATCCGCATTGGTGAGGTGGAGGTTGAGTTCGATGTGCCCGAGCTCGGCTTTTCCGTTTCGCTTGGCCGTGTTCAGCTGACCGAATGCCAGATGGTGAGCCAGTTCAAAGGCTCGTCCAAGCAGGCACCACAGTTCACGCGCGGCTATGGTCTGGTGTTCGGGCAGAGTGAACGCAAAGCCATGTCGATGTCGCTTTGTGACCGTGCGCTTCGCGTTCGCGAATTCGATGCAGATGTGACAGCCCCCGCGCAGGACGAAGAATTCGTCATTTCCCATTCTGACAATGTGCAATCGACCGGCTTTGTCGAGCATCTGAAATTGCCACATTACGTGGATTTTCAGGCCGAGCTCGATCTCATCCGCCGTATGCGTGCGGAATACGAACAAGCGAACAATGAGACTGAAGTTTTGGCAACCGAAGCAGCAGCCAATATTGCCGCAGGCAAGGAAGCAGCAGAATGAGCGATCTAGCCAATTACAATTTCGCCTATCTGGACGAGCAGACGAAGCGGATGATCCGCCGTGCTATCCTGAAAGCCATCGCTATTCCGGGCTATCAGGTGCCGTTCGCAAGCCGCGAAATGCCGATGCCTTATGGTTGGGGCACAGGCGGTGTGCAGGTAACTGCCGCAATCCTCGGTCAGAATGATGTGCTGAAGGTGATCGATCAGGGTGCTGATGATACGACCAATGCCGTCTCCATCCGTGCATTCTTCCAGAAGACTGCGGATGTTGCCGTGACCACTCATACGGGTGAGGCGACGATCATCCAGACGCGTCACCGCATTCCGGAATATCCGATGAGTGAGGGACAGGTGATTGTATATCAGGTTCCAATTCCTGAGCCGCTGCGTTTTCTGGAGCCGCGTGAAACTGAAACGCGCAAGATGCACGCGCTTGCCGAATACGGCCTCATGCATGTGAAGCTTTACGAGGATATCGCGCGCCACGGCCATATCGCCAAGACCTATGATTATCCGGTGATGATCGAAGGGCGCTATGTCATGGCACCGTCGCCAACACCGAAGTTCGACAATCCGAAGATGCATATGTCGCCAGCTCTGCAGCTTTTTGGTGCCGGTCGTGAAAAGCGCATCTATGCCGTGCCTCCTTATACGGATGTCGTGAGCCTCGATTTCGAGGATCATCCATTCGAAGTGCAGAAATTCAAAGAGCCTTGCGCATTGTGTGGCGCACGCGGCGTTTATCTCGACGAAGTCGTGCTCGATGACCGTGGCGGCTCGATGTTTGTCTGCTCCGACACCGATTATTGTGAAGATCGTCAGGCGAATGGCCACTTTGGTCATCTGGCAGCGAATAAGGAGGCCGCGGAATGAGCGTCGAACCTCTGCTGAAAGTCAGCAATCTCTCGAAGTTTTATGGCAGCCGCCGTGGTTGCGCAGATATCGATTTCTCGCTGTGGCCGGGCGAAGTATTGGCCATTGTCGGTGAATCCGGTTCGGGCAAGACGACTTTGCTCAACTGTCTGGCGACCCGTCTGGAACCGACATCGGGCAGCGTGGAATATCGGATGCGCGATGGCGAGTTCCGCGATCTTTACAAGATCGGGGAGGCTGAACGCCGCTTCCTGATGCGTACCGACTGGGGCTTCGTGCATCAGAACCCTTCCGATGGTCTGCGTATGACCGTTTCGGCGGGTGCCAATGTCGGTGAACGGCTGATGGCTGTTGGCGAACGCCACTATGGCAATATTCGCAACACGGCAACTGAATGGCTCGGACGTGTCGAAATAGCTGCTGACCGCATCGACGACCAGCCCCGCGCTTTCTCCGGCGGTATGCGTCAGCGTCTGCAGATTGCGCGCAATCTCGTCACAGCCCCGCGCCTTGTTTTCATGGATGAACCGACCGGCGGTCTAGACGTGTCCGTGCAGGCACGTCTTCTCGACCTGCTGCGCGGTTTGGTGAGCGATCTCGGCCTTTCGGTTGTCATCGTGACCCACGATCTCGCAGTGGCGCGTCTTCTGTCCCATCGCATCATGGTCATGAAAGACGGCCATATTGTCGAACAGGGCCTGACCGACCGCGTTCTGGATGACCCGCAAGCGCCTTACACGCAGCTGCTCGTGTCGTCTATTTTGCAGGTTTAGTAAATTAAAACAGATGTTTGCAGCGTGTTGTTCGTAAATTAGCGAAACTTCATGCGTGAGGTGAGAAATGACACAAGTTAGAACATCCTCTCCGCTAGCCGTGTCGGGTCTGGCGAAGACGTTCACGATGCATTTGCAGGGCGGCATTCAGTTGCCAGTCGTAAGTAACGTGGACTTCAATCTGGAAGCAGGCGAATGCGCTGTGCTTGGCGGACCATCCGGTGCGGGTAAAAGCTCCATCCTCAAGATGGTCTATGGCAATTACGCAGTGAATGCTGGCTCGATCCTTATTCGTCACGAAGATCGCATGGTGGATCTGGCGACTGCCGATCCGCGCGAAGTGCTGGCCGTTCGGCGTGATACGATTGGATATGTCAGCCAGTTCTTGCGCACGTTGCCTCGCGTGGCGGCAATCGACGTCGTTGCGGAGCCATTGGTGGCGCGTGGTGTTGATCGCGATGCTGCTCGCAATCGTGCAAGCGAATTGCTTGCGCAGCTCAACCTGCCAGAACGGCTTTGGGCGCTGCCTCCTGCCACGTTCTCAGGTGGCGAACAGCAGCGCGTGAATATTGCGCGCGGTTTCATCACGGATCATCCGGTGTTGCTGCTTGACGAGCCAACGGCTTCACTTGATGCCAAGAACCGCGCAGTCGTTGTTGATCTTATTAAGGCCAAGAAAGCTCAGGGCGTCGCAATGCTCGGCATCTTCCATGACGAAGATGTGCGTGAACAGGTTGCCGATCGGATTATCGATGTTACCGCTTTCTCTCCGAGGGCCGCGGCATGACTAAGCTCTCGGTAGAACCTTTGGTTCACGATACTGCCGAAGTTAACGGCAGCAAGTTTGGCCGTTACACGGAAGTCGGCGCGCGTAGCCGGGTTTCGGAAACTGTGCTTGATGACTATTCCTATCTCGGTATCGACTGCGAAATCTGGTGTGCAGAGATTGGCAAGTTTTCCAATATTGCCAGCCATGTGCGCATCAATGCGACCAATCATCCGACATGGCGTCCGACACTGCATCATTTCACCTATCGTGCAGGTGATTACTGGCCGGGTGAAAAGGATGAAACCGAGTTTTTCGAGTGGCGACGCGGCAATTCCGTGAAGATTGGTCACGACACATGGCTTGGCCACGGTTCGACCATTCTGCCGGGAGTGACGGTTGGCAATGGCGCGGTTATTGGAGCCGGAGCAGTCGTCAGCAGGAACGTGGCTCCTTATACGATCGTCGGCGGCGTCCCTGCACGTCTTATCCGCGAACGGTTCGATGCCGCTACCGGCAATCGTTTGGATCGACTGGCTTGGTGGGATTGGGATCACGAGCGTCTGCGTGATGGACTCGATGATTTCCGCACGCTCGATATCGAAGCTTTCCTCTCGAAATACGAAACGTCCGCCAATACAAATGCGGTTATGAAAGAGCTATCCAATGGCTAACGAAATCGTTCTTAAAAATGCTCGCATCGTGCTTGCTGACGAGATTGTCTCTGGATCGATTCTGATCCGCGATGGCAAAATTGCAGCGATTGATCAGGGCAACACCAATGGTGGCGATGACATGGATGGCGATTATGTCATTCCCGGTCTGATCGAGTTGCACACCGACCAGCTCGAAAGCCATTACGCACCACGCCCTAAAGTCCGTTGGAATGTCGACGCTGCAGTTCAGGCGCATGACGCGCAGGTCGCAGCTTCCGGTATTACAACTGTGTTCGATGCCATGCGTGTCGGCTCAGACTATGACCGCGATTTTGCTGGCAAGGATATGCGTATGCTTGCAGATGCTATTGAAAGCGGCGTGCGCGAGAACAGGCTGCGCGCTGATCACTTCCTGCATCTACGTTGTGAAGTTTCATCGGCGGATTGCCTCGAAAGCTTTGCACTTTTTGAAAATGACGACCGGGTCAAGCTCGCTTCGCTTATGGATCATGCGCCTGGACAACGGCAATTCGTTGATCTTGAGACCTATCGCACCTATTACATGCGCAAGATGAAGCTCACGGATGAGGAGTTCCGGGTGCATTGTGAGAAGCGCATGGCAGATTCAGACGCCTATTCTGCAAAACATCGCCGCGCGATTGCTGATTTATCGGCGCATCGCGGGATCGTTTTGGCGAGTCATGACGATGCGACGAGCAATCACGTCGATGAATCGCTTGATCATGGTGTGCGGATCGCTGAATTTCCAACCACGATGGAAGCAGCTCATGCTTCCAAAGGTGCAGGATTGTCGATCCTGATGGGCGCGCCAAACATCGTTCGCGGCGGTTCTCATTCTGGTAATATTGCTGCTCGCGATCTCGTTGATAATGGCAGCCTCGATATTCTGTCTTCGGACTATATTCCGTTCAGCCTTATCCAGTCGGCATTCGGCCTTGCTTCCGGTGAACGCCCGATTGCTTTGCCCGATGCAATTCGTCTCGTGACCAAGAATCCGGCTGATGCCATGGCAATGGATGATCGCGGCGAAATCGCTATCGGTAAGCGTGCGGATCTGGTTCGCACTCGCACCAAAGGTGCTATTCCAGTTGTACGCACAGTCTGGCGCGAAGGTGAGCGTGTGTTGTGATGCCTGCAGACAATAAGCCAATTGGATGTTTCGTCGCCGTTGTCGGTCCCAGTGGGGCCGGCAAAGACACGATTATGGATGCGGCGCGTGTGGCTCTCGCGAGCGACACGCGTTTTCATTTTGTCCGTCGCATTATTACGCGCCCGCAAATGCCGGGCACGGAAGATCACGACAGTCTGGATGAAACAGCATTTACAAAAGCCGCAGGCGAGGGTGCTTTCGCGCTGCACTGGCAGGCGCATGGCCTGAGCTATGGATTGCCGAAATCGCTTGATGATGAAATCGCCGACGGAACTGTTGTGATTGCCAATGTCTCGCGTCGGGTGCTCGGTGATATCCGCAGGCTTTATTCCGAGCGTTCAGTTGTCATCATTTCGGCACGCCCGGAGGTGCTCGCCGAACGGCTCGCATCGCGCGGTCGTGAAAGTAGAGAAGAAATCGCTCTGCGACTTGCGCGCGAAGTGAGCTTTGATGACGGTGCTGACGATGTTGTCATAATAGACAATTCGGGTGAAGTCGCTGCTTCCACAGATGCCTTCCTGCACCATCTGGATAAAATTAGCAT
Source organism: Ochrobactrum quorumnocens (assembly GCF_002278035.1). Classification (NCBI taxonomy): domain Bacteria; kingdom Pseudomonadati; phylum Pseudomonadota; class Alphaproteobacteria; order Hyphomicrobiales; family Brucellaceae; genus Ochrobactrum; species Ochrobactrum quorumnocens. Next base: position 1,164,474 of record NZ_CP022604.1, on the reverse strand, counting down.
TAAAACAATTGCCTAAATTAAAAACTTAAAGCGGAATGTAAGTTTACACAAACGTCATGGTCCGTTCATTGCAGTGTCATTGAACGGATCAATAGTGAGCATGAATGGAGACGAATTCATGCTTCAACTAAAAAACGTAACGCGCCGTTATAATGATAAGGTGGCGGTTTCGGGTGTTGACCTCGAGATCGAGCCGGGCTCGTTTGTTGGAATTATCGGGCGTTCGGGCGCGGGCAAGTCGACGCTGCTGCGTATGATCAATCGCCTCGTTGAGCCTTCAGAGGGAACAATTCACTGGGACGGCCGCGACGTTACAGGGCTTAAAGGTTCTGGGCTGCGCGCCTGGCGTGCGCAATGTGCGATGATCTTCCAGCATTTCAATCTGGTTGATCGACTTGATGTTCTGACCAACGTGCTTATGGGCCGTTTGAACTATGTTTCCACCCCTAAGTCGCTCTTGCGTATCTGGAGCGATGAAGAGCGTCTGATTGCCCTTTCCGCTTTGCAGCAGTTTGATATCGCCCATCTGGCAGCGCATCGCGCCGATGAGCTTTCCGGTGGCCAGCAACAGCGTGTGGCGATTGCCCGCGCTCTTGTTCAGCAACCACGTATTATCCTAGCAGATGAACCAATCGCTTCGCTCGACCCGCGTAATACGCGCAGCGTCATGGATGCATTGCGTCGTATCAATCGCGAATATGGAATTACGGTTCTCTGCAATCTGCACTCACTCGATATTGCGCGCAATTATTGCGACCGCCTCGTCGGCATGTCTGCTGGCAAGATCGTGTTCCGAGGAACGCCGTCAATGCTGACCGATATGGCATCACGCGACCTTTACGGCATGGAAGCCGATGACGTCATCGATCAGGATGATGCGACCGAGCCAATGTCGATGCCAGTTCCGCAGCCGGCAGAAGCCGTTCTGCGCCAACTTTCCGCCTGAGCCAACATAGCTCCGGAAAATTTACGCTCCAAAATCAGGGATTAACAGGAGAGACTTATGCTTAACCGTAGAAACTTTCTGGCGGCTGCTGCGCTTACCGCTACGCTGACCTTGCCAATGATGGCTTCCACTGCTCAGGCAGCTGACTGGAGCAAGGATTATCCAGAAATCGTTCTGGGCGTTATCCCAGCTGAAAACGCTTCGACCACTTCCGACCGTTATGCGCCTCTGGCTGCTTATCTCGGTAAGGAACTCGGCACCAAGGTGACCCTGCGCGTTGCTAACGACTATGCAGCTGTTATCGAAGGCCAGCGCGCTGGCAATATCCAGATCGCTTTTTATGGCCCGGCTTCATATGCTCGTGCAGTCATGACCGGCGTTGAAACCACTCCGCTCGTCAACCAGCGTCACGACACTGGCGTAAACGGCTATTACTCGGTTGTTTATGTTCGGGCCGACAGCCCGTACCAGAAGATGGACGACCTCAAGGGCAAAGCGATTGCTCTGGTTGATCCAAACTCGACATCGGGCAACAACGCGCCACGCTTCTTCTTGAACCGTGACGGCTATAGCGTCGATACGTTCTTTGGTAAGAACTTCTTTGCCGGCAGCCATGAAAATGCAGTTCTTGCTCTCGCACAGGGCACCGCAGACGCTGCTGCAAACTCCTGGAATTCGGAAGACGATTCCAACCTTACCCGCATGATCAGCCGCGGCGTTCTCAAGGATGCAAACGGCAAAGCAATGACGAAGGATGATTTCCGCGTCATCTTCAAGTCGGACTTCCTTCCAGAAGGCCCATTTGCTGTCCTCAGCACTCTGCCAGACCAGCTCAAGGCCGACATCAAGCAGGCTTTCCTCGATATGCCAAAGAAGGACAAGGCTGGCTTTGACGCCCTTTCCGATGGCAAGGATCAGGAATTTGTAGCGACTGAAGCCAAGGAATATGAGCCAATCATCGAGATGCTCAAGTTCAACGACAAGGCTCGCAAGTCCTAATCCGTAGAACAATTGAAATGCCCGGAACGTATCCCGTTCCGGGCATTTTTTAGAGCATGATCCCGAAAGGTGGGAACCGGTTTTCGGATATGATCATGCTTGATTAAAGGAATCTCGCATGACGGTATCCTCACTCGACGGCAACGGAGCTAAAGGCTTGCTTGCCGATTATCGCAGAGAAGTCGGCAAACGGCGTCTCTACGGTATCGCGCTCCTCCTTGCGCTTGTCGTTATCGCCATAGCTGCCTCCGTTGTTGCCGATGTTCGGCCGGGCACACTGGTCGAGAACCTCTTTCGCTTTACAAGCTATCTTGGCCGCATTCTGCCAGAACTGACGATTGCCAATTTCTGGGGCGATCTTGCTGCCTGGTACTGGAATATCGGTGGCTGGCTCAAAATGTTGTTTGAGACACTGCTGATTGCTTATCTGGCAACATTGATCGGCGCTGTGATTGCCTTTGCGGCATCCTTTGCAGCCTCATCCAATATGGCGCCAAATTCCACTGTTCGCTTTATAGTTCGTCGTGGGCTTGAGTTGCTGCGCACCGTTCCTGAAATTGTATTTGCGCTTTTGTTTGTCATCGCCTTTGGTCTTGGACCGATGGCTGGTGTACTCGCGCTTATGCTTCACACCACCGGCGCATTAGGCAAGCTGTTTTCGGAAGTTGTTGAGAATATAGACATGCGGCCTGTTGAGGGTATCCGGGCTGCCGGAGGGTCAGGACTGCAGGTTATTCGTTTTGCTGTGCTGCCACAGGTGGCAGCGAATTTTGCATCCTACGGATTGCTGCGTTTCGAGATCAATGTTCGCGGCGCTTCTGTCATGGGCTTTGTCGGGGCCGGTGGCATCGGGCAGGAACTGCTCACATCGATCCGCCAGTTTTACTACAGCGACGTTAGCGCCATCCTGCTTTTGATTATCGTGACCATCGTCGTCATCGATCTCATTACGCAGCGGGTTCGCCACGCGCTTCTTGGCCGTATAGACTAAATGGGAGATTACCATGACTGATGTAGCACAAAGTCTCTCCCGCGAAGCGCACGCGCATGAAAAAGAACTCAGGGCCGAACATGCCGAATTGTTCGGGAATGCGCGCGCATGGCGCAATCTGGCGATTTTAACCGTATCTGTGATCGCTTCGGTCTGGTTTGCCTTCTATTGGCTCGATTTCTCGCTGCTGCGCATTCTCAATGGGCTGGGGCGTCTTGGAGATTTTGCGCTGATGATGATGCCGCCGTCATCCGGTGGCCGTTTCAGCCTTTATCTGTGGTCCATGATGGAAACGCTGGCGATCGCGTATCTTGGCACATTGCTGGCCGCGCTTCTTGCGTTCCCATTCGGTTTTCTGGCTGCGAAGAACATTATTCCGAATATCTTTCTCCACTTCGGCATTCGTCGCTTTCTCGATACCATTCGCGGCGTCGATACACTGATCTGGGCATTGATATGGGTATCTGTGGTAGGCCTTGGACCGTTCGCTGGCATTCTTGCAATTGCCTGCTCGGATTTCGGTGCATTCGGGAAGCTGTTTTCCGAAGCCATTGAAGGCGCGGACAAGAAGCCAGTGGAAGGCGTTGTATCTTCCGGGGGCAACAGACTGCACGGCTATCGCTTCGGTATATTGCCGCAGGTTTCGCCGCTCATGGGCAGTCAGGTGCTTTATTTCTTTGAATCCAACACTCGTTCCGCGACGATCATCGGTATTGTCGGGGCAGGTGGTATTGGTGCCCACCTTGCAGAACAGATCAAGGTTCTCAATCTTCAGGACGTTTCATTCCTGATCCTGATGATCCTCGTGGCGGTCGCCGTTATCGACTGGTTCTCGTCCAAGCTTCGCCACGCGATGATTGGCAAGAAAGCAATGAAATCTGTTTAGAGCACCGTGCGTCCTTTCGGACGTGCAAAGCATGCTCTAACTCTTTGATTCTACGCATCGTGCTTTACAAAAATTGATTCCGATTTTTGCGCCGATGCGCTAACCGTTGATTAAAGACTTCACGCCGTCTGCGACGAATTGAACTGCAAGCGCTGCGAGTATGACACCCAGCAGACGGGTCAGGATAGAACGACCGGTTTCGCCAAGAAACCGGTCGACGCGTTCTGCGAGTAACAGCACAAAATACGTAATCAACAAGCAAACAGCTATCACCCCGAGCAGAGCGGCCCGTGGGCCGATGCCGTCAAAGGAATCCGATGTCAGTACGATTGCTGAAATCGCACCCGGGCCGGCGATCAATGGAATGGCGAGCGGGAAGGCGGCGATATTGCGGATATGATCCTTGGTGATGGCTACCTCGGCGCTCTTTTCCTTGCGCTCGGTTCGTTTCTCAAAAATCATTTCGAAAGCGATCCAGAAAAGCAACAAGCCACCTGCGACGCGGAAAGCACCGATGCTGATGCCGAACATTCCCAATATCTGTACGCCAGCTATGGCAAACAGCGCCATGACAATGAAACCGATGATGGATGCGCGCAGCGCGACCTGACCGCGATGGCTGCGGTCCATGCCCGGTGTGAGTGCTAAAAATAGCGGCGCAAGGCCGGGTGGATCGATTGTGACGAGAAGGGTGACGAAGGCGCTGAAAACCGTATCGTAGAACCCCATGCTAAACTCGCCCCTTTTGTTGATATTCTTTACCTGAATTGTAAACCAGATTGTACCTGATGAAGGACGCTCGGTCGACGGAAAGCGCGCTTTGCGGCAACATCATTGCGCGATCTTTATGTGAATATCTTTTAAGTTATTGATTTTATAATGGAAATAAGCCGGTTGAAATGGTCGCGAAATTGGCGTTTTGTACCGTTTTACTTTATAAAGTGACTTTATCGATTCTGTTGAGAAAGATATCTGAATAGTGTCAGATCAAACGCCTCCACCCGGTTCCGAAGATATGAATGACGGCCCGAGCGGCCCTACAGGTATCGAACCGATTTCCATTATTGAGGAGATGCAGCGCTCCTATCTCGATTACGCAATGAGCGTTATCGTGAGCCGCGCTCTGCCTGACGTGCGCGACGGCCTCAAGCCTGTGCATCGCCGTATCCTCCATGCCATGAACGAGATGAACCTCGCTTACAATCGCCCCTACCGTAAATCGGCAGGTGTGATCGGTGAAGTGATGGGTAAGTACCATCCGCATGGTGACGCATCGATTTATGACGCCCTCGTGCGTATGGCGCAGGACTTCTCCTTGCGTGATCCACTTGTGGATGGACAGGGCAATTTCGGTTCCATCGATGGCGATCCGCCAGCGGCAATGCGTTACACCGAATGCCGTCTGGAAAAAGTCACTGAATCCCTTCTGTCGGATATCGACAAGGATACGGTTGATTTTCAGGATAACTATGATGGCCGCGAGCGGGAACCGATGGTTCTGCCTGCACGCTTTCCGAACCTGCTTGTCAATGGTTCTGGCGGTATTGCGGTCGGTATGGCGACCAACATCCCGCCGCATAATCTTGGCGAAGTCATCGACGGCTGCGTAGCGCTCATTGAAAATCCAGCCATTGAACTGGAAGAAATGATGGAGATCATCCCTGGTCCGGATTTCCCGACCGGTGGTATTATTCTCGGACGCGCTGGCATCAATTCTGCCTACACCACGGGTCGTGGCTCGGTCATCATGCGCGGTCGCGTAGCGATTGAACCAATGCGTGGCGACCGCGAAGCTATCATCATCACCGAAGTTCCCTATCAGGTGAACAAGGCTTCGATGATCGAGAAAATGGCCGAACTGGTGCGCGACAAGCGTATTGAAGGCATTTCCGACCTGCGCGACGAATCTGACCGCGAAGGCTATCGCGTTGTGGTCGAACTGAAGCGCGATGCGGTTGCTGATGTGGTGCTGAACCAGCTTTATCGCTACACGCCATTGCAGACCTCGTTTGGCTGCAACATGGTGGCGCTGAACGGTGGGAAGCCGGAACAGCTCAACCTTCTCGATATGCTGCGCGCATTTGTTGCCTTCCGCGAGGAAGTGGTTACGCGTCGCACGAAATTCCTGCTCAACAAGGCGCGTGATCGTGCACATGTCTTGGTTGGTCTGGCTATCGCTGTCGCCAATATTGACGAGATCATCGCTCTCATTCGTCGTGCGCCCGATCCGGCAACGGCACGCGAGCAGTTGATGGAACGTCGCTGGCCTGCCGCTGACGTTGCACCACTGATCCGTCTGATTGACGATCCGCGTCACCGGATCAATGAAGACAACACGTATAACCTTTCTGAAGAGCAGGCTCGTGCTATCCTTGATCTGCGTCTGCAGCGCCTGACAGCACTTGGTCGCGACGAAGTTGCGGACGAGCTGAACAAAATCGGCGAAGAAATCCGCGACTATCTGGATATTCTTGGCTCACGCATTCGCGTCATGACAATCGTCAAAGAAGAGATGATTGCCGTTCGCGACGAGTTCGCCACGCCACGCCGCACCGAGTTCGGTCTCGGTGGCGCGGAAATGGACGATGAAGACCTCATCGCCCGTGAAGATATGGTCGTGACGGTTAGCCATGCGGGTTATATCAAGCGTGTGCCGCTGGCGACTTATCGTGCGCAGCGTCGTGGCGGCAAAGGCCGCTCCGGCATGGCAACGAAGGACGAGGATTTCGTAACCCGTCTGTTCGTCGCCAATACGCATACGCCGGTGCTGTTCTTCTCCTCGCGCGGTATCGTCTACAAGGAAAAAGTCTGGCGTCTGCCGGTCGGTAATCCGCAATCGCGCGGTAAGGCACTCATCAATATGCTGCCATTGCAGCAGGGTGAGCGTATTACAACAATCATGCCATTGCCGGAGGATGAAGAATCCTGGGCAAACCTCGACGTCATGTTCTCGACGACGCGCGGAACCGTGCGCCGTAACAAGCTTTCTGACTTCGTTCAGGTCAACCGCAACGGTAAGATCGCGATGAAGCTGGAAGAAGAGGGCGATGAAATCCTTTCGGTCGATACATGTACCGAATTTGATGACGTTCTTCTGACTTGTGCCGGTGGCCAGTGCATTCGCTTCCCTGTGACTGACGTTCGCGTCTTTGCAGGCCGCAATTCGATAGGCGTTCGCGGTATCAATCTGGCGGATGGCGATAAGGTCATCTCCATGGCGATCCTGCATCACGTCGATGCCGATGCTTCGCAGCGTGCTGCATATCTCAAGCGCTCGATCGCCGAGCGCCGTGCACAGGGTGCTGACGATGCGGATGATATCGTTGTTGTTGGAGAAGAAGTCGCGGTTGAAGCAGAACTCAACGAGGAGCTTTATCAGGAGTTGAAAGCGCGTGAACAGACCGTTCTCACTGTTAGTGAGTATGGTTACGGCAAGCGTTCTTCGTCTTATGAGTTCCGTGTTTCGGGTCGTGGCGGCAAGGGCATCCGTGCAACAGATACTTCGAAAGCCGAAGAAATCGGCAAGCTCGTTGCACTATTCCCTGTTGAAGCAAGCGACCAGATTCTTCTGGTCTCTGACGGCGGTCAGCTGATCCGTGTCCCGGTCGGCGGCATTCGTATTGCCGGACGTTCAACTAAGGGTGTCACGATCTTCAACACGGCTGATGGCGAAAAAGTTGTTTCGGTCGAGCGCATTTCGGAAACGGAGAGCGACGAAGAAAACGGTGTTGTTGAAGCTGGTGATTCTGGCCCTGAAGGTGAAACGCCAGTAGCACCAAGCGAGGAATAAAATGAGGAGCCCGATACTGAGAAGTATCGGGCAATCCTTGAAGCAAAGCAAAAAGGCCGATGGGATTTCCATCGGCCTTTTTCAGATGCCAAGACTGGAGGATATTGGCGATCTTCAGAAACTCATTGTACAGACTAACGCGAACTCAATTTACGCATGGTGCTGAGGCTAAATGCCGTCGGACGTACGCGTTGGCGCTTCGCTTCGGTCTCTTCCAGAAGCAATACAATCGCCGATGCAGCCATCGCTACCATCATGGATAATGCCAGAAGAAATATCATCATCGCGGTATCCTTTCGTTATAGATACGCTTGAGAAGCGAAAAGGTTGCACCAAATTTGCGCCTATCTTGGTAAATCGGTTGTGAACTTGTCGTGAAATCGTTGTTCATATCGCATTCATCTGTTTTCTTGGTTTCTGATTTCTTTCCAATTGTGGTTGTTGTTGAAAATCTGACGAGAAAAGGCTAGCTGGAAGAAATGACGATAGCGATTTATGCTGGCTCCTTCGACCCGGTGACCAATGGCCATATGGATGTACTGAAAGGCGCGCTGCGCCTTGCGGACAAGGTTATTGTCGCCATTGGCGTGCATCCGGGCAAAAAACCATTGTTCAGTTTTGAGGAACGCGTCGAGCTTATCGGTGCGAGCGCCGAGGTTATTCTGGGTAAGGATGCCAATCGGCTTTCTGTGATTTCATTCGATAATCTGGTGATTGATGCCGCGCGCAAACATGGTGCGCAGCTGATGGTTCGTGGATTACGTGATGGCACAGATCTCGATTATGAGATGCAGATGGCCGGCATGAACGGCACCATGGCGCCGGAACTTCAGACTGTTTTTCTACCTGCCGATCCTGCCGTGCGCACGATTACTGCCACATTGGTTCGTCAGATTGCCTCTATGGGCGGTGATATTCGTCCTTTCGCTCCCGCAGCCGTTGCCGCTGCGCTCGAAGCCAAATTCAAATCCTGATCGCAGGGAGTTTTCCGATCATGCCATTTATTCGTTCGGCGCTTGTCGCAGCTAGCATCGTTGCATTTTCTCAAGGTGCAGCCTTTGCTGCTGACACCCTCAATTTGCAGCTCAAAGACGGCAATGTCGCTATTGAGCTGAACCCAAGCGTTGCACCCAAGCACGTCGCGCAGATTGAAAAGCTGGTGAAGGAAGGCGCTTATAACGGCGTGGCTTTCCATCGCGTGATTCCAGGCTTCATGGCTCAGACAGGCGACGTGAAGTTCGGCAACATGGAAAAGGGTTTCAATGCTTCGCGCGTTGGCACAGGTGGTTCGGAACTGCCAAACATTCCGGCTGAGTTTTCCAAGGAACCTTTCGTGCGCGGTACGGTTGGTATGGCTCGTAGCCAGGACCCGAATTCGGCAAACTCACAGTTCTTTATCATGTTCAATGATGGCGCATTCCTGAACGGCCAGTACACTGTTGTTGGCAAGGTTGTCAGTGGTATGGACGTAGTTGATAAGATCAAAAAGGGAAGTGAATCCGACAATGGCTCGGTTGAAACCCCTGACAAGATCATCAAGGCCACGATCGACAAGAAATAAGTTTTAAATTCAATACGCATCCCTTGTCTCAAGAATCATTCAACATTTTGGGATGCGTTCAATAGGAGAGGCCCGATGGCTTACAAAGACCCAGAAAACACCCTCGTTCTTGAAACCACCAAGGGCAATGTCGTTCTCGAACTCTATCCAGACCTGGCTCCTGGCCATGTAGAACGCATCAAGGAACTTGCGCGCGAAGGCGCTTACGACGGCGTTGTATTCCACCGCGTGATTGATGGTTTCATGGCGCAGACTGGCGACGTGAAGTTCGGCAAGACGGGTGGCGCACATTTCAACGGTTCGCGCGCTGGGATGGGCGGCTCTGAAAAGCCTGATCTTAAGGCAGAATTCTCGAACACGCAGCACAAGCGTGGCACGGCTTCGATGGCACGTTCGCAGAACCCGAACTCGGCCAACTCGCAGTTCTTCATCTGCTTCACCGATGCGCCTTGGCTTGACCGTCAGTACACTGTTTGGGGTCAGGTCATTGAAGGTATGGACAATGTTGACACGATCAAGCGCGGCGAACCGGTTACGGATCCAGACACGATCGTAACTGCACGCATCGCAGCAGACATCTAATCCTGTCGTTTCTATAGAAATACAGCGGCTCCGGTTTTGCCGGGGCCGCTCTTGCTTTGATGCATTTCCGGTCGTGACATTCCGACAGAAATGCTCTGATGAGGTTTATGATGCGCGTTGATCTTTTCGATTTCGATTTGCCGGAAGAGAGCATTGCTCTGCGTCCCGCCGAACCGCGCGACCACGCCAAGCTTTTGCGTGTGCGTCCCGGCCAGCCATTCGAAGATCGACAGGTATTCGAGCTGCCTGATCTGTTGCAGCCGGGCGATGCGCTCGTTTTCAACGATACAAAAGTCATTCCTGCGCAGCTTGAAGGTATGCGCGAGCGCGACGGCAATATTTCGCAGGTCAGTGCGACACTTCACATGCGTACCGGCCCTGATCGCTGGAAAGCATTCCTGCGTCCTGCCAAGCGCGTGAAGGAAGGCGACCGCATCCGTTTCGGCCATTCCGGTTCAAGCTGCTTCCTTGGAACACTCGACGCAACCGTTGCTGAGAAGGGTGACGCGGGTGAAGCTCTGCTGGTGTTCGATCTTTCTGGCGCGATGCTGGATGAAGCCATTGCTTCGGTCGGCCACATTCCTTTGCCGCCTTATATCGCATCCAAGCGCGCTGAAGATGAGCGCGACCGCAGCGATTATCAGACTGTTTATGCGCGTGAGGAAGGGGCTGTTGCAGCACCGACTGCCGGGCTGCATTTCACACCCGATCTGCTCAAGAAAATCCGCGATCGTGGCATCGAAGAACATTTCGTAACGCTGCATGTGGGGGCGGGCACGTTTCTGCCGGTTAAAGCCGACGACACCACGGACCATAAGATGCATTCCGAGATTGGTTACGTTTCGCAGGAAACTTCCGATGCGCTGAATGCCGTTCATGCCCGAGGTGGCCGGGTAATCTGTGTCGGCACAACATCGCTGCGCCTGATCGAGAGCGCTGCCGGTGAAGATGGCATCATTCGCCCATGGGCGGGCCCGACCGATATTTTCATCACACCGGGCTATAAGTTCCGGGCGGTCGATCTGCTGATGACTAATTTCCATTTGCCGCGCTCGACGCTCTTCATGCTTGTTTCGGCCTTTAGTGGCTTTGAGACGATGCAGGACGCTTATAAGCACGCAATCGAGACAGGCTACCGTTTCTATTCCTATGGAGATTCCAGTCTTCTTGAGAGGAAATGAAACGGTTCCCTTTTTCGGCATAATTCATTAGAGACACGGCATGACCAGCGAAAATTTTGAATTCAAAGTGCTTGCGCGTGATGGCGCAGCCCGTCAGGGCGAAATCTCCATGCCGCGCGGCGTGGTGCGTACGCCTGCCTTCATGCCGGTTGGTACAGCCGGAACCGTCAAGGCCATGTATATGGATCAGGTGAAGGATTTGGGCGCCGACATCATTCTCGGCAACACCTATCATCTGATGCTGCGTCCGGGTGCGGAACGCGTTGCTCGTCTTGGTGGTCTGCATGAATTCGGCGGCTGGAAAGGCCCGATTCTGACCGATTCCGGCGGCTTTCAGGTCATGTCGCTCGCGCAGCTGCGTAAGCTCAATGAAAACGGTGTGACTTTCCGCTCGCACATCGACGGTAAGCCTTATGAAATGACGCCGGAGCGCTCCATCGAAATTCAGGGGCTTCTCGATAGCGACATTCAGATGCAGCTTGATGAGTGCGTGGCACTCCCATCGCCTGAAAATAATACGGAACGCGCGATGGAATTGTCGCTGCGTTGGGCAGAACGCTGCAAGGTGGCTTTTGGTACACAGGCTGGCAAGGCGATGTTCGGCATCGTGCAGGGCGGTGACAATGCGCGCCTACGTGAACGCTCTGCCGAAGCGCTGAAGGCCATGGATCTCAAGGGCTATTCCGTTGGTGGTCTGGCGGTTGGTGAACCGCAGTGCGTCATGCTCGATATGCTCGAAGTGGTTTGTCCGATTCTGCCCACCGAAAAGCCACGCTATCTGATGGGCGTTGGCACGCCGGATGACATTCTAAAATCGGTTGCACGCGGCATCGACATGTTCGATTGCGTGATGCCGACACGTGCAGGTCGTCATGGTCTAGCATTTACACGCTTTGGCAAAGTGAACCTGCGCAATGCACGTCATGCCGACGATCATCGTCCGCTTGATCCAGAATCAAATTGCCCGGCGACGCGTGATTACAGCCGCGCCTATCTGCATCATCTGGTGAAGGCCGGTGAAGCATTGGGCGGAATGCTGCTGACATGGAATAATCTGGCCTATTACCAGTATCTCATGCAGGGCATCCGCGCGGCGATTGCTGAAGGGCGTTTTGAAGATTTCGCGGCAGAAACGACTGCTGGATGGGAGAGGGGCGACATATCACCCCTTTGAGCATGTATTATAATCGAAAGAAAACGCGCCTTTAGGGCGCGTTCTTTATATCTGAATTCAACAAAATACAGTTTTAGCCAGCTTCCAGTATCTGCTCAAGCCGACAGATTACTGAATGCCGCTCTTCATCACTGATGATATCACAATCAAGCAAACGGCCACATTCCAGACCCGAAAGAGCTAGATAGGTAATCAAAACGAGGTTGGGGTCTGTCGCATCTTTCAACATTCGATCCAGAACGGATCGATGATAATGTCGGACCGGAATCATGAAATCCGGATTCTCGACAAGTGCAGCCAGAATTCCGCTGGCTGGCGGCTCGTCATCGGCCTGAATGCGATAAACGTCGAAAAAGGCGCGTGCAATGCGGTTTTTATCGCCGCTTTGGAGGTTCTCCTGAACATCCATCGCACGTTCATGCTCCTTCATATACTCCTCGACCACACCTTCAAGCAGCTTTGCTTTTGTCGGAAACGAATAAAGCAATCCTCCTTTTGAGAGGCCTGCGCGGGCGGCTACCGCGTCGAGAGATATATGGGCTGGTCCGACCTCTTGGGCGAGTTCCACTGCTGCGCGCAAAATGCGCTCTCGCGAAGAGACCTTATTCTTTGTGTGCAATTCTGAGCGTCTCCTGACAGTTCGATAGTTGACAATACCGTCCAGACGGTACAGTTATTTTCATCTGATATTCAAGTAAAATACGTGCGACCAAATTGTGAGGAACATAAAGGAAGCACGCCAACGACGCCCTGGAGTGCATCCGCAATGATCAAACGCCTTATTCTGGCAATAATTTTCCTCGTGATCGTCGTGGGGGGGCTTGTTGGGTTTAACCTGTTCAGAACACAAGCGATCAAAGATTTTTTCGCTAATATGCAGCAGCCAGCCAAGACGGTTTCTACCGTTACCTTGCAACCCGGTGTATGGACACCCGGTATCGAAGCCATTGGTTCGGCCAATGCAATCAATGGTGTAGACCTGACTGTCCAGGTCAACGGTATCGTTGATAAAATCAACTTCAAGGCCAACCAGGAAGTGAAGCAGGGCGACGTTCTGCTTGAACTGGAAAACAGCATCGAGACTGCCGATCTGGTGGCGGCCAAGGCTGAAGCCGTTCTTGCTGATCAAAACCTGAAGCGTGCTGAAACTCTGCGCACGCGTGGTGTTGGTGCTGTTTCCGACGTCGATACAACAGCTGCTGCTGCGAGCGCCAAACAGGCAGCTGTTGCGAAAATGCAGGCTGTACTCGACCAGAAAACCGTTACTGCTCCCTTTGACGGCGTAATTGGTATTTCGAAAGTCGATCTTGGCCAGTATCTGACCCCCGGCACCGTAATCGGCACCTTGCAGGAAACTGACAAGATGCGGATTGATTTCACTGTTCCCGAACAGTCGCTAACCTCACTTAAGCTTGGTCAGGCTGTGAAGGTCGGCCCAAGCGCTGATCAACTCAATTACAACGGGACGATTGTCGGTATTGATCCGAAGATTGACTCGTCAAGTCGTCTGGTTTCGGTCCGTGCAGAAGTACAGAACGATGAACCGCGCCTGACACCTGGGCAGTTTGTTCAGGTCCGCATCGAACTTCCACAAGAAGAAAATGTTCTCGCACTTCCCCAAACTGCAATCGTGACCAGCCTTTATGGTGATTACGCCTATGTTGTTCGTCCAGCGCAGCCGAAGGAAGGTGAAAAGGCTCCTGAAGGACAGGCTGAAAAGCTCGTCGCACAGCAAGTCTTCGTCAAGCTCGGTCGTCGTTATGGCGGCGTTGTAGAAATTACGGATGGCTTGAAGGCTGGCGATATCGTGATCAATGCAGGTCAAAACCGGCTTTCGCCGGGAGCTACTGTAACGATCGACAACACAGTCAATCCGCTGCCTGCGGCTGACAAGTAATAGGCGAGCAAGATGAGCTTTTCCGATATCTTCATCCGGCGACCCGTACTTGCTACTGTGGTCGCTCTCATGATCATTCTTCTGGGGCTTCAGGGGATTGCGCAGCTTACGGTGCGTGAATATCCGAAAGTCGACGAAACCGTTATTACCGTTACGACGGCTTATGCCGGCGCAAGCGCGGAGCTTATTCAGGGCTTCATCACGTCGCCAATCGCTGAATCGGTGGCAACCACTGAAGACATTGACTACGTCACTTCTTCCAGCCGTCCTTCGTCGAGCACGGTGACGGTCCAGATGAAGCTTGGCGCTAACCCAGATGCCGCACTCACCGAAGTGATCGCGAAGGTTAATCAGGTTCGCGGCAACCTACCGTCTGAATCCGATGATCCGGTAATCGTCAAAGGAACTGGTCAGAGCTTCGCTACCATGTATCTGGCAGCGCAAAACCCAAACATGACCAGCGAGCAGATCACAGAGTATCTGGAGCGTGTTATTCAGCCTCGCATGTCCACCATTCAGGGTGTGGCAAAGGCTGAAATTCTCGGTGGCCAGGTCTATTCGATGCGTGTGTGGATTGATCCAATCCAGTTGGCAGCGCGTGAGATCACGGCACCTGAAGTTCTGGCCGCCATCAATGCGTCGAACTTCCTCTCGGCACCGGGTACGACCAAGAACCAGTATGTCTCGTCTTCGATCACACTGGAATCGACCTTGCAGACACCTGAAGCCTTCGGTGCTATGCCGATCAAGACTTCCGGCGATGAGGTCGTTCGTCTTCGTGATGTCGCAAAGGTAGAACTGGCTGCGAAAAGCACAGATACAATCGTTGCGTTCAACGGTTCTGCCGGTACGTTCTTGGGCGTTTACCCAACGCCTGCTGCAAACCCAATTGATATGGCGAACGCCGTTCGCAAGGAACTGCCGTCGATCCAGGCATCGCTGCCTGAAGGCATGAAGCTTGATCTCGTCTATGACGCGACCGAGCAGATCAGCTCTTCGATCAAGGAAGTGTTCACGACCATTGGGGAAGCCGTGGCCATCGTTATTCTGGTCATCATCGTTTTCCTCGGTTCGTTCCGTGCAGTGCTTATTCCAATCGTAACGATCCCGATTTCGCTGATCGGCGTCTGCTTCTTCCTTTATATCCTCGGCTTCTCGATCAACCTTTTGTCGCTTCTCGCGATGGTGCTGGCGATCGGTCTGGTGGTCGATGACGCGATTGTGGTGTTGGAGAATATTCACCGACATATCGAGGAAGGATTGCGTCCAATGGATGCGGCCTTCAAAGGTATGAAGGAAATCACCGGCTCAATTATCGCGATGACCATCACTCTGGCTGCAGTGTTCGCACCTCTCGGGTTTACCGGCGGTTTGACCGGTTCTCTGTTCCGGGAGTTTGCCTTCACACTGGCCGGCGCTGTTATCATCTCAGGCGTTGCGGCATTGACGATTTCGCCGATGATGTGTGCGCGCATGCTTAAGCATGGCGAAGCATCGCGGTTCCAGAAGTTCATCGACGGCACCTTCTCGAGATTCGAGAAGTGGTATCATCGCATGGTATCGGGCTCGCTTAATTATCGCCCGATTACATTGATGATCGTTATTGCTCTGGTTGGTCTCACAGGCTTCCTGTTCGTCAACACATCAACCGAACTGGCACCTGAAGAAGATTCCGGCGCGCTGTTCTCGATGTTCCAGGCTCCGCAATATGCAACGTCCGCTTATACCAACCTCTATGCCGAGCAGATTGATGGTCTGACAAAAGATCTGCCAGAACTGGATACACGCTTCCAGATCGTCGGTATGGATGGCGGTACGAATTCGGGTATTGCGCTCTGGGTGTTGAAGGATTGGTCTGAGCGTTCGCGTTCGCAGAAGGCAATCCAGCAGGATCTGACCGCACGCATCGATAAGGTGGCTGGTGTTGAAGCATTCATCTTCGCGCCACCATCCCTACCAGGTACGGGCGGCGGTCTACCGATTTCGATTGCTCTTCAGTCGACTGGTCCTTCTGATCAGGTGTTCGAGCTTGCTGAAGAAATCAAGAACGAGGCACAGGCGACGGGTCAGTTCATCATCGTTCAGAACTCGATGTCCTACAATGCGCCGCAGACGACGATTACGATTGACCGCGATCGTGCTGCGACGCTTGGTGTTCAGGTCAGCGACATCGGTTCGACGCTTGGTCTTCTGACAGGTGGTGCAAAGATTGCCCAGTTCGACCGCGATTCCAACAGCTATGACATCATCAGTCAGGTGCCGGATATCTATCGTTCAAACCCGGAAAAGCTTGGCGAATTCTACGTCCGCAGTGTTTCGGGTTCGATGGTGCCTCTGTCATCGGTCATTCAGATCAAGCAGAATGCTTCGCCTGCGGCTATTGAGCAGTTCAACCAGCTCAATTCTGCAACGATTTCCGCGCTGCCAATGCCAAGCGTGACTACGGGTCAAGGCCTGCAGACGCTCGTCAATCTGGCTCAGCAGAAGATGCCTGAAGGCTTCTTCCTCGACTATTCTGGACAGTCGCGTCTCGAAGTAGAGCAGGGAAACACGATTCTGATCGCTTTCGGCCTCGCCGTTATCGTTATCTATCTCGTGCTGGCTGCGCAGTTCGAAAGCTTCCGCGATCCGTTCATCATCATGATGTCGGTTCCGCTTTCGATCTTCGGTGCTATCGTTCCGCTAAACCTTGGCCTTGGAACGCTGAACATCTACACACAGGTCGGTCTCATTACACTCGTGGGACTGATAACCAAGCACGGCATTCTGATGGTGGAATTCGCCAATCAGCAACGCCGCCTGCATGGTCATTCGCGTCGTGAAGCCATCATTCTCTCCGCAGAAACTCGTCTGCGTCCGATTCTGATGACGACGGCTGCAATGGCGCTGGGTGTTGTTCCACTGATCATTGCAAGCGGTGCGGGTGCAGCGGCGCGTTACTCGATGGGTCTGGTGATTTTCACCGGTATCACCATCGGCACGGTCTTCACGCTGTTCGTGGTTCCGATGTTCTATACGTTCATCGCCAAGAAGGACGTGGAAGGCGAGTTCGTACCGTCGCAGGAAGATGGCAAGGAGCCTGCGGCAGCAGCCCATCACTGAAATCTGTCCATCACTGAAACTTGTATTGAATAATCAGATTAAGGGCGGCCACATGTGGGCCGCCCTTTTTGTTGGGATTTGAGCGTATTTCGATCTGATTTTATCAGATCGGCGCTCTGATTTCTTCCCAACATAATCTTGTCGATCCTCGTTTCACTCCGGTCGGATTACGCTCTGTTGCATTCCAACCGTTCCACACCATATGAGCAAGCATGATACCTTTATCCGTACTCGATCTTTCACCCGTCCCTGAAGGCAGCGATGCAGGACAGTCTCTGCGCAACACGCTCGAACTGGCCCAGCAAGCCGAAAAATTGGGCTTCACGCGCTATTGGCTGGCCGAGCATCACAACATGCCGGGTATTGCCAGTGCTGCAACTTCGGTAGTTATCGGCCATGTGGCGGCGGGCACGTCCACCATTCGCGTTGGGGCAGGTGGAATCATGCTGCCCAACCATTCGCCACTGGTGATTGCCGAACAGTTTGGGACGCTGGCATCGCTGTTTCCGGGGCGTATTGATCTGGGACTTGGTCGCGCGCCGGGCACCGATCAGCTGACGGCGCATGCGCTGCGCCGCAATCTGGAAAGCAGCGCCAATGATTTTCCGCGCGATGTTGTGGAGCTTCTCAATTATTTCAAGCCGGCCGATCCCGCACAGCGCGTACAGGCCGTGCCGGGCGCAGGGCTGAATGTTCCTGCCTGGATTCTCGGCTCTAGCCTTTTTGGTGCGCAACTGGCTGCGATGCTGGGACTGCCTTATGGCTTCGCCTCACATTTTGCACCGGCTGATATGGAACGCGCAGTAGACCTTTATCGCGAACGATTTGAGCCGTCCGAATATCTGCAAAAGCCTTATGTGATGCTGGGACTCAACGTCATTGCAGCCGATACGGATGAAGAAGCGCATCATCTGTTCACGTCGCAATTGCAGGCATTTGTGAACTTGCGCAGCGGTCGTCCGGGCAAGTTGCCTGCGCCTGTTGCGGGTTATCAGGAGCAGCTTGATCCGTCAGCACAGGCACTGGTTCGCCAGATGCTGTCATGCCGTGTCGTGGGTGGCCCTGAAACCGTCGACAAGGGCATTCGCGAGTTTGCCGAACGCACCGGCGCTGATGAATTGATGGTGACGGGCATGATCTATGACCATCAGAAGCGTCTTCGTTCCTATGAGATCGTCAGCAACTCGATGGCGTGAGGATCAAATTCGCGGTTAACTTCAGTGAGAAGCCAATCTCGAAAAGCTTTGACCGCAGGCGTGTTTGCGCGCGCCTGCGGTGTTACGAAGTAATAGCTGCTCGGGCTTTTGACCGTGTGCTGGTAGGCAACAACAAGCTGCCCGCTTTCAATTTCGGCGCTGATTAGAAACAGCGGCATCAGCGCAATACCAAGCCCAGCTACACAAGCCTGAGAAACATTCGAGAATTGCTCGAAGCGCATTCCGCCCGCTATCGGCGCTGCAATGTCGAGGCTTTTGAACCAGTGGTTCCATGCGCCGGGTCGTGACGCCATGTTGAAAAGCGGCAGTCGCAATAAGTCGCTGGGTGCAGTAACCGGGTGCTGTTTCAGAAAAGCCGGGCTGCACACAGGCGCAACCGTTTCCTCCATCAAAAATGTGCAGTCTGCATTGGGCCAGTTCGGTTGGCCAATATGAATTGCTGCATCAAGTCCCTCTCGTTCAAAGTCGAACTGACCTATACGCGTGGCAAAATTTAGAATGATATCTGGATAGTGAGCGACAAAACGAGGTATTCGCGGGATCAGCCACCGCGTTCCAAAGGTTGGTAGAAACGCCAGATTGAGTGTTGTCCCACGCATTTGCGACATGACCTGTAGCGAGGCTGCGCGGATGGAAGCAAGGGCTGGACTGATAGCATTCCGATAGGCGCGTCCGGCATCGGTCAGCAAAACATGGCGGCTGGTGCGGTCAAACAGGGCGGCACCGAGTTGTTCTTCCAGTGTTGCAATCTGGCGACTTACCGCGCCTTGCGTCAACGAAAGCTCTTCTGCGGCGGTAGAAAAGCTCTCGTGTCGCGCCACCGCGTCAAATGCGGCAAGCGCGCTCGTTGAAGGAAGCAGGCGTCTCGATAGTGAAGTCATGATCTATTACTAAACGGAATAGATCGATGAGTAAACGTTCATTGCATGACTCCGCTTTTCAGGCCACATTTGGGCAACTGAATTTGAGGAGATTATTCATGTCGCGTGCCGTATTTAACTGGGAAGATCCGTTTCTGCTCGATGAGCAGCTGACCGAAGATGAGCGCATGATCCGCGATTCGGCGCAGGCTTTTGCGAGCGATATTCTCCTGCCGCGCATTGAAAAAGCTTATCTTGATGAAACGACTGATCCCGATCTGTTTCGTTTGATGGGGCAGGCTGGTCTTCTTGGCGTAACGCTGCCTGAAGAATATGGCGCAGCCAATGCTGGCTATGTTTCTTATGGTCTGGTGGCGCGCGAAGTTGAGCGTATCGATTCTGGCTACCGCTCCATGATGAGTGTGCAGTCTTCGCTCGTGATGTATCCGATTTACGCTTACGGTTCGGATGAGCAGCGCAAGAAATATCTGCCGGGTCTGGTTTCTGGCGAGTTGATTGGCTGTTTCGGTCTGACCGAACCGGATGCGGGTTCCGATCCTGCTGGCATGAAAACGCGCGCCGACAAGATTGATGGCGGTTATCGCATCAGCGGTTCCAAGATGTGGATTTCCAACTCGCCGATTGCCGATGTGTTTGTGGTCTGGGCCAAGTCGACAGCGCATGACAATGCAATCCGCGGCTTTGTGCTCGAAAAGGGCATGAAGGGACTTTCGGCTCCAAAGATTGGCGGTAAGCTTTCGCTGCGTGCGTCTGTCACCGGCGAAATCGTCATGGATGGCGTGGAAGTATCTGAAGATGCAATTCTGCCGAATGTTTCAGGTCTTAAGGGGCCGTTCGGCTGTCTTAACCGCGCTCGCTATGGCATTTCGTGGGGTGTGTTGGGTGCAGCAGAAGATTGTTGGTTCCGCGCGCGCCAGTATGGGCTTGATCGCAAACAGTTCGACAAGCCGCTGGCTGGAACGCAGCTTTATCAAAAGAAGCTTGCCGACATGCAGACCGAAATCACCCTTGGCTTGCAGGCATCGTTGCGTGTTGGCCGTCTGTTTGACGAAGGCAAGATGGCGCCTGAGATGATTTCTATCGTCAAACGCAACAATTGCGGCAAGGCACTGGATATTGCGCGTCAGGCGCGCGACATGCATGGCGGCAATGGCATTCAGATCGAGTATCACGTCATGCGCCACGCCCAGAACCTTGAAACCGTCAATACCTATGAGGGTACACATGACGTTCATGCGCTGATCCTCGGACGTGCACAGACCGGCATTCAGGCTTTCTTCTGATCGCAGTTTATCGCTCGGAGAGGTTTTGAGAAATGCAGAATACACCGCTTGCGGGTCTGAAAGTCATTGAACTGGCCCGCATTCTGGCGGGCCCATGGGTCGGGCAGACGCTGTCCGACCTTGGCGCGGATGTTATCAAGGTTGAAAGCCCGGAGGGTGATGATACCCGCAAATGGGGCCCGCCATTTATCGACGTGGAAGGTGAAAAGTCGGCAGCCTATTTCCACGCCTGCAATCGTGGCAAGCAATCGATCATTGCCGATTTTCGCACTGATGAGGGCAGGGAGCTTGTACGCAAGCTCGTTGCCGATGCGGATGTGGTGATTGAGAACTTTAAGCTCGGTGGACTTGATAAATACGGCCTCGACTACGAAAGCCTGAAGGCGATCAATCCGCGCCTCATCTATTGCTCTATCACGGGTTTCGGCCACACCGGGCCTTATGCAGAACGTGCGGGTTATGATTTCATGATCCAGGGCATGGGTGGCATTATGGATCTGACCGGCGAACCCGATCGTGAGCCGCAAAAGATCGGCGTGGCCTTCGCAGATATCTTCACAGGGCTTTATAGCGTCATTGGTATTCAGTCGGCTCTCATCATGCGTGAGCGCACGGGCAAGGGGCAGCACATTGATATGGCGTTGTTTGATTGCATGTCGGCAGTTCTTGCCAATCAGGCGATGAATTATATGGCATCTGGGGTTTCGCCCAAGCGTATGGGCAATGCGCATCCGAACATCGCGCCTTACCAGACGCTGCCGGTCTCAGACGGCTATTTCATCATTGCCTGCGGCAATGACGGGCAGTTTGCGAAGCTGACGTCTCTCTTGGGGATAGGTGAACTGGCGAGTGATTCCCGCTTTCTTACCAACTCGTCCCGCGTTGCCAATCGCGATGCGCTCACCGATTTGCTCGAAGAGCGCACGAAGCAATGGTTACGTGACGATATTCTGGCAGCACTTGCCAAAGCAGGCGTGCCTGCTGGGCCGATCAACATGGTTGAAGATGTGTTTGCCGATCCGCAATTCATCGCGCGCCAGATGAGAATTGATCCCGATGGTGTGCCGGGCTTGCGTACGCCAATCCGATTCTCGGACGCTGAACTGAAATTGGATAAGCGATCCCCCAATCTTGGTGAACATAGCAATGATATTTAACAAAAACCCCGCTTTAAGCGGGGTTTTTAGTAGGTCAGTCGTCGGTGGCGACCATCACGTCTGATGCTTTAACGACTGCATAGGCCGTCTTGCCACCCTTGAGGTCAAGTTCATCCACGGCTTCATTGGTGATGGACGAGGTAACAACGACACCATTTCCGATGTCGATTCGGATATGAGCCGTGGTGGCACCCTTGGTCACATCAACGATTGTGCCTTTAAGGCGATTGCGAGCGCTGATTTTCATATTCTCTTCCCGAAGTTGATTAGCGTCTGATGGAGGCAATACTGCATTTGAGCAGCAACAATAACATCTCCAAATGGAGAAGCTATTGATAACCACAGCGCTACAAATAGGAGTATTCTCGGGAAGAGAATGGTGCGGTCGAGAAGACTCGAACTTCCACGGGTTGCCCCACAGCGACCTCAACGCTGCGCGTCTACCAATTCCGCCACGACCGCACGTGGTAGAGCTGAACAATGTCAGCGAGGAGGCATCTAGCAAATCGATCCGAAAGGTACAAGCCTGTTCTTGTGCATCTGCCAATCTTTTTCATAAAAGAGTGGGTAAAAGTCGAAATACTGCAATTCCAGGCGCTTAAAACTTTAATTTTCCTGGCTTTTTTGTGTCAAGATTTTGGCTATTTTGGGAGTTTAAGCGCTGATCTATGTGAATTTGGCATAGATCGTGACGAATCTTTTTCGTTCCATCAACCGCTTATGCCCTGAAGCCTTTTGATGTCTTCCAGTCGTTTAACGGTTTCCACGTAGCCAATATCGATTGCTTCCGATGCGCGGTGAAAGTCGGCTAGGCCGATTTGTCCGACGGTTGGCATCAGCGAAACATCGGGTGGATCGCCAGCCATGCGGGCACGAGAAATGCGGTCCTGGATAATGTTGAAAGCCTCCATCATCACGCCGGTAATACCGAGTCGGCTTTCCTTCTCTCCATGGATCGTTTCGCTGAGTGTGTCCTGCCGTGACTGTGCATGTTTGATAACAGCCGCGCGGCCGAACTGGTCGTAGTGGAGATTTACGGCAAGCACGAGCCGCTGTTCATAGGCACGACACACCGAGACGGGGACTGGATTGACCAGCGCACCATCGACCAGCACACGCTCTTGCCAGCGCACAGGTTCGAACACACCGGGCAGGGCGTAGGACGCACGCATGGCTTCGACAAGTGGGCCAGTAGAGAGCCAGATTTCATGGCCAGTGCGCAATTCGGTACAAACCGCAACGAATGGACGATCCAGATCTTCAAGGCGCAGGCCGTCGAGGTGCTCGCGCATTCGTCCATCGAGCTTCATGCCGCCGAACAAACCACTGCCGCGAAATGTGATGTCGAGAAGGTTGAACATGCGCCGCCGCGTCAGGCTGCGCGCGAATTCTTCGAGTTGATCAAGCTTGCCCGCCAAATAGCAGCCGCCGACAAGTGCGCCGATTGACGTGCCGGCAATCATTTCAATTTCGATTCCTGCTTCATCGAGTGCGCGTAGAACACCGATATGAGCCCAGCCGCGCGCGGCACCGCCGCCCAATGCGAGAGCAATGCGACGCGGTTCATGCCTGACTTGCGGCAGATCGATGATTTCTTCTTCCGGCTTCAAGGGTTGCGTATTGGCTGCCTTGCGCCTTTGACCCCATGCGAGCATATCGACTGAGCACCTCTTGTTTCGGTTAGAGCATTTCCACCTTTGATTGAATAAGGAGAAACGCTCTCAGTATTTGTTTTGTCGCATTGTCCTACGCAAAACCACTACGCACTTTTGCTGGAAATGCTTTCATTTATCAAAACACTGTATCGAAACAATAAATGCTGCAAATTGAAGGCGCGAGAGAAAATCGCGCCATCACATCGATTTGAGCGAGTTCATAGATCGTGAGAGAAAATTAGTGTTCGTGCTCGCACGAGCCATTCAGGGAAAGGCTAACCTTGCCATCTTCAGACTGAACCTGACGATAAAAGCACGAGCGACGGCCCGTGTGGCAAGTGGGGCCATCTCCAGCAACTCTGACCTTCAGCCAAAGCGCGTCCTGATCGCAATCGGTGCGCAGTTCGACAACGCTTTGCAGATTGCCGGAGGTTTCGCCCTTTTTCCAAAGCGTGTTGCGTGATCGCGACCAGTAATGAGCAATGCCGGTTTCGAGCGTCAGGCGCAACGCTTCCTCGTTCATATGGGCGACCATCAGCAACTCACCATCACGCGCGTCTGTTACGATAGCAGTGATAAGACCTGATGCATCGAAGCGCGGCATGAAAACCGCGCCTTCTTCAATGGCCTTCTTGTCAGAGGGCTGGGCAGAAAAAATGCTCATTGTTGCGCCTGAATATATGTCTTACTTGCGAATAAGGCTCATGAAACGAACCTGTTCGTTCACTTCTTCCTTAAAAGTGCCAGTAAAGGTCGTCGTGATTGTGCTTGAACCCTGTTTGCGGATACCGCGCATCGCCATGCACATATGTTCTGCATCAATCATAACTGCAACACCGCGCGGTTTCAGAATGCGCTGAATGCTGTCTGCGATCTGTGCGGTGATGCTTTCCTGTGTTTGCAGGCGGCGCGCAAAAATATCAACAACGCGCGCAATCTTCGACAGACCAAGCACCTTGCCATCTGGCAAATAGGCGACATGCGCTTTACCGATGATAGGCACCATATGATGCTCACAATGCGAGAAGAAGGAAATATCCTTCACCAGCACCATGTCATTATAGCCGGAGACTTCTTCAAAGGTGGTGCCAAGAACATCTTCAGGGCTTTCGGCATAGCCGCCGAACAACTCACTGTAGGATTTGGCAACGCGCTTTGGTGTATCGAGCAATCCTTCACGGTCAGGATTATCTCCTGCCCAGCGAAGCAGTGTGCGTACAGCGGCTTCTGCTTCGGCCTGCGTTGGCTTTGGCAAATCTGCGGGCAGATTGGATTCGTCATCGATTTTAAGGATGCGAGCGTCCATCAGTATTCTCCAGTAGTCTCCTTCGAGGAGGAGACGAGTTAAACGGACAATACAACGATGCGCTTTGCGAGCGGGCGATGTATTGATCCGGCAACACCAAGCTGCCGGACGGATAATCGTGCGGCTGCTCATAACCATGTGATAATCTGTCCATGGCGCAGTCACGACTTGCCTATTATATAGACAGGAAAATGCAACTTCAAACGTTAACCGGGCGACAAATTTACGTTTTTATCCGGTGAGGCGGAAGGTTTGTCTAAATGATCGACGAAGTTTACAACAAACGTATCCTTGAATTTGCAGGGAATATCGAACGCATAGGGCGAATTGCTGCCCCAGATGCGGTAGCAACTGTTCACTCAAAATTGTGCGGGTCGACGGTTACTGTCTATTTGAAGATGGTTGACGGTGTTGTCACGGATTTCGCGCATGAGGTGAAAGCTTGCGCATTGGGGCAGGCATCGTCGTCGGTTATGGCACGAAATGTCATCGGCTGCTCATCAGAAGAGCTGAGAGCTGCACGTGACGCGATGTATAAGATGCTCAAAGAAAATGGCCCTGCACCGGAAGGCCGTTTAGAGGATCTGAAATATTTCGAGCCAGTGCGTGAATACAGGGCGCGCCATGCTTCGACGCTTCTGACTTTCGATGCGGTTGTCGACTGCATTCGCCAGATCGAAGAAAAGGTGCAGGCCGCCTGATATGTGCAGTTGCGGAAAGGATCACCTAAATAACGCTGCGACAACGAAGAATCGTCAGACCCGCAACTTTACCGATCCATGGCGGAAAACACCGGGCAGGGTGCTGGGAACAAGCTTCATCAGGCTTTATCAGCTCACGCTGTCCTCATTCATCGGCAATTCCTGCCGCCATATGCCGACCTGTTCAGAATATACCTACGAATCTGTCGCTCGTTATGGTTTGTGGAGCGGTAGCTGGATGGGCTTGTTTCGTATTATGCGTTGCGGTCCGATGGGCACACATGGCTTTGATCCAGTGCCAAAAGATTTGCCTGGCCATTACCATTGGTATCTCCCGTGGCGTTACTGGCGGGTTTCCTCACCGAAAAACTGACAGCATTATTTTCATCAGACAGACAAAAAACTGTTAAGTTAATCATGCTTGATTAGAGTTCGTTAATAATAAATCGGTTTTATGCGGAAAAGGAAATCAGGTTGATCGGGCGTCTTTTTGACGCCGCAATTGACCTTCATTTGCATCCAGTTTTCTTTTCTTGCGAGTCATTATGCCGAAATCGTCGTCCCGCACCTCCCTGCTAGTAGCCGGTGTTGCGCTTGGTGCCAGCATTCTATGCTCCACTAGCGCCATGGCGAATGTATCGTGGGTGGTTTTCGATGCCGATACCGGTATCGTTCTGGGACAAGATGATGCAACGGAGCAACACGCTCCCGCATCATTGGCCAAGATGATGACGCTTTACCTGACATTTGAAGCGCTCAAGACCGGAAAACTGCATTGGGATGATGAAATGCCCATCTCCAAGAATGCAGCTGCAAAAGTTAGAATGAAGCTGTATCTGAAGGCTGGCGAGACGATTTCCGTCCGTGATGCCGTCAACGGTATGGTCATTGTTTCTGCAAATGATGCCGCAACCGTTGTTGGCGAATATCTGGGTGGTTCGGAATCAGGTTTTGGTCGTCTCATGACGCAGAGAGCCCGGAACCTTGGCATGAAAAGCACATATTTCGCCAACCCATCGGGCTTGACCGCAAAGATGACACAGCTGACGACCGCCCGCGACATGGCCGTACTTGGCATGTCGCTCCGTCGTGATTTCCCGCAGGAATACGCGCTGTTTTCCCAGCGTTCGTTCACCTACAAGGGCCGTCCGTTTAACGGCCATAACAACCTGATGTATCGTTATCAGGGCGTCGATGGGATCAAGACCGGCTATACCGATGTTTCGGGCTACAATCTTGTTTCTTCTGCAATAATCAATGACAAGCATCTTGTGGGCGTTGTGCTTGGTGCCGGTTCGTCGCGGGAACGTGATGACCGGATGGCAAAGCTACTAACGCGCTTTGGCACTGAAGGCACTGGAACGGCGACCGAAGAAATTGTTGCGGCAGTTCAGACACCATTGCCGGTTATCTCGCCGCTTAAGCCCCAAAAGCCGAAAGTCGATGCTGTAGCGGACATGATCGACGATTCCAAAATCGAGCAGGGCGATGGTGGCTTTCTGGTGAAATCTGCAATATCTGCCTGGCGCGTTCAGGTTGGCGTGACCCCATCGCGCAAAGGTGCAGACGAGTTACAGGCCAAGTATATGCCTGTTGTGAGCCGTTTGGTTCCGGGTACGAAGGCTGAGATTTCGACGGCTCCGCGTGGTCGCAAGGTTTATCGTGTTCGTTTCACAGGCTTCAAAGATTCGGATGCCGCTGAAAAGACCTGTGCGAAGCTCAAGCAGCAGGGCGTTCCCTGCCTCGCCATCCGTAACTGAGTTCATTTAGTTTTTGGAGTTTTAACGGTGCCGTGATGCAGTTTGCCACGGCGCTTTTGCTTTACGGACTGGCGAAAAAAGATTAATAGCCAGTCTTCATTCAAAGTTGCATAAGCATTTTAATCGAAATGTAGAGCAGCAAAAGGGCAGTTCTGTACTTATATTGGTGCAGAGCTGCTTCGTGCGTAAACCACCCGCAATCGTTGGCGGGACTGGATAAGGAAGAATATGATGTCGAATGTTTCCATGCAATTTCCCGATGGCTCGGTGCGCGAATATAATGCCGCCACAACCGGTGCCGAACTTGCAGAATCAATCTCCAAATCACTTGCAAAGAAGGCTGTGGCTTATGCCGTAGACGGTACCGTGCGTGATCTTTCTGATCCGCTTGGTGCTTCCGGTGCCATCGAAATTCTGACCCGTGAAGACCCGCGCTCGCTGGAACTGATCCGTCACGACACGGCTCACGTTTTGGCTGAAGCCGTGCAGGAGCTTTTCCCGGGAACGCAGGTAACGATCGGCCCAGTCATCGAGAATGGCTTTTATTACGACTTCGCGCGTAATGAACCGTTCACGCCTGATGACCTGCCAGTGATCGAAAAGAAGATGCGCGAAATCATTCAGCGCAACAAGCCGTTCACCAAGCAGGTTTGGTCGCGTGAGACGGCCAAGCAGGTTTTTGCCGATAAAGGCGAGAGCTACAAGGTTGAGCTCGTCGATGCGATCCCTGAAGGCCAGGATCTTAAGATCTACAATCAGGGCGAATGGTTCGATCTTTGCCGTGGCCCGCATATGGCGTCCACTGGCCAGATCGGCAATTCCTTCAAGCTGATGAAAGTTGCAGGCGCATATTGGCGCGGCGATGCCAATAACCCGATGTTGACACGCATCTATGGTACGGCATTTGCCAACGACAATGATCTTCAAGCTTATCTCCATATGCTTGAAGAAGCTGAAAAGCGCGATCACCGCCGCCTTGGCCGCGAAATGGACCTGTTCCATTTCCAGGAAGAAGGTCCGGGCGTTGTGTTCTGGCATGCCAAAGGCTGGCGTATGTTCCAGACGCTGGTAAGCTATATGCGTCGTCGTCTCGACAGCCATGGCTATCAGGAAGTGAATGCGCCACAGGTACTGGACAAGTCCCTTTGGGAAACGTCCGGTCACTGGGGCTGGTATCGCGACAACATGTTCAAGGTGACTGTTGCCGGTGATGATACCGACGATGATCGCGTGTTTGCGCTCAAGCCAATGAATTGTCCAGGTCACGTTCAGATATTTAAGCATGGTCTTAAGTCTTACCGCGATCTGCCTATAAAGCTTGCAGAATTTGGCAATGTGCATCGCTACGAACCATCGGGCGCGCTGCATGGTCTTATGCGTGTTCGCGGCTTCACACAGGACGACGCGCATGTGTTCTGCACCGAAGAACAGATGGCTTCAGAATGCTTGCGGATCAATGATCTCATTCTGTCGGTCTACAAAGACTTCGGCTTCAAAGGGATCACGATCAAGCTGTCCACACGGCCTGAAAAGCGCGTCGGTTCGGACGAATTGTGGGATCGCGCTGAAAGCGTGATGATGACGGTTCTTGAACAGATCAAGGAACAGTCGGATGACATCAAGACCGGTATTCTGCCGGGCGAGGGTGCGTTCTACGGTCCGAAGTTCGAATATACGCTGAAGGATGCAATCGGTCGTGAGTGGCAGTGCGGAACGACGCAGGTTGACTTCAATCTGCCGGAACGCTTCGGTGCATTCTACATCGACAGCAATTCTGAAAAGACCCAACCGGTTATGATCCATCGTGCAATCTGCGGTTCGATGGAGCGTTTCCTGGGCATTCTGATCGAGAATTTTGCTGGACACATGCCGCTTTGGTTTGCGCCGATTCAGGTTGTTGTTGCGACAATTACCTCGGAAGCTGACGGTTATGCAGCTGAGGTTGCGGCCAAGCTCAAGGCTGCTGGCTTGCAGGTCATCACCGACGTGCGCAACGAGAAGATCAACTACAAGGTCCGCGAGCATTCGCTGCAGAAGGTTCCGGTCATTCTCGTTTGCGGTATGCGAGAAGCTGAAGAAAAGACGGTCAATATGCGTCGTCTTGGTTCGCAGGCTCAGGTGTCGATGACGCTGGACGAAGCGATTGCTCAATTGTCAGAAGAAGCAACGCCACCTGATCTGGTACGTTTGAAGAACGATGCGAAATAATAAAAAGGCCCGCGAAAGCGGGCCTTTTTTATGAAAATGCGTGTTCAATCAGTCTTGCCCTGAGAAACCGTCATCGGGTGCTTCGGATTCACGGTTTGCGACCACTTCTACTTCGCCATTTGCGCCAGATGTCACTTTGAAATCGCGCTGATAGATTCGGTCTTTGTTCTTGGCGACAGCAACATAGTCGCCTTCAATCAAAACCATCGACGAGTAAGCACCAGCGCTTTCGCGTACAACATCGCCAGAAGCGTTCAGGATTGACCATGACGTGTCGGCAAGAGCCTCGCCGCCTTTTTCACGCACCAGCTTCAATACAACTTCCGCCGCGCGATGCTGCACTGTTGCTTCGGTCAGCTTGCCTGCTTCCACGCGAATATCTGCGCGGATAACAGCATTTGCGGAGCCATAGTTTGAAACCACGTGATAAGTGCCGCTATTCAATCGGATGATTGTGTCCGGCTTCACATCCGGGACAATGAGAGAACGGTCGTTGTTATCTTCGTCGGCATAAATGGAGAAGCGAACGAGATCGCCTTTGATCTTACCTTCATCCGGCAGGACAGCACTCAGCTTCATGCCACCCGCATCGAGAGTCATCACTTCATGACGACTGGCATTGGTGAGTGTAATGCGCTTTGTCGCGCCCGCACGGCCATAAGCGGCATGCACCAGATAACTGCCTTCTGGTAGATTGAACACTGTGCTGCCGCCTTTTGACGAGGCGATAAGTGCGAGCTGACCATCGGGGCCAACTTCAGGTGCAAAGACACGCCATACGAGGCCGGTCGAAATATCCGGGCCGTCCTGATTGAGACGTGCTTTCAAATCCAGCTCACTCGTTTTGACCAGAGGATTGTTCTCAGGGCTTGTCGGGCTTGCATAAGGACTGAGCGTCGGCAAATTGAGCTTTGGCTCCGGGAAATTCGGAAGGCCGATTGTGGTATTCGTCTGAATTGTTCCGTTGCTACCCGATGGAGCCTGCATAGCTGGTGGGGCAGCAGGTGCTGGTGCTGGGGGCTCCAGTTGGAAACTTGGCAGTTTGAAGCCGCTACCGGGATTGCCTTGCGGACCTCCGCCAAAGCCACCCCCTATGCCACCGCCGGATCCACCCGGCCCGCCAGGGCCTTGAGCGAATGCAGAAGAAGCAATCAGGACAACCGACAGCGTCGCCACAAATGACTTGCTGCGCGATGATTTTGCACTGCTTGTTTGAAACAGACCCAGAATATCTGACATGATGATGTTTTGAACCCAAGCGGGTGGCGAATTCAAGGCCAAATCGACCGTTATCATGGCAAATTTATACACGGGAGATATGCTGCGTCACAGATTTTTGGCTTTACACCTTTATGATGTCGCGCGAGAAGAACCCGCCTCCGTTGAGAGTGCGTTCGATCTGATTTTATTAGATTAGCGCTCCGAAGTTTTCTGGTTGAAGCATAATCTTATCGATCATTGTTTCATTCCTGTCGGATTATGCTCTAAGTGGAGTCATATATGCAGATTTTAGCGATGAGGGATTTCCGTGACGCATCCGGTGTTTGATTTTCTGGCCCAGCGCAGCTCTACGCCTATTTCCGCCATTTCAGAACCAGCACCGCAGGGGACTGAACTAGACGAATTGTTGAAAGTGGCAGCACGCGTACCGGATCATGGACGTCTTACACCGTGGCGCTTTATTCTTTATCGTGGTGACGCTCGTCACAAGGTAGGCGAATATCTGGCCAAGCGCGCAGAAGAGCGGGAGGGGCCTTTGAATGATAGCCGCAAAGATCAGGAACGTGCGCGCTTTGCTCGCGCACCGTTGGTCATTGGCATTGTTTCGTCACCAGTTGCCCATGAACGTATCCCGGAATGGGAGCAGTTTCTTTCGGCAGGTGCCGTGGCCATGAATCTTTGTACTGCTGCGAACGCGCTTGGCTACGCAACCAACTGGATCACCAACTGGTATTCAGACGATGCGCCAGCACGTGCGTTTCTTGGTCTCTCACCTGAAGAGCGGGTTGCTGGGTTCGTTCATATTGGTACGGCGCAAAACAAGATGCCCGAACGCCCGAGAGCTGAAATGGACAAGATTGTCTCTGATTACAGCGGGCCGTGGTCATCCTGATCTTTCGCTTTATAGCTCAGCCTTAACTAATGGAAAAACAGATGTTTTATGAGCCATCAGTCGGTCATAATCTTCCTCACAATCCATTCAAAGCGATTGTCGCACCGCGTCCGATTGGCTGGATCGGGACGCGGTCAAAAAATGGCGCGGTCAACCTCGCTCCATATTCATTCTTCAATGCAATATGCGATACGCCGCCGATGGTGATGTTTTCATCAAGCGGTTTTAAAGACAGTGTTTCGTTTATTGAAGAGACGGGCGAGTTCACGGCCAATCTGGTGAGCGATCATCTCAAAGAGAAGATGAACGCTTCATCGATCAACGCTCCGCGCGGGACCAGCGAATTTGAATATGCTGGGCTGACGATTGCGCACAGCAAACTCATCGCGGCGCCATATGTGAAAGAAGCCTACGCTGCGCTGGAGTGCGTCGCCGTGGAGATTAAGCGCTTGCAGGACAAAGAGGGCAGGCCGACCGACAACTACATGGTGATTGGCGAGGTCGTTGGTGTGCATATTGACGACCGAGTGCTTACGGATGGTCTGTTCGACATTAAAAAAGCTAAGCCGGTGACCCGACTTGGCTATATGGATTATGCGACCACAGAGGGCGTCTATCAGATGTTTCGACCAAATTGGGAAGACAAAATTTGAATTATCGGGGCTAGTTACAGCCCGTTTTTCTTTGCCTCGACCCAGATTGCTTCCATGTCATCGAGCCGTGCTGCCTCAAGGCTGCTGCCTGATTCCTTCAACGACTTTTCGATGAAATCAAAGCGACGCTTGAATTTGTCGTTCGCTGCAATGAGCGCTGTTTCGGCATCAATTTCTAAATGCCGGCCGAGATTGACCATTGCGAAAAGCAGATCGCCATATTCTTCCGCAATATTGGCTTTGTCCTGCGCCGCCATTGCTTCTTTGAGCTCGGCTGTTTCTTCCGCGATCTTGTCCAGTATAGGTGCTGCTTCCGACCAATCGAAACCGACTTTGGCTGCTTTTTGCTGTAGCTTTAACGCGCGTAGGAGAGCCGGGAAGGCGTTCGGGATATCGTCAAGATAACGTGTTTTATCAATAGTTTCCAAGCCAAGCTTAGCGCGGCGTTCTGCTCGCTCGGCCTTTTCTTCAGCCTTGATGCGGTTCCAAGAGCCTTTGGCCATGCCAGCGCTTCGGGCTTCTGCGTCGCCAAACACATGCGGATGGCGACGGATCATTTTGTGCGTGATGGCCTCAACGACGTCACCAAAAGCAAACTGGCCCTGTTCTTCCGCCATGCGTGAATGAAAAACCACCTGCAGCAACAAATCGCCGAGCTCTTCACGAAAATCATCAACATCGTCGCGCTCGATGGCATCGAGGACCTCATAGACTTCCTCGAGTGTATAAGGCGCGATTGATCTGGAGGTCTGTTCTACGTCCCAGGGACAGCCCGTTTCGGGGTCACGAAGGGCAACCATGATTTCGAGAAGACGGTTGATATTGCGGGAGGGTTCCATCTTCGCTCCATTAAAATTGATGTCGCATTCTTGAGGCAGTCTGCAAGAATCGGAGGGTTTGGGTTGCAGTTCGCTACGGTTTTTGCATAGTCAGCCAACAAACGCTCTCGGGATCGCACATTGGGGCTGTATGTTCAACAAGCAGGTATTTAAAGCATGACGATTCTTGTAACTGGTGGCGCCGGATATATCGGTTCTCATACATGTGTACAGCTGATCGAGGCCGGCCATGATGTGGTGGTGGTCGATAACTTCGATAACAGTAATCCGGAAGCTCTCCATCGCGTGGAAAAAATCACTGGTCGCGCACCTATTCGCGAACCGGGCGATATTCGCGACCGTACTTTGCTGGAACAGATCATCACGCGTCATAAATGCACGGCTGTCATCCATTTTGCCGGTTTGAAAGCAGTGGGTGAGTCGAGTGAAAAGCCGTTGCATTATTATGATTGTAATGTGCTTGGCACGCTGCGTTTGTTGCAGGCTATGGAAGCCACAGGCGTCAAGACACTTGTCTTCAGCTCGTCTGCGACGGTTTATGGCGATCCAGAAAAATTGCCGATTACCGAAGATCAGCCGCTTTCCGCGACCAATCCATATGGGCGCACGAAGCTTATTATCGAAGATATGCTGCGCGATCTTTATAACAGCGATAACAGCTGGAAGATCGCGATCCTGCGTTATTTCAATCCGGTCGGCGCGCATGAAAGCGGCCTGATCGGCGAAGATCCCAAGGGTATTCCAAACAACCTGATGCCGATCATCGCACAAGTGGCAACCGGCCGCCGCGAAAAGCTCAACATCTGGGGTAATGATTATAATACGCCGGATGGCACGGGGGTTCGTGACTATATCCATGTCGTTGATCTTGCCGCCGGACATCTCAAGGCGCTCAAGAAACTTGATGAGCCAAAGTGCTTTTCTGTCAATCTGGGGACAGGGCAGGGCTACAGCGTTCTTGATGTAGTAAAAGCCTTCGAACACGTTTCAAATCGTGAAATTAAATATGAGCTTTCGCCACGCCGTCCGGGCGATGTGGCCGAGTGTTATGCCGACCCTGCTTTTGCACGTGATTTCCTTGGCTGGACTGCCGAGAAAAATCTTCAGGAAATGTGCAAGGACATCTGGAACTGGCAGTCGAAAAATCCAAATGGATATGAGATGGATTGAGGGTTGAAAGGCCCTTATGCAGCTCATTTTCCCGGAAAAGTGATCCGATTGGCGGCTAACTCC
This sequence comes from Ochrobactrum quorumnocens, assembly GCF_002278035.1. Classification (NCBI taxonomy): domain Bacteria; kingdom Pseudomonadati; phylum Pseudomonadota; class Alphaproteobacteria; order Hyphomicrobiales; family Brucellaceae; genus Ochrobactrum; species Ochrobactrum quorumnocens. Next base: position 1,130,359 of record NZ_CP022604.1, on the reverse strand, counting down.
GTCCTTTAGTGTTGTGCCGATTTCTGATCGGCTTATTACAAACTAGTGGATTGAATTTGACGGTTGAATCCCGACTGACATACATGCTGTTTCAAACGTCAAATTCGAAAAATCCACTAGATTCATAAACTTGCTAGTGGTCATCTTGATTCCGACATTTGTCCGACGCCAGTATCCGAGGGATGCAAATATCGGAATCAGACCGCTAGGGATCACAACTAGCTCGGAACGTTCTCGGAGGCATGTGTGTGTGTTCTCGGGGAGCGTTCAAGTATGAAGTGCTGAAGGACTGACGAGAAATGCGTTTTCTGCCCGATAAGTTCACCTGCATGTTGATTGCGACCATTCTGCTTGCATCATTTCTTCCTGTGCAGGGTGATTTTGCTGAATGGTTCGGTATTGCAACCAAGATCGCAGTTGGACTTCTGTTCTTCCTGCACGGCGCGCGTTTGTCGCGTGAGGCAGTTGTGGCTGGCGTCACTCACTGGCGACTGCATCTGGCGGTCGTCTGCTCAACATTCGTCCTGTTTCCAATTTTGGGACTGACCGCAGGCTGGACTATTCCGGGGCTTGCGCAATCGCCGTTTTATCTCGGTATCCTTTATCTCTGCGTTCTTCCTTCAACCGTACAATCTTCAATCGCCTTTACCTCTATGGCTGGCGGCAATGTTTCTGCGGCCATCGTTTCTGCATCGGCATCGAATATTTTCGGCATGTTCCTGACGCCGTTGCTTGTCGGACTGCTGTTTGCGGTTAAAGGCGGCGGCGGGATTTCAGTCGATGCGCTGGAAGCGATTTTGCTGCAATTGCTTGCACCATTTGTTCTGGGGCAAATCTTGCAGCCATGGATTGGTAATTTCATGCGTCGTCACAGCAAATCGCTTGGCTTTGTCGACCGTGGTTCGATCCTGATGGTTGTCTATCTCGCATTCAGCGAGGCTATCGTTGAAGGCCTGTGGCACACCGTTTCCTGGAGCGATCTTGGCGTCATGATCGGTGTAAATATCCTGCTTCTGGTGATCGTCATGCTGGCCACATGGTATGGAAGCAAGTGGTTCGGCTTTAATCACGCTGACCGCATCACCATTATGTTTTGCGGTTCGAAGAAAAGCCTCGCCAGCGGCGCGCCGATGGCCAGTGCGATCTTTGCGGGCGCGAATGTCGGTAGTGTCGTGCTGCCGCTCATGCTGTTTCACCAAATTCAGCTGATGGCTTGCGCAGTGATTGCGCGCAAACTTGCCGATCATAAGCCTGCTTCCAGTACGGCAACTGCGGCGGCTGAATAGAACTGGTTCTTGCTGTCATCTTCATATGAGGGTAGGAGGGCAGGCGAGTGGCTCGCCTCGCCCTTTCCATCTATGGAACACGCGCCGTAACCCGTATAATAGCTCTCTACTGGCCTTTTCAGTTCGCTGACGGCTCAACAAAAGGCAACGCAGATGTCCAAGCAGAACGGCAAATCCCATAACATGGATTCTCTTGACCAAGAGGCGCTTGCTGAGGCTTACAACCATGCGCTTGCCTTGGAAAAGGCTGGCGATCTGGATGCTGCTGCTGAGGCCTATAAAGCAGTTCTCGAAATTGATCCCGAAGACCACGGTGGCGCTGCCGTACGTCTCGCAAGCATGGGTCGAGGAACTGTGCCGCCGAAAGCACCGGACGCTTATGTTGCAACGCTGTTTGATCAGCATGCCGAGATGTTCGATACAATTCTCGTTGATCAGCTTGGTTATGACGTGCCGCTGCAATTGCGTGAAATGCTTCTGGAACTGGATGAAGAGTTTCAGGTCGAGCGCATGCTGGATCTTGGCTGCGGTACCGGGCTTTCTGCCGATGCGCTGGACGACATGGCCGATCACAAGACCGGCGTCGACATATCTGAAAACATGATCGAAGTGGCTTATGAAAAAGGCGATTACGATGCGCTTTTTGTCGGCGAAGCAGTTCGTTTTCTTGAGACCACAGAGGAAGACGCTTGGGACCTGATCGTCGCAACAGACGTGCTGCCTTATATGGGCGAGCTTGACCGCTTTTTCTCGGGCGTTGCGGAGCATCTGCGGACTGGAGGCTATTTCGGGTTCTCCAGTGAAACGCAGTCAGATGAGCGTTTCGCTGGCCGTGATTTCATGGTTGGCGATTTCCAACGTTTTGCACATGCGCAGTCCTATGTACGTTCGCTGCTCTCAGAACACGGTATGGACTGTATTCGTTGCACGGATATCACTGTTCGAAGTGAGCAAGGATCGCCAGTTCCAGGACATCTCTACATAGCTCAGCGTCGCTAACGTTTATTGGGTCTTGTGTGCGAACTTAGATCGTCTTGTTCCATAATCTATCTTATGTGATTACGACATGTAGGGGCTATTTAGTAATGCGACAGTTGGGCCAGTTAGAGATGCGACGTGTCGCCTCTTGAGGTGCTGGTCAATGTCAACGTTGGAGGCAAGGATGACGATCTTCAGTCTGGTTGAGACCATGAGCGGTTGGAGTCGTCATGCCCTGTTTGATCACCATGTCGCAGAAAGAATTGCATCGCCTCGAAGTCGTCCAGAAGATCCGTGATCTACGCCTGAGTGTTGTCCAGGCGGCTGAGCTGCTTGGCCTCAGTCGAAGTCAGGTTCACAGGCTGCTGCAAGCCTATGACCGGGATGGTCCAGCTGGCCTCGTTTCCAAGAAGCGATCGCGTCCGAGCAACCGGCGTCACAGCGAGGATTTCCGTAATACGGCGCTGGACCTGATCCGCGAACGCTATCTGGATTTCGGTCCGACGCTGGCGCGCGAGAAGCTGATCGAACTGCACCGGATCTCTGTTGCCAAGGAGACGCTGCGGCAATGGATGACCGAGGCCGGCATCTGGATCTCGCGCCGGGAACGCAAGAAACGGGTTTTCCAGCCACGCGGCCGGCGCGACTGCTTTGGCGAACTGGTGCAGATCGACGGCTCGCATCACTGGTGGTTCGAGAACCGCGGCCCCAAATGCGCCCTGCTCGTCTACATCGATGACGCCACCGGCAAGCTCTTGCATCTTCGCTTTGCCGGATCGGAAAATACGTTCGACTATCTGCATGCGACGAAGGCTTATCTGCAGCAATGGGGCAAGCCGCTGGCTTTCTATAGCGACAAGCACGGCGTTTTCCGCTCGCTCCATGCGTCGAAGAAAGACCGGACGAGCGGTCTGACGCAGTTCGGCCGGGCGCTTTACGAGCTGAACATCGACATCATCTGTGCCAACACCCCACAGGCCAAAGGCCGTGTGGAACGTGCCAACCAGACGCTGCAGGATCGGCTGGTCAAGGAGATGCGGCTGCGCGGCATCGACACGATCGAGGCCGCCAATGCCTATGCCACTGAGTTCATTATGGATTTCAACACTCGCTTCGGCAAGCAACCACGCAATCCGAAGGACATGCACCGGCCACTGGCCGAGCATGAGAACCTTGATGGCGCCATGTGCCGCAAGGAAGTCCGCACCCTTTCGCAGTCATTGACGCTGCGCTACGACAAGGTGCTGTTCATTCTCGACCCGACCGAGATTTCCAGGCCATTGGCGGGCCAGAAGGTGATCGTCTGCGATTATCCGGACGGCCGGCTCGAGATCATGCACGAGAGCTTTTCCCTGCCCTACAGAACCTTCGACACGTTGCGCTCGGTGCATCGTGCGGAGGTTGTCGATAACAAGCGGCTGGACGACATGCTGTCAATTGTCGCCGAGATGCAAGCTGGACGCGAAGAGAAACGGAGCGGCCCGCGCCGAACAGGTCAGACAAACCATATGTTTGGCATACGCGATGGCAGCGTCGGTAATGGTTATCAGAAACGTGGGCGCAAGCCGGGACGCAGGACCGATTTCATGAACGATCCGGAGGTCATTGCCAGACGTGAGAAGGCGCTGGCGCGAATAGAAGCTGGGAAATGAGGTTGACCAACGCGGGCATTATATACTGGAGAGCCCGAACATTTTTCGTATACTCACTCCATGAAAGAAGAGCTAATCTTTGAGTTATGGCTTGATCCCGAACCTGATGGCCAAATGCTCCCTGGGCTTTGCCAAGCTGGCCCTATGGGGGACGGATTTCGATCACTTCTCAACGAAGGGGCAATTCGCGTCGGGACTTTGAGTGGGCACAGCCATTTTGACGTGATGACCAGATATTGGAAATATCAAGGGTGGGGCGAATACAAGACGGAGCATTCTGAGGATTACCAGCCGTTCCCGGAACAATGGCTCCATATCCAACGCTCTCATTTGAGCACCGCTGAGGCGGTGATCTCGGAGGAAAGCTAAAGCCCGAAGAGGCGTTCCCTTATCCGCCCCCGATCTGCCCTTGCAACCCTGACCAGCCGGTCAGATCGGGGGCTTGGCGCTGCGTCCTTCATCAAGAAGTGTCGCATTTCTATCTGGCCACCGGTGTCGCATCTCTAATCAGCTTTGACACGACATGTAGGGGGGTACATTCTATTTTAAACTGCAACATGTCAATGAATTCATGAGGTTAGCCATGGAGGAAATTGGATGTCGAATTGCTATTCACAGATCACTTTGCGTGAACGTCGCCGTCTTTTCGAACTTAAACAGCTCAAAGTCCCTCTCGGCGACATTGCGCGGCTGATGGGTCGTCATCGCTCGACGATCTATCGCGAGATCAAGCGTAACAGCTTTCGGGACACTGAGATACCAGACTATAATGGCTATCACAGCGTTGTTGCCGACAATATCAGCAAAGACCGCAGAACACGGTTGCGCAAGCTCAGACGTTACCCAGAGCTGCGCAAGTTTGTCATTGAACAATTGGAAGCCCATTGGTCGCCAGAGCAGATCTGCGGCCGACTGGTTCGCCATGGTCTGAGCGCGATACGACTGTGTGCGGAAACGATTTATCGCTTCATTTACTCAAAGGAAGAATATGGGCTGAAGCTGTTTGAACACCTTGCCGAGATGCGAACAAAACGCTGCCCACGCGGCACCAGACGATCGCGCAGTTCCCGTATTCCAGAAGCGTTTCGCATTCATCAACGCCCTGATTTTATTGGCAATCGTCTGCAATTCGGCAACTGGGAAGGTGATTTGATTATCTTTGATCGTGACCTGGGAGAAGCCAATGTCATGACGCTTGTTGAACGCAAAAGTCGTTATTGCGTCATCATCAAAAACAACAGTCGGCACTCAAAGCCTATCATGAACAAAATCATTCAGGCCTTTGCTACACTGCCTTATCACGCACGCCGCAGTTTTACCTTTGATCGCGGTTCCGAGTTTATGGGGTATAGGGCTTTGGAGGATGGAATGGGGGCCAGAAGCTGGTTTTGCGATCCAAACTCGCCATGGCAAAAAGGTGCTATTGAGAACATCAACAAGCGCATTCGACGTTATTTGCCCAGCAACACTGACCTGACGCAGGTCAACCAGGCGCAGTTGACTGCCCTCGCCCATGATCTCAACGCAACCCCGCGCAAGTGTCTTGGATTCAAGACACCCGCTGAAGTGTTCGCCTCCCTTTTGCAGGAAGCAGCATAATCAGATAGCCTCACCAACGGCATGATGCACTTGGGATAGCTTTTCCAGAGTCGTCATGCCCGGTTTGATCACCATGTCGCAGAAAGAATTGCATCGCCTCGAAGTCGTCCAGAAGATCCGTGATCTACGCCTGAGTGTTGTCCAGGCGGCTGAGCTGCTTGGCCTCAGTCGAAGTCAGGTTCACAGGCTGCTGCAAGCCTATGACCGGGATGGTCCAGCTGGCCTCGTTTCCAAGAAGCGATCGCGTCCGAGCAACCGGCGTCACAGCGAGGATTTCCGTAATACGGCGCTGGACCTGATCCGCGAACGCTATCTGGATTTCGGTCCGACGCTGGCGCGCGAGAAGCTGATCGAACTGCACCGGATCTCTGTTGCCAAGGAGACGCTGCGGCAATGGATGACCGAGGCCGGCATCTGGATCTCGCGCCGGGAACGCAAGAAACGGGTTTTCCAGCCACGCGGCCGGCGCGACTGCTTTGGCGAACTGGTGCAGATCGACGGCTCGCATCACTGGTGGTTCGAGAACCGCGGCCCCAAATGCGCCCTGCTCGTCTACATCGATGACGCCACCGGCAAGCTCTTGCATCTTCGCTTTGCCGGATCGGAAAATACGTTCGACTATCTGCATGCGACGAAGGCTTATCTGCAGCAATGGGGCAAGCCGCTGGCTTTCTATAGCGACAAGCACGGCGTTTTCCGCTCGCTCCATGCGTCGAAGAAAGACCGGACGAGCGGTCTGACGCAGTTCGGCCGGGCGCTTTACGAGCTGAACATCGACATCATCTGTGCCAACACCCCACAGGCCAAAGGCCGTGTGGAACGTGCCAACCAGACGCTGCAGGATCGGCTGGTCAAGGAGATGCGGCTGCGCGGCATCGACACGATCGAGGCCGCCAATGCCTATGCCACTGAGTTCATTATGGATTTCAACACTCGCTTCGGCAAGCAACCACGCAATCCGAAGGACATGCACCGGCCACTGGCCGAGCATGAGAACCTTGATGGCGCCATGTGCCGCAAGGAAGTCCGCACCCTTTCGCAGTCATTGACGCTGCGCTACGACAAGGTGCTGTTCATTCTCGACCCGACCGAGATTTCCAGGCCATTGGCGGGCCAGAAGGTGATCGTCTGCGATTATCCGGACGGCCGGCTCGAGATCATGCACGAGAGCTTTTCCCTGCCCTACAGAACCTTCGACACGTTGCGCTCGGTGCATCGTGCGGAGGTTGTCGATAACAAGCGGCTGGACGACATGCTGTCAATTGTCGCCGAGATGCAAGCTGGACGCGAAGAGAAACGGAGCGGCCCGCGCCGAACAGGTCAGACAAACCATATGTTTGGCATACGCGATGGCAGCGTCGGTAATGGTTATCAGAAACGTGGGCGCAAGCCGGGACGCAGGACCGATTTCATGAACGATCCGGAGGTCATTGCCAGACGTGAGAAGGCGCTGGCGCGAATAGAAGCTGGGAAATGAGGTTGACCAACGCGGGCATTATATACTGGAGAGCCCGAACATTTTTCGTATACTCACTCCATGAAAGAAGAGCTAATCTTTGAGTTATGGCTTGATCCCGAACCTGATGGCCAAATGCTCCCTGGGCTTTGCCAAGCTGGCCCTATGGGGGACGGATTTCGATCACTTCTCAACGAAGGGGCAATTCGCGTCGGGACTTTGAGTGGGCACAGCCATTTTGACGTGATGACCAGATATTGGAAATATCAAGGGTGGGGCGAATACAAGACGGAGCATTCTGAGGATTACCAGCCGTTCCCGGAACAATGGCTCCATATCCAACGCTCTCATTTGAGCACCGCTGAGGCGGTGATCTCGGAGGAAAGCTAAAGCCCGAAGAGGCGTTCCCTTATCCGCCCCCGATCTGCCCTTGCAACCCTGACCAGCCGGTCAGATCGGGGGCTTGGCGCTGCGTCCTTCATCAAGAAGTGTCGCATTTCTATCTGGCCACCGGTGTCGCATCTCTACCCAGCATTGATACGACATATAGCCGGGATGGGTTCTAGTTTGAAGTGCGACTTGCAAATGATAACAATGAGTTATCCAATGCCAGAAGCCTTCATACAACACGCCTACTCGCACATAGATCTAGATGAACGTCGTAAAATAGCACACTGGTGCACTGCAAACTTCATTGTTGGCGTTCTCGTAAGGAAACGGCAACAATACAAATTGATGCTACCAGCTAAAGAAGGTTCCCAACTTTAGCTGCAAAACTATTGCTAATTCACGGCAGGTAAATTTCCTTTCAGAAAGAATTGGCGCTTAGATACAAAACCGATTTATGTCATTCATGTTAAAGTGCTCATAAATGAACCGGATTGGCCTAACCATGAGCATTTTGTTCACTACACGGAGAGGATGGGTTTCATGGGTAAAATTTCGATTGCGCTAGTTGCAATGCTAATCATTACAGGCTGTACGACTACTGAGAAGGACGTCAGTATTGGCACCGTCGCGGGTGCTGCTATTGGAGGAATTGCCGGTGGTGGTCGTGGTGCACTGATTGGTGCGGGCGCTGGCGCTATTAGTGGTTTGCTGGTTCGCAACCTGCGTAACGGTAAATGTGAATACCGCGATCGCCGTGGACGGATCTATACAGCTCGCTGCCGATAATAAAATTGCTATGCAGGACTTATCCGCCCTGCCTAGCACACTAGATCTCAGAAAAGAATACAGCGCTTTCAGTTTAGATATTCGACAAAAAAAGCATCATTCTGCTTCGTTATTGTTAAGTTTTTGTCCGACGTCGATACGGTTGCCGTCCGGGTCTTCAAAAACAAACGCCCGCAAACCGTAGTCTTTGTCTTGCAGACCTTTTATGATCCTCATGCCATGACGCTTACAAATTGCGTACATAGCATCGACGTCTTTCACCAGCATGTGAGCAATGTTGAAATTCGCGGCTTTGTGATCTTTTTGCAGTGAGAGGTGTAATTCACCTTCGTCGCGCTTCAGGATCATGAAACCCACCGGGTTTCCGTTTTCAAAGACTTTTTTGAAGCCTAATGCGCCGCAGTAAAATTGACAGGCCGCATCCATTTCTTTGACCGGAATCATAACCGCAATTCGGCCAAAACCGACACTCTGATTAGCGATATCGTTCATCGCATAACCTCTTCTTCTTGCGAAGACACAATTCCCAGTCAGACGGTGCTGCTGAAAGAAATGCGCTTCAGTGTTTTTATGAGAAGGACGGTGCCAACAACGTTATATTTATCCTGAAATCATTGCGTTGGGAATAGCTTCGGCCATGTTGCGCTGGCTTGGTTTGATTGAAATCATTCCTTGGAACGGTTTTGCGATGTAATTCCACATTGCCGATCTAAGACCAAAGCATGCGTGTAATCGCAGTCAGCATGCGCTATTACCTGCATGCGCTGACTCCGGCTACCATGCTCATATTAGTTGCGCGTACTGGAGAGCGTTGTTTCCGGCCTAAAGCCGGTCTGCAAGGAAGGTAGATTACATGTTGGAAGCACGTATCAGGAACGCGTCTCTGCGTGACAAGATTATCACTGCGGAAGAAGCCGCAAGCCTGATCAAAGATGGCATGATTGTCGGCATGAGCGGATTTACACGCGCAGGTGATGCCAAAGCCGTTCCACTCGCAATGGCTGCACGTGCAGCGAGCGATCCGTTTCAGATTACCCTGATTACCGGCGCCTCTCTGGGCCACGATGTCGATAAGCTGCTGACGCAAGCTCATGTGCTGGCCCGCCGTATGCCTTTTCAGGTGGATCGTACTTTGCGCGCAGCGATCAATCGCGGCGAAGTCATGTTCATCGATCAACACCTGTCTGAAACTGTCGAGCAGCTGCGTTCCAACCAGATTGGTCCCATTGATTACGCTGTCGTCGAGGCACTTGCTATCACCGAAAATGGTGGGATCATTCCCACAACGTCCATCGGCAACTCGGCAAGTTTTGCTATTCTTGCCGAGAAAGTCATTGTTGAAGTCAATCTGAACCAGCCATTGGCGCTTGAAGGATTGCACGACATCTATATTCCGACCAAGCGCCCTTCCCGCGATCCAATCCCGGTTATAGCCTGCGACAGCCGTGTTGGTCTTCCATACATCCCGATTCCGCCGGAGAAGATTGCCGGTATCGTCATCACACAGGAAAATGATAGCGCTTCAACTGTAGAGCCTGCGGATGGTGAGACGATTGCGATTGCTTCACACCTCATCCAGTTCCTCTTGAACGAAGTCGAGGCAGGTCGTCTTGATCTGACACTCAATCCTTTACAGGCGGGCATCGGTACAATTGCCAATGCGGTTCTCAATGGCTTTGCAGATAGCCCGTTCTATAATCTTCGCATGTATAGTGAAGTGCTGCAGGACAGCACCTTTGATCTTTTTGATGCGGGAAAACTCGATTATGCTTCTGGTTCATCGATCACATTGAGCCCTGCCTGTGGCGAACGCGTCTTCAACAACATTGACCGCTATCGCGACAAGCTGATCCTACGTCCACAGGAGATTAGCAATCATCCTGAGGTCATTCGCCGTCTTGGTATTATCGGTATCAATACTGCTCTTGAGTTCGATATCTATGGGAATGTAAATTCGACCCATGTCGATGGCACGCATATGATGAACGGCATCGGCGGTTCGGGTGATTTTGCACGTAACGCTTATATTTCGATTTTCGTGAGTAAATCAGAAGCCAAAAACGGTGCTATATCGTCGATCGTTCCGATGGTGACGCATGTCGATCATACCGAACACGACGTAGATATTCTGGTAACCGAACAAGGTCTGGCAGATCTTCGTGGTCTTGCGCCTCGTGAACGGGCAAAGCTTGTTATAAACAATTGTGCTCATCCGGATTATCGCGATCAGCTTAATGATTATTTCGATCGTGCTTGCAGCCGAGGTGGGCACACCCCTCACCTCCTTGAAGAAGCATTCAGCTGGCATAGCCGACGCCAACAAACAGGGTCTATGCTGAAATAGCGCATAGTTTCAAATCACAAACCTAAAGCATGTCGCGCTCAAATGGATCCATTTGAGCTCCCGCGAACATGCGACATTTAATAGAATCTAGAGCGAGCGCCATGGGTGCGATTAAGCGCGACACGCTCTAGTAAACAGTGGCGTAAGCCGACGTTTTGCTTTGTAAATTATTGGAACCTTATTCTCATTGGAACGTTAACCGGCACATCATTTTCAAACTGAAGATGATTGAGATCAGGGATGTGTGGGGCCAAGGAATATTCCTCGCTTCCCATGATTACCAAGTTCAGTTCGGCGTTGCGAAGGAACCGCGGCCGAATGAGTATAGAAAAGCCGTTCCGGGAAGGGTCCGACTGCCTATGTCCATCCTCATCAGTCTGCTGATAACAATTCTGGTTATCTTTCTCGTTCTGTATCTCATCAATATGCTGCCACTCGATGGGAAAGTGAAACAGATCGCTCAGGTGATCGTCATCATCATCGGTATCATATCGCTCCTGAAATATCTCGCAGTCTTCTAGTGATCTGATTCCGACATTTGCAAGACTCGGCTACAAGCATCGGACAAATGTCGGAATCAAAACGACCACTAGTAAGTTTATAAATCTAGTGGATTCTTCGAATTTGACGTTTGATACAGTGTGAATATCGGTCGGGATTCAAACGTCAAATTCAATCCACCAGTCGCCCGACGATATAGCGTAATGAACATTGAGGGACGCTCTAGGGGCGTCCTTCTGTTGTTTGGGTGTTGTTACGTTTTAACATTGTACATTAGTAACATGTTAAAAATTACAATCTCTGTTATTTCTTTTAAAGATAGTTGTCGTTCAGCTAATCTATGGGTAATATATTCGCGACGCTCTACTTTAGATTGTGTCAATAATGGCACGCATATATAAAAAATTGCATCCGTGCAGGCGCGCGTCTTTCTTCGCCAAAGCATTCCTCTTATAAGGCCCACAAAGATCAGGTCTGTTCATAGAGGGTTCAGAGACAGGCATTTAAAACATCTTCGTCGGGGTTGGGGAGTTCGGTATGAAGGCGGCTTTATGGAAGGCAACGTTGATAACGTTGTCTGTAGTCCTGTTTTCCGTCGGGACCAGCCTGACCGTCGGATTTTTCTCGGGCGGCATGCCTGGGATTATCGCCATTAGTCTCAGCGTCGTGATACCGACCATAACGGCCTTCCCTTCGCTTCTTTATATCTTTTTGCAGCATAGCAAGCTCAGCGATGCCTATATGCAACTTGAAAAAGCCCACACCGAATTACAAGCCCGCTCTCGCGTCGATCACATGACCGGATTGCTAAATCGTGAAGCGCTGTTTGGTGCTATGAAAATCAGCCGTTCGCGCATTGAGAGCGGAACACTTCTCGTTATCGATGCCGATCACTTCAAGGCGATAAACGACACGTTCGGGCACAGCGTCGGCGACCGTGCACTCAAGCTGATTGCCTTTGCACTTCAGAATGTTACCCGGAAAGGTGATCTGGTGGGGCGTATTGGTGGTGAGGAATTCTGCGTGTTTCTTCCTGGCGCCACTGGTGAAACAGGAATGCGGGTGGCACAGCGAATTCGCGCAGAAGTAGAAAATACGCCATTCCATGCCACGGAGTATCAAATTTATCCGCTGACGATCAGCATCGGCGTGGCATCTGCTCCTAAGAATGAAACCAATTCCCAAGTGCTAAGCCGCGCCGACCGGTGTCTTTATATGGCGAAGCAGCGCGGACGAAATTGTGTTGTTTTCGACGAGGAAAGTGGGCGTATCACCAGTGCGTCTGTGGTTTCGATTACCAATGGCCGTGAAGTGGCAAGAGGCTAAAGCATTTTGAGCAAAATTTTGAAGCGGTTCTAACGACTACGCTTTGGCAGGAGCTGCTCCAATTGTACCGGTCCAAATTATTCCCAGGGTTTGACTTCTTCCTCGGACCAGCCAACGGGCACAAAACCCATTTTCTGATATAGCTGTAACGCGCGCGGGCTATCGAGCGTATTGGTATGAATGGCCACTTTTTGCGGGCTGTGCGACCAGGCGGTTGAAATGGCTTCACTAAAGAAGAATTTACCAACTCCCCGTCCCTGATAATCAGGAACCAGCCCGAAATAGAGAATTTCAGCGGTTACTGGCAAGGCCGAGAGATCGAGTTCCAGCAATCCGGCCGGGTTGCCGTCCGCATAGAGGACGTGGATCTCAGTGGTTTCTGCATGAATGGCCTCAGCCACTTCTGCATCGCTTTGCACGCGCCGCATCATCCAGTGATGTTGGCGCCCTACTCTTTCATATAGATAACGATAAAAATGCACTGGCATTTCGGTCGAGCGCATAATTGCGAGGCGCAAACCAGAGGGAACCGGAACCGACAGCGCTGGGCGCGCTGTCATTTCCAGATGAGTTACTCTGGCCGTCAATTTTTCCGTCATGCTTATTCTGCTTCGCCGGTCACGACAGGCGTATCCTGCCTGCTGCCCCACTCGCTCCAGGAACCATCATAAAGCCGATTGTCTTCATGACCAAGGGATGTCAGCGCAAGAGTGATGACTGCAGCCGTTACACCCGATCCGCAGCTCGTTACGACTGGCTTTTTAAGATCGACACCAGCATTGGCGAAAATTTCGCGCAGGCTATCGAGGCTTTTCAGTTCGCCATTCTCCGACAGAGTACCTACTGACACATTCCGCGCACCGGGCATGTGCCCCGAACGCATACCTTCACGTGGTTCGGCATCGCGGCCTGTGAAGCGGCCTGCAGCACGCGCATCGGCTATCTGGGAGCTACGTCCATCAACGATTTTGCTCATTTCTGCAAAATTGACAACCTTCGCATCATTGAATGAAGGCGTGAAAAGCGTAGCTGCAATTTTTGTTGCTTCATCGGTTACAGGAAAGTTTGCTGCCTTCCAGCCATCAAAACCGCCATCAAGCACCAGAACATTCTTCACACCCATGACGCGGAACATCCACCACACACGCGGTGCTGAGAACATGCCCGGACCGTCATAAACGACCACAGTTTCATCGGCGGTTATGCCCATGGAACCCACATGGCGCGCAAAAAGCTCAGGCGACGGCAAGGTGTGTGGCAGCCCCGACTCTTTGTCGGCAATCAAATCCTGATCAAAGAAAACAGCACCGGGAATGTGACGGGCATCATATTCGTCTCGCCCGTTACGCCCTGCCGCAGGCAAATACCAGGAGGCATCCACGATCGCGAGACCTGGTTCGCCCAGTCTGGCCTTCAGATCATCGCGGGAGATAACAAATGCACTTTTGTTCGACATGATTGCTCCTGAATTCAGAACAGCTCCAGTTAAGACTGAACCGTTGGAACTGCTCTATCTATTTGTTTTTACGTACTATCCGACGTAAAACCGCTTCGCACTTTTGGCTCAAATGCTTTAAGCCTGCGGTGCATTGCCAAATCGAATACGGAAGCGGCGATTTTCCTTGCCCTTCTTTTCGATCTTGCCGATGTGGATTTCACCCACTTCCTGCGTTTCAGAAACGTGTGTGCCACCGCAAGGTTGCGAGTCGACACTGCCATTTTCACCGATGACAACCAGACGAAGGCGTCCTGCACCGACGGGAGGGCGCACATTCTTCGATTTGACGATATCAGGATTGGCCAGAAATTCTTCGTCGCTTATCCAGTGCAGACTGATCGGATCATTGGCTTTCACCATTTCCATCAGTTTCTCTGTTACGAACTCTTTGGTGTAGCTTGCATCCGGCAGATCAAAATCGACACGGCTTTCCTCTTCACCGACCGATGCGCCGGTAATCGGAAATGGACAAGCAACGGACAGCAGATGACAGGCTGTATGCATGCGCATCAGCTTATGTCGGCGATCCCAGTTAATGTTCAGAGCAAGCTTTTCGCCGATAGCCGGCCCAGTCTGCCCGTCTACTGGAATATGGATGATTTCGCTTTTGCTTTCGCCTGTGACAGTCGCCGCAATTTCAATGCGTGAGCCATCGGTGCGCTCAAAAAAACCGGTATCGCCCGGCTGACCACCAGAAGTCGCATAGAAATTGGTCTTATCGAGAATAATTCCGCCCGTTTCGGTCAGGGCAACGACTGAACCCTCCGCGGTTTTAAGATATGCATCTTCGCGGAACAGAGCTTCAGTCTCATATGCCATGATTATCCCTCGTACGGTATGTCGATCTCGGTTTTCGCTTCCAACCAGCCCGGCACCGGTAAATCTTTGCCACGCAGGAAAGTCGGATTGAACAGCTTGGACTGGTAACGATTACCATAGTCGCACAGCACGGTCACGATGGTGTGGCCCGGCCCGAGATCTTTTGCAAGGCGGATTGCACCAGCAATATTGATGCCTGATGAGCCACCGAGGCAAAGCCCCTCCTCCTCGACCAGGTCAAATAGGATATCGAGTGCTTCGGCATCGGAAACGCGATAGGAAAAGTCTGGTGAGAAACCATCCAGATTGGCCGTTATGCGCCCTTGTCCGATGCCTTCAGTGATGGAATCACCTTCGGATTTCAGCTCACCTGTCGTGTAAAACGAATGAAGTGCAGCGCCGTGCGGATCAGCAAGAGCGATTTTGATGCTCGTATTCTTCTCTTTTAGCCCGAAAGCTGTGCCTGCAAGCGTGCCACCGGAACCGACAGCCGATACAAAGCCATCAACCTTACCGCCGGTATCATGCCAGATTTCCTGCGCAGTGGTTTCGACATGCGCCAAGCGATTGGCGATATTGTCGAACTGATTGGCCCATATGGCACCATTCGGCTCGGTTTTGGCGAGCTGTTCTGCAAGGCGACCTGAGAGGCGCACGTAGTTGTTGGGATTGCGATAAGGAGCGGCGGGAACTTCGATCAGTTCCGCACCCAGAAGGCGCAAAGCGTCCTTCTTTTCCTGACTTTGCGTTTCCGGGATAACGATCACCGTTCGGTAGCCTAGCGCCTTGGCAACCATTGTAAGACCAATGCCTGTATTGCCCGCAGTGCCTTCGACGATTACGCCACCGAGCTTTAAAAGCCCGCGTTTCTCAGCATCGCGGATAATGTAAAGCGCCGCACGATCCTTAACCGATTGGCCGGGATTCAGAAATTCAGCTTTGCCGTAGATTTCGCAACCAGTGACTTCTGAAGCTTTCTTCAAACGGATCAGTGGCGTGTTGCCGATAGCGTCGAGTACCGAATTGAGCATAGCTTCTATCCCCTATGGTTGAGAGGAAACTATGAGGAAGCATGCTTATCTTCAAGCAAGTCTGAAATAATTTTCCATCAAGTTTTGCAACTGCAAACTCATAAACATGCCCATAACGAAAAAACCGCCCCGTTAAGGGCGGTTTTAAAGAAAAGTCGTACTTAGAGCGGTTGAAATTTCTCTAAATCAGGGAAAACGCTCCAACTATTTGTTCTTGAGCGCATCTTGTCCGAAAACCGATTCACACTTTTCGGGATGCGCTCTAAAAATTAAGCTACGCGCTGGCCACCACCGCCATCGCGACGCTTGCGATGGAATGGACGTTTTGGCTTTGCAGCGCCTTCACCAGCGGCTGGCTTGGCAGCAGGATTTGCACGATGTTCACCGGACTTTTGCGCCATCTTGCTTGCTGGACGACGGTGCTTCTGCGGCACGCTATGCGAACCGGGTCTGCGGTTCTGCTGTGGCTTCTGGTCGTCGTCAGCTCTTGCTGCCGGTGCTGGTGCAAGCTTAACCGGAGCTTCCTTGATCGTCAGCTTGTTACGCGTGACGCGTTCAACAGCACGGAGCTTCGAATCTTCCGTTGCCTGATCGTAAAGCGTGATCGAAGCGCCGCTTGCGCCGTTACGGCCAGTACGACCAATACGGTGCACATAGGTTTCCGGTTCGTCTGGCAGGTCGTAATTGACGACATGGCTGATACCCGGAACGTCGATGCCGCGTGCTGCAATGTCGGTTGCAACCAGAATGCGCAATGAGCCATCGCGGAAGCCATTCAGCGCACGCTGGCGGGCATTCTGCGATTTGTTGCCGTGAATAGCTGCAACATTAAAACCATCGCGTTCCAGATGGCGAACAACAGCATCGGCACCATGTTTGGTGCGTGTGAAGACGATAACCGACTTCAGAGTCTGATCCGACAACAGACCTGAGAGAAGACGACGCTTGTCCTTGGTAGGCACCGGATGCACGACCTGCGTGATTTCAGCAGCAGTTGTACCCTGTGGTGCAACTTCAACCCGTACAGGATCGCGCAGAAGGCTCTGTGCGAGCGTTGCGATTTCCTTTGGCATGGTTGCCGAGAACAGAGCTGTCTGGCGGTTCTTATGCGTGCCTTTGGCAATGCGCTTCACATCATTGATGAAGCCCATGTCGAGCATGCGGTCGGCTTCATCGAGAACCAGCCAGCGGGTTTCTGACAGATCAACGCAATTTTCGCGTACGAGATCTGTCAAACGGCCTGGCGTTGCGATGAGAACGTCAACGCCGCCCTGCATACGCTTGATCTGGCTCAGTCGCGACACACCGCCGAGAATAAGTGCAGTTGAAACATGCGCCTGCTTGGCAACCGTGCGGATCGTTTCTTCGATCTGCACAGCGAGTTCGCGTGTCGGTGCAAGGATCAGCGCGCGCGCAGTCTTGCCTTTGCGCTTGTCGCCAAGTGCAATGATCTTCTGGAGAATAGGCAGGCTGAATGCAGCGGTTTTGCCCGAGCCGGTCTGAGCAATACCCAGAATATCGCGGCCTTCCAGCTGATGCGGAATGGCCTGTGTCTGAATAGGCTTTGGTTCGGTCATGCCAGCGGCTTCAACGCCCTTAAGCAAAACGCCCGTGACACCCAGAGCGGCAAAGCCGCCGGTGTTTTCGCCAATAGTTTCGATAGTCAATTCAATCTCTTTCGGCGGCACCGCTTAATAGCAGTCCGCTCTAAAATTTCGGACAAGCGCAACTTGCCGAAGGGGAATTTTGTGATGATACGACGGGACGCCGGAAAACACCGGTCGACTTGCGCTGCCGTGCCCGAAACCAGCCGGGTCTCCCCTGCTCTCAGACCATTCTGATTGCAAGAGGCGAGACGCAACGAGTCCGATTCCGGGAGAGCTGAAATAGTTCAGCCCATGCGCCTAGGCCGCCATATGGGGTGCTTTTCCCAAAAAAGCAAATGATTTCTGTTTGAACACCAATCAGATGATGAAATCAGCAAGCACCTGATTGTCTGTAATATCCTGATAAGCCCAGCCTGCTTCTGCAAACTTCTTTTCCAAAATCTTGAAGTTGCCAGCGTCTTTGGTTTCGATGCCAATCAGCACTGAACCAAAATTGCGCGCAGACTTTTTCAAATATTCAAAGCGTGCAACGTCATCTTCAGGGCCAAGCAGATCGAGGAACGAACGAAGCGCACCCGGACGCTGCGGGAAGCGGAAAATGAAGTATTTCTTCAGGCCTTCATAGCGAAGTGCCCGTTCTTTAACATCTGGCAGGCGTTCAAAATCAAAATTTCCGCCCGACACGACAATGACAATACGCTTGCCTTTGAGTTCGCTTTTCTTGAAATCCTTCAGTGCATCAATTCCGAGCGCACCAGCAGGCTCCAGCACAACACCCTCGATGTTGAGCATCTCGATGATCGTTGAACACAAACGGTTTTCCGGAACTGTAATGACAACGTTTTTATCGAACTCTTTGAGAAGCTTGAAGTTTTCTTTTCCAAGTTCTGCAACAGCTGCACCATCGACGAAATTATCGACCTCAGTAAGCTTGATCCGTTTGCCAGCTTCAAGACTGCCTTTCAGGCTAGCCGCACCCTGTGGTTCGACAAAGCGATAGGCAGTCTTCCAGCCAAGCGCTGAAAAATATTGGGTTACGCCTGCAGACAGGCCCCCGCCACCAACGGGCAAAAATACAAAATCCGGCTTCTTATTGTCTGGCAGCTGTCGTTCGATTTCGAGTGCTACAGTCGCCTGCCCTTCGATGATGCCTGTATGGTCGAAGGGCGGCACCATCACGCCCTTTTGGGCTTCAGCAAACTCTTGCGAGGCCGCATAGCAGACATCGAAAATATCGCCGATAAGCTTGATTTCGATAAACTCCGCACCGAATGCGCGGGTTTTGTCGATTTTCTGCTGTGGCGTTGTGACAGGCATGAAAACCACGCCCTTGCGGCCAAAATGGCGGCAGGCAAAGGCAAAGCCTTGCGCATGGTTGCCGGCCGAGGCGCATACGAACACAGCTTTTTCATCAGCTGTCTTTACGGCACGCGAAATGAAGTTGAAAGCTCCACGTATCTTATAGGAACGGACAGGTGTGAGGTCTTCGCGCTTGAGCCAAATTTCCGCACCGTACTTTCGCGAAAGATAGTCATTGAGCTGCAAAGGCGTCTCTGGAAAGAGCGCACGCATTGCACTTTCAGCTTGAGCTACGGCTTTAACGAAGGCGGTCATTGTTCAGCTTTCTGCATTTCCTGCGGTATTTGCGCATGGCTACATGGCTTTAACGCTGCAAACAAGCTTGAAACGCAAAACATGAGTAAAATGGTAGTGTTTTATACTCAAATGTATATACCGATAGGAATGGTGGTGCGGTCGGCGGGACTTGAACCCGCAAGCCTAAAAGGCGACGGATTTTAAGTCCGTTGCGTATACCAATTTCGCCACGACCGCAGCATGAGAGTTTGTATGTCATGATTTGTGAAGCAAATTCAAGCCGTTTCCAGCACTTGTAACAACTGGTTTTGATGACAGTGGAAATTTATGAAAGAGCGTTCCCGAAAAATTCAACAAATCGCTGGCAACGAATTCGGCTCAAATAAGTTATTGCAAAACGAATAATCGCGCATCTCGCCTTGCAAGAGGATTCCAGCTTGAAACGCAGAGAAAATCAGTTGCAGCATGTGTCTGCCGGGGATTAACTGTGAAGACACAGAATGGAGTCTGGGCATGACGAATACCCCGCAGCGAGCCGTTACGGCTGCAATGCTTGCAATTGGCGATGAACTTCTCTCAGGACGCACGAAAGATAAGAATATTGGACATCTGGCTGATGTGCTGACTGCTGCTGGCATTGATCTCAAAGAAGTTCGCATTGTTCCAGACGATGAAGACGCCATAGTTACGGCTCTTAATGCTTTGCGCCCCGGTTTCGATTATGTTTTCACATCAGGCGGCATTGGCCCAACCCACGACGACATAACTGCAGACGCGGTGTCACGCGCTTTTGAAGTGCCTTGCATTTATGATGAAAAGGCAATGGAAATGCTTGCCGCGAATTACGCCAAGCGTGAGCTGGAGTTCACCGATTCACGCAAGCGTATGGCTCGCATGCCGCAAGGCTCCGAACATATTGATAACCCTGTCTCGACAGCCCCCGGTTTTCATATCGGCAATGTCTATGTCATGGCTGGCGTACCTTCGGTATTTCAGGCGATGCTCGATAATGTTCTGCCGACGCTTAAAACAGGGCGCAAACTTTTGTCGAAGGCTGTTCCCTGCCCGTTTGGCGAAGGCGTCATTGGTGCGCCGCTTACGGCGATCCAGAAGGAAAATCCTGAAACGATCATTGGTTCTTATCCGAAATTCGAGAACGGTAGATTTAGCACCGAGCTGGTTGTTCGGGGCAGCGATGAGACAAAAATCGATCTTGCTGTAAGTGCAATCGAAGCGATGATCATCACCTTGCAAACGCAGGGAGCAGCCTGAATTAAAGCGGAGATCATTGAGCAGCTCTAACTATCTGTTTCTAGGCATTATCCAATGCAAAACCGCGAAACACTTTTGCCGGAAATGCTCTATATGATAAAATGGAAATATAGCCGGAAGGAGAACTGATATGTCCTACAAGACGGTGGTCGCCTATTCCCGCAGTGAAGCCGAGTTGAAGCGGGTTTTGTCTGCAGTTGCGCTTTTGATGCGCAGAATGCCTGACATGCACGTCATCGGACTTTACTCTGTTCCCTCTCCTGTTGTGTATGCCGATCCCAACGGATTCATTGATCCGGGCATGTTTGAGCTGCATGACAAGCAGCATAAGGAAATATCGGAGCGTCTAAAGCACCTTTTCGAAGAAGAGATGCGTCGTCAGGGTGCCAATCACGAATTTCGCGTTACCCGTTCCGAAACAGGGACCGCAGCTGATGGTGTTCTGACGTCATGTCTGGGTGCGGAATTGCTCGTGGCGGGTCAACCTGACCCAGACGATCCCGCAACCAACGATGAAACTGCTGATACACTGGTGTTTAACTCCAGCTGTCCAGTATTGTTGGTGCCCTATGCACCAGTTCACACGATGGAGGCGCTGGATCGCATCGTTGTGGCGTTTAATGGCAAGCGTGAGGCGGCGCGTGCGACTTTTGATGCTCTCCCTCTGATGAAGCATGCAAGGCGGACTGAAATTATCTGGGTCGATCCGCCAGAACGCGAAGGCGAAGACGAAGCACTTGCTGGAAGCGAGCTTGCTGAGGCTCTGTCGCGTCATGGGCTGGACATCAGTATAACTCCGCTTCCGTCGCATAATCGTTATGCACAGGATGTGGTGCGTGAGCATATTATTGCAGAACGTGCAGACCTTTTAGTCATGGGGGCTTATAGCCACTCCAGGCTCCGTGAACTCGTTTTTGGTGGCGTGACCCGTGCGATGCTTAATGATTTGCCGATCCTGACGCTTTTTTCGCGTTAAATCATTTTCTCGAAACGTCGGCCTGTTCCCGCAGGCCGACGTTTAGTTTCCAGCAATTATTTAGTTCAATTTTAGTTATTAGCGGGGGCTGCGATCACACGCCGCTCTTGCAAGATAGGCTTATTTGCGGTTATCAGCATTTCCCGGCGCTGAAATTGCCGGGCGGAAAGCCTTTCTATACTTGTGCTGCATGCATTTAGAGTGCTGTGCGCGCATGAAGGAAAGCTGCAGATCCAGACAGTTCAGCGCGACTGGCAACAGCCATCGCGCATTTTTGGTTTGACAGGTCCGGAGTGAAACTCCCGGATTTTCCATGGAGCGTTTCGATGTCGTTGCCCGATAAAGCCTTTCCCGTTTCCTGGGATCAGTTCCACCGTGATGCCCGCGCCCTCGCCTGGCGCATCGCCGATATGGACCGCGAATGGCGTGCCATTGTCGCGATCACGCGTGGTGGATTGGTCCCAGCCGCTATTGTTTGCCGCGAGCTCGGCATCCGTTTGATCGAAACGGTCTGCGTTGCATCTTATCATGATTATACATCGCAGGGCGAGATGGAGGTTCTCAAGGGAATCAGTGCTCCACTTCTCGAAAATGATGGTGAAGGCGTGATTGTCGTCGATGATCTGACGGACACAGGCAAGACCGCGGCTATCGTCCGCGAAATGATGCCAAAGGCGCATTTTGCGACTGTTTATGCGAAGCCAAAGGGCCGCCCGCTTGTCGATACATTCGTGACCGAAGTTTCGCAGGATACCTGGATTTATTTCCCATGGGATATGGGCTTTACCTATCAGGAACCAATTGCTGGCGGAAAACGCGGGTAAACGAAAACAAATGAAAGCGGATTGCGGTGGTAAAACCGCCGCAATCACACTATATTGAAAGTCTGCCGAAATCAGATGGAGGCGGAGTGCACGGTATTGATTTGAAGCCGTGCGACCGTTAATTTCAGCAAGCCCTTAAAAATAAAAGCATTTTTCGCTTTTTATTGTGAGGCGTTGTCGAACAAATTCATTGTCATTTTGGCGAATCAATCCATTCTGTTTGGAAAATGGTGGGACTTTCGCAGTGAAAACACAGGCCAAAAAATTTGTTGCAACGGAAAAGCGTATTCTGACGCCTTCCGGTCGTTTGCAGCAAGTTGCGGCACTTGTGTACCGCTACGAAGCGCAGGAATTGCAGGTTCTTGTCATTACCAGTCGCGGAACCGGCCGTTGGGTGATCCCTAAGGGATGGCCTCAAGTCGGTCGCACGCTGGCAGAAACAGCTGCTCGTGAGGCGTTCGAGGAAGCTGGCATACGCGGCGAGATAACATCTCAGCCTATTGGTAGCTTCGATTACTGCAAGAATGATCTACCGCCGGAATGCATCAACCAGTTTACGGTTGCTGTCTACGCCCTGCACTTTGCTGAGCGCGCTAAAGACTGGCCGGAACGTGATCAACGTGTTTGCGAGTGGGTTTCGCCGCGTGAGGCGGCTGAACGGGTGGATGAAGTTGATCTTAAGCGCATTCTGCTGGATTTTGATGGTTCGCGTATGGCCATTGCCGCTGAATAATACTCGCTATGCGGGGCTTGGACCGCTCTAATGATTATTCCAGACTATTCCCAAAACATATATTGGCGTTCCGGTGAGGTGTTTCTTACAGCGGTTCCAGTTAAGACTGAACCGCTGTAACTATTTATTTTGACGCATTATCCTACGCAAAACCGCTTCGCACTTTTTTGCGGGAAATGCTTTAAAACCAGAAAATAGAGCGCCGATTTGTTTCAATCAGACCGAAACTCGCTCCAGTGTTGCGGATCAGCATGTGTCTCGCAATAAACCGCGCTGTCTTTCATATAACTGTCATTCTCCCCGTTATCCACATTTCCTCGCAAAGCTTTCTCACAATATCTAGCGTCTGCCGCCTTATAGTAAACCAATGCTTGACGCTCATGGCCGAGTCGTTTTTTATGAAAGTGTCGTTGCGTAAGTAGCGTGGCCGAGCGTAAAGATTCAGTCGGTCTTTTCTTCAAATTTGTCGAGTTCAGAGCGGGCGTTGCGTCGAAGAGACGTGTATCGCGCGAGATTTTTTGCGTCGGAAATTCAGGACGTTAGCTCTGCAATAGGAATGAGTTTTGTTGGTGTCGATGTCGTATTAATACTAGATTTAGTATTTCCAATCATGATAACATACCAGATAGTGAAAACTTATCCGCAAGCTCATACAAGTTTGAATAAGCTGGCCAAATGGCTGGAATGTCAGACATGCCTCTCTCGAGGTATTATGTCTGAGTGAATTTTCGGGGAGCATACGCTCCTCAACCTGATTGCCCTCCCGCATGGGAGG
Source organism: Ochrobactrum quorumnocens (assembly GCF_002278035.1). Lineage (NCBI taxonomy): Bacteria > Pseudomonadati > Pseudomonadota > Alphaproteobacteria > Hyphomicrobiales > Brucellaceae > Ochrobactrum > Ochrobactrum quorumnocens. The sequence goes on along the minus strand of NZ_CP022604.1, from coordinate 1,106,910 downwards.
ACGTTCGAAACAAATATGCGAGACACATACCGTGGCTGGCGCGCCGGGGCTGAAATTTATCAGTCCAGCTACTATATATAGAACGTTTGGATGGGACAGATGAAGATCGAACGCCGTTTCACAAAAGAAAACCAGTCGGCCTATGCGGAGATCGAATTCCGCACGGCGACGAGTGAGATCAAGAATCCCGATGGCTCTGTCGTATTTCGCCTTGAGAACATCAATGTTCCGGCGCAGTTCAGTCAGGTGGCTGCAGACATTCTTGCCCAGAAATATTTCCGCAAAGCCGGTGTCCCTGCCCGTCTGAAAAAGGTTGAAGAGAACGATGTTCCATCGTGGCTCTGGCGCTCTGTTCCGGATGAAGGCGCCCTGACCAAGCTTCCTGAGAATGAGCGTTTCGGTTCTGAAATGGATGCGTGTCAGGTTTTCGACCGCCTGGCCGGCACCTGGACCTATTGGGGCTGGAAGGGCGGTTATTTCAATTCCGAAGAAGATGCGAACGCTTTCCGCGACGAGCTCGCTTATATGCTCGCAACGCAGCGTGTGGCACCAAACAGCCCGCAATGGTTCAATACGGGTCTGCATTGGGCCTATGGTATCGACGGTCCTGGTCAGGGCCACTTCTATGTTGACTGGCAGACCGGCAAGCTGACGAAATCGAAGTCCGCTTACGAACATCCGCAGCCGCATGCCTGCTTCATTCAGTCGGTTGGCGATGACCTCGTCAATGAAGGTGGCATCATGGACCTCTGGGTTCGTGAAGCGCGCCTCTTCAAATATGGCTCCGGCACGGGTTCCAATTTCTCCCATCTGCGTGGCGAGGGCGAAAAGCTTTCAGGCGGCGGGAAGTCGTCGGGTCTTATGAGCTTCCTCAAGATCGGCGACCGCGCAGCGGGCGCGATCAAATCAGGCGGCACAACCCGCCGCGCCGCCAAGATGGTGGTTGTTGATGTCGACCATCCTGATATTGAAGACTATATCGACTGGAAGGTGAAGGAAGAGCAGAAGGTTGCTGCCCTCGTAACCGGTTCCAAGATCGTCAAGCAGCATCTGGCTGCGATCATGAAGGCTTGTGTCAATTGCGAAGCCGACAATGACGACTGCTTTGATGCTTCTAAGAACCCGGCTCTCAAGCGCGAAATCAAGGCTGCAAAGAAGAATCAGGTTCCTGAAAACTATGTGAAGCGTGTTATTCAGTTCGCGCGTCAGGGTTATACGGATATTCAGTTCAAGACCTACGACACAGACTGGGATTCAGAAGCCTATCTGACTGTTTCAGGCCAGAACTCGAACAACTCGGTATCGCTCAAGGATGAGTTCCTGCGCGCCGTTGAAAATGACAGCGATTGGAACCTGACCGCACGTCGCGATGGCCGCGTCATGAAGACCCTCAAGGCGCGCGATCTTTGGGAAAAGATTGGTTATGCCGCCTGGGCTTCGGCTGATCCGGGGCTTCACTTCAACACCACGATGAACGATTGGCACACCTGCCCTGCGGCTGGTCCAATCCGTGCGTCCAATCCGTGCTCGGAATATATGTTCCTTGATGACACGGCTTGTAATCTGGCGTCAATCAACCTGCTGACCTATCGCAACAAGGACGGCTCGTTCGATATTGCAGCGTATGAACACACTGCACGTCTCTGGACAATGGTTCTCGAAATTTCGGTGATGATGGCGCAGTTTCCTTCCAAGGAAATTGCTCGTCTCTCTTACGAATACCGCACGCTCGGCCTTGGCTATGCCAATATCGGCGGTTTGCTGATGACGTCTGGTATTCCTTACGACTCCGATGAAGGTCGTGCGATCTGCGGTGCCCTCACCGCTATCATGACTGGTGTGGCCTATGCCACTTCGGCTGAAATGGCCAAGGAACTGGGAACCTTCCCGAGTTATGAGCCAAATGCAGAAAGCATGCTGCGCGTCATTCGCAATCACCGCCGCGCCGCCTATGGCGAGAACGACGGTTATGAAGGCCTTGCTGTTAATCCGGTTGGCTTGATTGCTGAAGATTGTCCTGATCAGAACATGATCGCTCATGCACGCGCTGCATGGGACAAGGCGCTGGAACTTGGACAGCAACACGGCTACCGCAATGCACAGGCAACTGTTATCGCGCCAACTGGCACCATCGGCCTTGTCATGGATTGCGATACCACTGGTATTGAACCTGACTTTGCACTGGTGAAGTTCAAGAAGCTTGCTGGCGGCGGTTACTTCAAGATCATCAATCGTGCAGTTCCTGAAGCGCTACGCACGCTCGGCTATTCGGAAAGCCAGATTGCTGAAATCGAAGCTTATGCAGTTGGTCACGGCAACCTTAATCAGGCACCGGGCGTCAATCCTTCGACACTGAAGGCCAAGGGCTTTACTGACGAAAAGATTGAGACACTCAACGCAGCCCTCAAAAGTGCGTTCGACATCAAGTTCGCTTTCAATAAGTGGACGCTTGGCGAAGATTTCTGCAAGGACGTGTTGAAGCTTACCGATGAGCAGCTCAATGATTTCTCGTTTGAAATGCTTCCGGCACTCGGTTTTGCGAAGAAGGAAATCGAAGCAGCAAACGTTCATGTTTGCGGTGCGATGACGCTTGAAGGTGCCCCTTTCCTCAAGCAAGAGCATTATGCTGTGTTTGATTGCGCCAATCCTTGCGGCAAGATCGGCAAGCGCTATCTTTCGGTTGAAAGCCACATCTGGATGATGGCCGCAGCACAGCCGTTCATTTCCGGTGCGATCTCGAAGACGATCAACATGCCGAATGAAGCGACTGTTGAAGACTGCAAGAGCGCTTACATGCTCTCGTGGAAGCTCGCGCTCAAGGCCAATGCACTTTATCGCGACGGCTCCAAGCTTTCACAGCCGCTCAATGCATCGCTTATCGCTGACGACGAGGACGAAGATGATGCGGTTGAAGCACTGATCGAAGCACCTGCAGCTGCTCGTGCTGTTCAGATCACAGAGCGCGTTGTTGAAAAGGTTATCGAAAAAATCGTTCACGAGCGTGACAAGCTGCCGAACCGTCGTCAGGGTTATACGCAGAAGGCCGTTGTTGGTGGCCACAAGGTTTACCTGCGCACCGGTGAGTTTGGTGACGGTCGTCTTGGCGAAATCTTCATCGATATGCATAAGGAAGGCGCCGCTTTCCGTGCAATGATGAACAATTTTGCTATCGCCGTATCGCTCGGTCTTCAATATGGCGTGCCGCTCGAAGAATATGTCGAGGCATTTACCTTCACGAAGTTTGAGCCTGCTGGCATGGTCATCGGCAACGACGCGATCAAGACGGCAACGTCGATCATCGACTATGTCTTCCGCGAACTGGCTGTATCCTATCTTGGCCGAAACGATCTCGCTCATGTCGATACGAGTGATTTCTCCAACACGGCGCTTGGTAAGGGCATCCAGGAAGGTAAGACCAACCTCGTTTCAACTGGCTGGACGCGTGGCTACAAGCCGACCTTGGTATCAAACACTCAGCCGGGAAATGAATCGAAGGGGTCGGTTACATCTGCGCCACAAGGTTCGAATGTGACGACGTTGAAGTCCTCTTCTCCTCGCGCGGGCACTGTTGGTCTGGTGACAGACGGTGCAACGGCATTCAAGCGTGAGTTTGAAGAGCAGCCAACCCCAGCGGCCCAGCCAGAAAATCAGGCAGCGACTGAGCTGTTTTCTGACAAGGCGGCAGCTGATGCGGCATCTGCTCGAGCTGAAACGACAAACGCGGCCAAGAAGATTGAAGCTGATCGCCGTATTAAATCGATGATGCAGGGCTATACGGGTGACAGCTGCACGGAGTGCCAGAACTTCACAATGGTTCGTAACGGCACTTGCCTCAAGTGTGATACATGTGGTGCTACAAGTGGCTGCAGTTAATCTTCATTTAGATTAAATATAAAAGGCAGGCCGGGTAAAACCGGCCTGTTTTGTTTCTATAGTATATTCTTTGCTGATTTATATCTCTCATCAATATCCCAATTTTTCATAAAATTTATAAAAATTTCGGAACTCAATGCACATCTCTACGTTCAACTAATGCAACCGAGCGTATAAAGGAGATGGTTATGCTTAGAACAACACTTCTGACAACGACGTGTGCACTGTTTATCGGTGGATCAGCTTTTGCACAGACTGCAACTCCGGCGCCGACAGAAGCAGCGCCTGCAGCAGCAGAGCTTCCAGTTTCATCTCAGAACATGTTTGGCAGTCCGCCTTCTGAAGGTACCGATAAGGTTGGCTTTGTTGAGCCGAAGGATGGACAACTCCTTGTATCAAGCTTTATCGGTCAAACCGTTTATGAGAGCGACGCAGCCGATGCTGCCTCTGTTGGCAAGCTCAACGATTTGATCACCAGCCCTGAAGGTGAAATTCAGGCAGCCGTGATTGGTGTCGGTGGCTTCCTTGGTGTCGGCGAGAAGGACGTTGCCGTGAGCCCTGATCAGTTGCAGCTTGCAACGCGAAGCGACGGCAAAAAGTGGTTGGTTATCAAGGCCACGAAGGAGCAGCTGACCGAGGCACCGACTTTTGATCGTTCGGCACTCTTTGCCGACGGTGTAGCGGATAAAGCCGCAACAGGTGAGACAGAGACTCCGGCGACTGACGCGTCGACGGCTGATCCTGCTCCAGCGCCAGCAACACCTGCTCCTGCGCAGTAAAGCTATATCCTTGAATACTGTATGGGTAAAAGTCCTGGCCTCTGGCCGGGGCTTTTATTTGAAATGAGGTACAAAGGTTGATTTCAGAAGTTCATCCAATTACCACTGTTTCACAATCACCAGATCATTTGGTTTAGCTCGTTCGGGAAAATCTATTGTCGGAATTCTTTATTGCCCATCCCTGGGCGCAGACGGTTGCGTCACTTGGCGGTCTTTTTCTTGCGGCGTTTGTCGCAAACTTCCTTATCAAAGCGATACTATTGAAGGTTCTAGATAGGATCGTTCAACGAACACCTTTCGGTCAGGACGAAGAACTCAAGAAAAACGGCGTGATTGGGCATCTGGCCAATATCGTTCCTGCGTTGATCATTTCGTCGGGCATCGCAGCTGTACCTGAATTGCCTCAAACTGCGCTGACGGTAATCAGCAATGTAGCGACTGCATTTATTATTCTGACGCTGGCTTTCACGGTAAGCGCTGTTCTGAGTGTGGTTGATACGCTTTATAGCCGCCGGGAAGAGTCTAAAGACCGACCGATCAAGGGCTATATTCAGGTTAGCAAGCTCGTAATCTACATTATTGCGATCGTGTTGATCATCGCGACGCTTCTTGATCGATCGCCTGTGATCCTGCTGTCTGGTGTGGGTGCCATGGCTGCGGTTCTTATTCTAGTGTTTCAGGATACGCTGCTCTCACTGGTTGCCAGTATGCAGATTGCTTCATCGAACATGGTTCGCGTCGGAGATTGGATTGAGATGAAAAATCTCGACGCCAATGGCGATGTGGTCGAGATCGCACTTTATACGGTGAAGGTACAGAACTTCGATAAGACAATCACTACTATTCCCATCCGTAAACTCATCACCGAGCCGATGAAAAACTATCGCGGAATGCAGCAGTCTGGTGGCCGACGTATCAAACGAGCGTTGTTTATCGATCAGGCGACCATACGCTTTCTAAGCGAAGGTGAACTTCAAAGCCTTACTTCCATCGATCAGCTCACAGGCTACCTGTCGAAGAAGGAAAAGGAAATTGCCGACTGGAATGCGAAGCTTGGCGACAAGGCAAAGAACCCGGTCAATACACGTCGCTTCACCAATATTGGCACGTTCCGCGCTTATGTAGAGACCTATCTGCGGAACCATCCCGGCGTTCACAAGGGCATGACCCTACTCGTGCGCCAGATGGACCCGACGCCGGCTGGTTTGCCGCTCGAAATCTACTGTTTCACCAATACGACCGTCTGGGCATCTTACGAACAGATCCAGTCCGATATTTTCGACCATCTCTATGCAGTGATGCCGGAATTCGGCCTCTATCCGTTCCAGAATCCAAGCGGCGGCGATTTCCGCAAGCTCAGTCTTGCGGATTTGCCTGCAGTCACTGCAAAGCCTTGATGATAGCGGCCTGAAGTTCGGGAACCTTGTAACCCGTGCGCGACGGTGTGAGACCAAGGCGAATGATGGCCAGGTTCATCGAAGGTACAATGATCAGGCTCTGGCCATCATGGCCCGACATCCAGAAGGCATCTGCCGGGATGCCTTCTGTACCCGCTTGAATTCCAGCGCTTTGCAGCCATGTCTGAGCCGCTCCGTAACGCCCCTGCGATGCTGGGGCTGGCGTCTGCATCAGGCGGACAAAATCCTCGCTCAAGAGCTGCTTGTCGCCGACTTTGCCCTTATCAAGCAGAAGGCGGGCGATGGAGAGCCAGTCACGCGCATTGGCATAAAGATAAGATGAGCCAACGAAGATACCGCTCGCATCCGCTTCCAGTGTAGCACTTGCAATACCCAATGGTTCAAAGAGCACTTTCTGCGCGTAGTTAAATGCTTCTTCAGGCGTGTCGAAGCTTTCCATATAGAGCTTTGACAGGATGTTCGCCGTGCCGCTCGAATAGTTGAACTTCGTTCCAGGTTGCGCTTCAAGCGGTAAAGAGGCAGCAAATTCTGTCATATTATTTTCGAGGAAAAGCATACGTGTTACGTCGGTAACGTTGCCATAGTCTTCATCGAATTTAAGGCCGCTCTGCATCCCAAGAAGATCGGCAAGCTTGATCTTCGAACGGTCGTCACCTTCCCACTCTGGCAGAAGATGGTCGCGCTGAAGGTCCATTTTGGCTTCCGAAATGCGCATACCAATCAGTGTTGCCATAACGGATTTCGTCATGGACCAGCCCAAGAGAGGCGTATCGGCATCAAAGCCCTGCGCATAAGTTTCGGCGACGATCTGGCCGTCTTTCAGCACAGCGACGGCACGCATACCGGGGCCTGCAAATGCCGGGTTTTCGATGATGCTTTGAACTGCCGGGTTGATATTGATGTCGGCTATGAGAGCGGCCGCATCCATGGGCGTTGTCAGTTGAGGACGCAGATCGGTACCATGTACGTTGGCGCAGCCAAGGCCCGGGCGATAGACGGCCTTGTTTGGCGCGAAGAAGCCAAAGATATGTGCAGTTACTGTTTCGCTGGCGTTATCGACCGAAACATCGACAAACTTCAGAAGCGGGTGGCCGGGCGCCTGCACATCAAGTGCAAGCACTTCCTGCGGGTTGCGGTTTGCCAGAAACACATTGGAGCAGACGATTTTTGCGGCATAGCCGGTGCCGACTTTAAGAAGCTCCGGTGGCCGAAAGCCGAGCCATAAGACGACACCCAGCAGGCTTAAGAGGACAATGGAACCGGCAATCTTCAAAAAGCGTATCATATTCCCTCCCATGAGCCTGAATAGTGAGGCGTCTAACTGCCTCTTGAGAGCCAGTTATCCATGCCTTCTGCTGCGGCCTTCGCAATCGCAAAACATGCGGTGAGAAGATAGCCGCCCGTCGGTGCTTCCCAGTCGATCATCTCGCCAGCAACAAACATGCTGGGCAGTTTTTTGAGCATATAATGCTCATCGATTTCGCTCCATTCTATGCCGCCCGCAGAAGATATGGCTTCCTCAATGGGGCGTGGACGAAGGAGTGGCACTTCCAGTGACTTGATAGTCTGCGCCAGTTTGGCGGGGACTTTTTCGCGCTGAAACTCAAGCACAAGTGCTGCTTTGACACCCTTAAGGCCAGCGCCCTTTCGCAATATATTACTAATACTTAGCTTCTTATCCTGAAGCGAAATATCAAGTTTCAGCCGTTCAAGCGTACGGCTCGGCGCAAGATCGAGAATGAGGTTGGCATGGCCGTCGCGTTCAAGGTCATCGCGCAAAGCAGCTGAATGTGTATAGACAAGGCTGCCTTCCACGCCGCCGCGCGTAATCACAAACTCGCCTTGTGTTGTTCCTGCCTTGCTGGTGATCGTCACCGACTTGACAGGCTCGCCTGCGAAGCGCTCGGAAAAGACGCCACTCCAGGCAACATCGAAACCGCAATTGGCCGGACGCATCGGCGTAATCCGGATGCCCTGCCCCTCGAATATTCCACTCCATGCGCCATTGGAACCCAGCTTGGGCCAGCTTGCGCCTCCGAAGGCAAACAGTGCGGCATCGCACGAAACAAGTTCAATTCCATTTGGCGTTTGCACGAGAGGCCTACCAGAATCGAAGCCTATCCATTTGTGCCGGGTCAGGATTTCAACACCTTGTGCTTCCAATCGACGTACCCACGCGCGCAGCAAAGGCGAAGCTTTCATGGCTTTGGGAAATACGCGGCCGGAGGAGCCGACAAAACTTTCTGCGCCGAGCGCATCGGCCCAGTCACGTAAATTCTCCGGTGTGAACTGTTGTAAAGCTGGCAACAGGTGATCGTTGCTCATGCCATAGCGCTGCGCGAATTGCGCAAATTCTTCGGAATGCGTGATGTTCAGACCGGATTTGCCTGCCAGCAAAAACTTGCGCCCAACGGTTGGCATCTGCTCATAAACCGTTACGGAATGTCCAAGTGCCGACAAGCGTTCGGCGGCGAATAACCCTGCAGGTCCGCCACCGAAAATCGCAATTATGCGTTCACGCATCGCTGTCCGCACCGCGCTCAAGCATCAATCTTCTTTCTCCAGCATTTCTTTAACAGCAGTTGCTAACTGTTTGAGAGAGAATGGCTTTGGCAAGAAGCCAAACTTGGCATCGGCTGGCAGATTGCGCGCAAATGCGTCTTCTGCATAACCTGAAACAAAGATGAACTTGATGTCCGGATGCGTCTTACGCAATTCGCGTAATAGCGTCGGTCCATCCATTTCAGGCATGACAACGTCGGAAACAACGATATCGACCTGTCCATTCAGTTCTTCAAGAACTTCAAGCGCTTCGACGCCTGATGCCGCTTCGTGGACTGTATAGCCACGCGACTGCAACGCGCGCACACCACCCATGCGAACCGCGTCTTCGTCCTCAACGAGCAGAACGGTCGCGGAGCCGGAAAGGTCAGTTGCCTTTTCGACCTTCTTCTCCTTGACCGCAATCGGTGCGTTATCTGCGCCCTTTTCTTCGATATGGCGCGGAAGGAAGATCTTGAAGGTTGTGCCCTTGCCGACTTCGGAATCGCAATAGATGAAGCCGCCGGTCTGCTTGATGATGCCATAGACCATAGAAAGGCCAAGACCGGTGCCTTTGCCGACTTCCTTGGTGGTGAAGAATGGTTCGAAGATTTTCTCAAGCACATCGGCAGGAATGCCAGTGCCATTGTCTGCAACTTCAAAGACGACATAATCGGCTTCAGGCAAGTCTCGATAGTTGAGCTTTGCGGCTTCTGAGGCTTTGACATTGCGCGTTCGCAAAGTGATCTCGCCACCTTCAGGCATGGCGTCACGAGCATTTACGGCCAGATTGACAGCAACCTGCTCGAACTGGCCCAGATCGGCCTTAACCGGCCAGACGTCGCGTCCATGTTCAATCTTAAGTCCAATATCCTTGCCAACGAGGCGTGCCAGAAGCATGCGCAAATCGGCCAACACATCGGTAAGGTCAAGAACTTCTGGGCGTAGCGTCTGACGGCGTGAGAATGCCAGTAGCTGACGCACGAGAGAAGCCGCACGATTTGCGTTCTGCTTGATGTTCATGATGTCCGGGAAGGACGGATCGGAAGCGCGATAATTGCTCAACAGCAAATCCGATGACATGATAATCGCGGTCAACACGTTGTTGAAGTCGTGGGCGATGCCGCCTGCCAGTTGCCCCACTGCCTGCATCTTCTGGCTTTGCGCCATCTGATTTTCGAGCGCTTTCTGCTCGGTGGTTTCCACTGCAGAAATGATGGCTGCTTCTTCGCTGGTCTCGCGCAGATCGGTGACAGCACTTAAATAGAAACGAATATGACGCTCTTCATTACCCGGAAGAACAGTATCGACCGGCGAAATGCTGGCCTGACCCGCAAAAGCTGCGGCGAGTGCTTTGTTGAAAGTCTCGCGGTCACGTTCGTGAACGACATTCTCAAGCTTCATGCGGTTGTCGATGGCATCGCGATCAACCACAGGTGCAAAAATGTCAAGGAAGCGCGCATTGGTGCGCAGCGTATGCCCTTCAGCATCTACAGCAGCAATCGCCATCGGTGCCGAATTGAAGAAGCGCGTGAACCGCACTTCGGCAGAACGCAATGCTGCCGATGAATCTTCACCCTCGGCGCGATCAAGCACGATTGTGCGACTTGTGCCACGTGTTCCGTCGCGTGCAGCTTGAACGCGATGATAGAAGCGAACAGCAAGGCTCTGGCCGTTGCGCTTGATCAGATCAAGGTCGATGACCGTATTGCGACTGGTGCCCGGCTCCGCCTTGACGGCCTTGATGAGCGCCATCCCGCTACCCGCAACAATATCATTGAGTGTGAGAGAACCCGGGGTGAATTGGGTGAGGTCGACGCCAAGCCATTCGGCGAGCGTCGCATTGAGATAGATGATGCGACCCGACGGATCAGCCGAGAAAAATCCGGCAGGTGCATGATCAAGATGGTTGATCGCTTCCTGAAGTTCCTGAAAGAAGCGTTCCTGTTCGGCGCGTTCATCGGAAATATCCGCAATCTGCCAAGCAACCAACTGTCCCTTGAAGTCTGGCCCGCCATCAACCGGACGAGCCTTGATACGATACCAGACGGGGGCGGCAGAGCCGTGACCATCACGTGAAAGACCGCCCGATATGCGTACTTCTTCCTGTCCCGACAGGCCGTCACGGACCGCATTTGTCAGGCGATAGATGGCGTCAGAAGCAGCCGGTTCATTCGTCAGAATATTGTCGAGTGAGCGCACGCCGTCGGCAGTCGCAACGCCGGTCATGCCGGCATAGGAATTATTGGCGTAAACGATCTGGCCACGGGAATCCGAAATTACCGTTCCTTCGGGCAGCGTATCCATGAAGGTATGGGCCAGGTCCTGCCCGCCATGGCGCTGGCTGAACTGGATCAGACCTGTGGCAGCACCGAAAAGATAGAACACGCCGATCATGGACAGGATGCCCATCAGGACGATAGCAAAACCGTCACCTAGCTTGTCTCGAAACAGGAAATAGACAAGGGCTGCAACTGTCAGCACTATGCCGATGATCAGGAGCCTCAGTGCTGAGCTTGAGCCACGCTTCGGCATGACGAGCGGTTTCGGATAATTATTGTCCGTCTGTCGCGACATCAGGCCCACTGCCCTTTCATGCTGTTTGGCTGAACTGCATGGACGACAAATCGTCCGTTTGCTGTTACTTCCAGCTCAAGCGCTATCTTATTCATCAAGCAAAACCAATCACGTTCCCTGCATCGTTTTCCAGATTCATGTCTTGTGCCAGATTTTGTCGCATATTGCAGGGTATATACGATTCGCAGAATGCGTTAATTGCCCGGCAGCACAAGCTTGCCGACCTCAAAACAGCATCAACTAAGCTGTTTTGCACTGTTTTGGCTGGGGATCATATGTTTCTCACAAATTGATGGAACATTCCCAAGCAGGGTAAATTGAACTAGTGTTCTATAGGACATGTGTTGTCACGTTGATTTGAAGCGCGGGGATTTGTGGTTTCCGTCAACCGGACATTATTCGTTTTAGTATGAGAGGGTTACCCGCATGAAGGAATGGCTCAGCGGTCTTGTTGGAGAAAGCGCGGCAAATATTGTCGGCTTCATCCTTATTTTTGCGATCATTTTAGGCGGAATTTTTGTTGTTCTGAGTATTATTCGTCGCTTCAGCGGTGGAACTTTTGCCACGAACGGTCGAACTGGACGCCAGCCAAGACTTTCAGTTATGGACGCAGCAGCAGTCGATAGCCGCCGCAAGCTGGTTCTGATCCGCCGTGACGACGTTGAACATCTGTTGCTGATCGGCGGCCCTACTGACGTTGTCGTTGAACAGAATATTGTCATGGAATCACGCGCGAATTCGCGTTCACAAAGCGTTCGTATCGAAGCAGAACATATCGAGCGTTTCCGGCAGCATGAGGCGAGCATTACGTCCGAGGTGACAGACCGCCCGGCTCTCACGCAACACACGACGCAGTCGGTGGAAAAAGGTGAAGCCATTCAGCTGAATTCCCCGATTGAAACACCGGTTCAGCGCAAACCTGAACCAGTACGGGAAACGCCAGCTCAGCAGGTGAGCCCTGAAACGCCGCAGTTTCGCGCTCCTCCACGCCCACCTGTCACGCCAGTTGCCCCTCAGGCACCAAAAACGGTTGAGGCACCTGCCTTTCAGGCGCGTACTCAGCCGCCACGCCCAGCTCTCAACTATCCGCCGCAGCCGCGCACTGTGCTTCCTGCTGAACGTCCGGCGGAACAGCCCCAGTCACCACGCCTGCATCCTGCCTACCCTCTCAGCCAGGTTTCTCGCGGAGTTCTGAGTTCAACCTCAGGCCTGGGTGCCAGTGCCGCTGCAGCAGCTGCAGCAACAGTTGCAGTGTCCGATCTTGGTAGTGTTACGCCAGAACGTGAAGTGACGACGAGTGCAAAAGCACCTGCACCTGAAATCGGTGACATCTTGCAAAGCCCAGCGGTAACGACGTCATCGGCACCAGATTTCACGCCACCTGCCCTCAAGGCAGAGCAAGTTTCAGCTCCGTCAAATCCAGAGCCAGAAACTATAGATGATGATCTTGGTGATCTTGGTGGTGCTTTCCACGATGCCATCATGGCTGATCTTGAAACAGAAAGCCCGGCAGGCTCTACCAGTAACGAACCTGAAATGCTGGAAGTTGATATTTTTGAAGAAGAGCTTCTGGGCTCACTCGATATCTCTCCAAATGGCGGGAAGCCGGATGACAGTATCGAGGATGAAATGGAAAAGCTTCTCGGTGAGCTTACCAAGAACGAGACCCGCAACTTTTAGGTAATTCTCATTGCGTGAAAGCGACGGTCACAGCGATTCCAGTTAATACCGGTTCCCACTTTTGCTGGAAGTGCTTTTAAATCAAGGGTATCAGTCAAACAGGCTGATACCCTTTCTTTTCGCGTGATCAAAACATAAAGAAAAAAGGCTGCGGGAGCCGCAGCCTTTAAAGAATGTTCTAATCGACCTACCGCATAATTCCTTAAACCTTTAACAGTTTAAGGTAAAATTACGCAGCAAATTTAATCTGTTAGAGCTTCATTTGTGTGTCCAAATGGACGCATGGCGCTCTAATTAAGATCAATCGTCGCGATAGACCTTTTCGCGGCGCTCATGGCGCTCTTGTGCTTCAATAGAAAGCGTTGCGATTGGTCGTGCATCAAGTCGTTTCAAACTGATTGGATCGCCGGTTTCTTCACAGAAACCATAGGTTCCTTCGTCAATACGGCTTAAAGCTGCATCGATTTTGGAAATCAGTTTGCGCTGCCTGTCACGAGCGCGAAGTTCAATTGCCCGGTCCGTTTCGGAGGATGCCCTATCCGCCAGGTCCGGGTGATTTGCATTTTCCTGCTGCAGCGCTTCGAGCGTTTCGCGCGCTTCGCGCAGAATATCATTCCTCCATGCAACAAGTTTTGCACGAAAGTAAGACTTCTGCCGTTCATTCATGAACGGCTCGTCTTCAGTGGGCCTATAGTCAAGGTCGATCAATTCACTCATTCTGAATCACCCCACATCTAGGAGACGCGAGCGGTTATATAAGTCCATAGCAACAAGGACACAACATCAAACACACGCGTCTCGCTACTTTTTAATTCATCAAAATTGTATGATTTTGATGAAAAAATAAGCAATTTAATTTCAAAATGTAATTTATTCGGTTTTGTTTTTATAAAAGACTTCAAACTATTAGGTAGTCACCTGCTTAAGAAACATAATTACAAATGAAGAACAATCGATCCTGCTGATTATGCCCAATTATGCATCAAAACTATCTGTGAATATTCACACGCCACACCAGAAAGTTGCCCGAAACTGCATGTAGTCGGAGCAAACTTGCAGAAAATGTGGCATGAATTGAGCTGCAAGCGCATCAAAATGCAGTCAGGAGCCCTCAATGAGTCGCCTTTTCCTCCTCCGCCATGCCAAAGCAATATGGGCAAAGCCTGCAATGAAAGACTTTGACAGGCCTCTGGATGAAGAAGGTATTTCCTCATTAAACGAGTTGGCCGAAGCCATGAAGGCGTCAAAGCTATTCCCTGAAAAGGTTTTACTTTCGGCTTCCTGTCGCACGCGCGAAACTGCGTTTGGTTTGATTGAACGGCTCGGAATAGATGCAGAAATGATCATCGATGAGACGATCTATAGCGGCGGAGCTGGTGAATATATGCAGGCAATAAAGAAAAATGCAGATTCAGACCATTTGATGCTGGTCGGGCACAATCCAAGTATGGAAGATCTTGCATTGGCGCTTTGCGGCGATGGTGAACCCTCAAGTCTTTCAAGGCTTGAAGCTGGCTTCCCAACCGCAGCCCTCGCTACAATTACCTTTGATGGACCATTGTCGGATATTGTGCGCGGAAAGGGCTTTCTGGAAAGTTTTCCTCTGCCCTGTTGAGGACTATCGATTGAATCCGATGCTTCCTTGTTGATATACCTCAGGAGTTCCTATGTATGGCAGTGACAAGATGTAATTTTCACGAGGGAACAATTGGCAAAACTGACCAGTTTCGGCGATGAAGCAAGGATCGCACTCGACACGCTGACAGATCGGGCAACGGGTTTGATGTCTCCTTCGCTGAGGCTGGGTGTCACTGGTCTTTCCCGCGCTGGTAAGACGGTTTTCATAACCGCACTGGTGCACAATATGGTGCATGGCGGCCGCCTGCCCTTGTTTGAGGCATATAAGTCAGGCCGCATTTCACGTTCCATGCTCGAACCGCAGCCGGACGATGCAGTTCCGCGTTTTCAGTATGAAGAACACCTTTCAGCTTTGCTCGACGAACGTATCTGGCCGGATTCGACGCGTGCTATCTCGCAACTTCGTCTTACGATTGAATATGAAACCGCATCCGCATGGGGCCGCTGGTTTTCGCCGGGGCGACTGTCGGTTGATATTGTCGACTATCCCGGTGAGTGGTTGCTCGACCTTCCCTTGCTGGGAAAGACCTATAGCGAGTTCAGCGCGGATTCATTTGCTCTGGCCAATGAGCCAACGCATATCGATCTCGCACAGATGTGGTTGCGCGACGCGCAAACCGTTTCGCCGTCCGACAATGCAGACGAATTGACTGCTCAGCGACTGGCCAGAAGCTTCACGGCTTATCTGCGTGCTGGCAAAGCTGATGAGCGCGCTCTGTCTACACTGCCGCCGGGACGTTTTCTGATGCCCGGTGATCTTGAAGGTTCGCCAGCCCTTACTTTTGCGCCCTTACCCGAGCTGAAGCCTGAAGATTTCAAAGCAGGCAGTTTGGCTGCAATGATGGAACGTCGTTACGAGGCCTACAAAACGCATGTGATCAAGCCATTCTTTCGCGAACATATTGCCCGGCTCGATCGCCAGATCATTCTCATTGATGCCATGCAGGCCATGAATGCAGGCGGGGCTGTGGTGGCCGATCTTGAGCGCGCACTGACTGATATTCTATCTTGCTTCCGTCCCGGACGTGCCAATCTGCTGACCGGCCTTATCCAGCGCCGTATTGGCCGTATTCTGGTTGCAGCCACCAAGGCTGATCACCTTCACCACGAGAGCCATGACAGGTTGCAGGCGATTGTTCGCCGTCTTGTCGAGCGGGCAATAGAACGCGCTGATTTCTCAGGCGCCGATATTGACGTGCTGGCGATGGCTGCTGTGCGTGCCACGCGTGAGGCGACGGTAAAGGAAGGCAAGGACACACTGCCTGTCATTATCGGAACACCGCTCAAAGGCGAACGAATTGATGCGGACGTATTCGATGGTGAAACAGAAACTGCTATATTTCCCGGTGATTTACCAAAGAATCCTAATGTAATATTCGAACCGTCAGTTTCGAGCGACGAACCAGCTATTCGCTTCGTGCGTTTTCGGCCTCCACGGCTTGAACGAACTGCCGAAGGTCTAACGCTTTCATTGCCACATATCAGGCTTGATCGCGCACTCCAGTTTCTCATCGGGGATCGTCTGGCATGAGCGAGCAGCCTCCACGCAAACCCGCAGCCTTTACCGTCAAAAAGCCAACTGAGACGGTTTCAATTTCCGAAGCGATGCAAGAAGCACCGCGTCGTCCGCGTGCCGTCACGGATCTGGACAAAGTCGTTCCAGAGATCGATGTCTTTGCCTTGAGCGATGAAGAAGCCGCTGAACTGGAAGTTTTGGACCCGTCATTTGAAGCGCCGCCTCGACGACGCTGGTCTTTGAGCAAGATCTTGTTGGGTGCTCTGGGTATATTGGTTTCATTTGCCATTGGCATTTGGACCGAAGACCTTATTCAGGCGCTTTTCATGCGCGCTGACTGGCTTGGCTGGACGGCGCTAGGCGTCGCAATGATCGCGCTTGCTTCTTTCGTTGCAATTATCGTGCGTGAATTATTGGCTTTAAGGCGACTGGCATCAGTGCAACATCTGCGCAAGGATGCCGCAGATGCGGCGGAGCGTGATGATATGGCCGCAGCCCGTAAAGCTGTTGACGCGCTGCGCACAATTGCGGCAGGCCTGCCTGAAACTGCGCGTGGACGACAGATGCTTGACGGTCTGACCGATGAAATCATTGATGGCCGCAATCTCATCCGCCTTGCTGAGACAGAAATACTGCGCCCTCTAGACCGAGAAGCACGCGCACTAATCCTCAATGCATCAAAACGCGTTTCAATCGTCACCGCGATCAGTCCACGCGCGCTCGTCGATATTGGCTATGTGATTTTTGAATCCGCCCGACTGATCCGGCGGCTGTCACAGCTTTACGGTGGACGTCCGGGTACCTTGGGGTTTCTCAAACTTGCACGTCGGGTCGTGGCGCATCTGGCCGTGACTGGGACCCTCGCGATGGGTGATAGCGTCATTCAGCAGCTCATCGGTCACGGATTGGCATCGCGCCTTTCTGCGAAACTCGGTGAAGGTGTCGTCAATGGATTGATGACTGCCCGTATCGGTATCGCAGCGATGGATGTCGTGCGGCCCTTTCCGTTCAATTCGGAAAAACGCCCCGGTGTTGGGGACTTTATCGGCGACATTGCGCGCATAACCGGCGACAAAGGCGTGAAGCCGAAAAATAGGGATTAATGCTCTTCCCGAAAAAGATGAAGCTGTATTCGGACTAGGCGCACTTTTACACAATTCAATGTCACACATTCCCGGAAATCTCGTTGACTTTAACAGTCGTGACAACGAAGCATTAACCATTCGCAACGAATATAAGATAGATGTATCGGGTGCTCGAATCTGTGATCCTTGCGCCGTAGAAATGCACTGATGCCCGATTGTGGGACATTCGGTTGCGGAGTGTTTACAGATAAATTATTGGAATGGTGCCTTAGGGTCGAGATTCCGGGACAGAGCTGAATATGAAAAACTACATCGCTGCATGCCTCACGCTACTGCCCGCATCGTTTTTTGCTGCGCCAGCTCTGGCCGCAGATAAGGATGAACAGTTTTTCCAGACGATTGAGGGCCAATGGTCCGGTCCGGGTGAAATTGTCGCCGGAAAATACAAGGGCACCAAGTTTGTATGCTCGCTGGCAGGCACAACGCCTAACGACGCAGTCGGTATGACGTTGGATGGCTCCTGCCGGGTGGGTGTTTTCTCTCAGCCTATGAAGGCGACGGTCACGCGCGTTGGCACCAGCTATTCCGGGAAGTTTAATGACGGCGCAGAAGGCAAGGGCCTGAATGTAACGTCAGGTTCCGTGACGGGAAACAAAGTGGTTCTTGGCTTAAACCGCAAGGAACTGAATGGTGCAATGCTCGCGCGCGTTGCCGACAAAAACACCATGAACGTCACGGTTTCGGTTCGCGTTGACAAGGAATTGGTTCCAGTGATCGGGATGAGCCTCAAGCGCATCGATAACATCGCTGTTGGCAGTATTGCCAAAAACTAACCGGCCCCGGTTAGTCTATGTATTCAAGCCACCAGCCCGCATCAGTGCGGGCTTTTTCTATTTCAGAGCAGGCGCACGCCAATTCCCACTCAGAAACGCTTTTGCCTGCAATCTTAAGCGTTGGCGCAATATCGTTAAGCGGTACGAGCACGAATGCACGTTCCTGAATGCGCGGATGCGGTAACTCAAGCGCCGGTTCATTCATGATGACCGCCTCACCTGACTTTTCCATAGCAAGAATATCAATGTCGATAATGCGTGGTCCCCAACGCTCTAACCGTACCCGTTTAAGCGAACGTTCAACGTCGAGACATGTCTCAATAAGCTTTAATGGTTCAAGTGCGGTTTCGATCTCTGCGCAGGCATTGTGAAACCAGGCTTGATCGGTCTTACCCCATGGCGGCGTGCGATAGACATTTGAAACAGCGACGACCTTCGTGTCTGCACGAGCTTCAAGCAGTTTCAACGCCTTGGCCATGGAAGCGACTGGATCATCGATGTTACCGCCTAGTCCAATCCAAGCGCGATAGGGCCAAGCGTGATAGATAACGGCATTACTCATCAGCGCGGATAAACCACTGTTACTTCCACATGGTCCAGAACGCCCGGAACCGGGGCATTCGGCTTGCGAACAGTGATTTCAGCGCGCTTGATCTGAGGAAAACGCGCGACCAGTGCCTTACCGACATCAAGTGCAAGCGTTTCGATGAGATAACGCTGACGACCGGTGATGATGTCTTGAATGACAGTAAAAGCGATCCCGTAATGGACTGTGCCTTCAATATCGTCATTGTCCAGCGAGGCGCCGGGATCGACGTCCAGTATCGCATCGACATAGAAACGCTGGCCGAGTTTATGTTCCTCGTCAAAGACGCCGTGGTGCGCGAAGAACGCGCAATTCATGATACGGATGGTGTACACGGCCATGTTTCCTATTTTGAATTTGCTTTGCTTTGCAGGATAGCATCGGCAACTGCAAGTGCGTCCCTATTAAAAGCGACATTGTGAACACGGAAGATGTCGGCTCCCGCCAAACGCATTGCAACTGACGTTGCAGCAGTTCCAACGTCGCGCATCATGGGATCGGCCTGTTCAGTAATTGCACCGATGAAGCGCTTGCGCGAGGTGCCGACAAGCAAAGGATAGCCGAACCGTTGCAATTCCTCCATGCGTGCCATCAGCGCAATGTCTTCGTCCTTGTCTTTGCCGAAACCAAAACCCGGATCAAGAACGATACGAGAGGCTTCAATGCCTGCCCTGCCCGCGATCTCGAGCGATACATCTAAAAATGCAAATTGATCGGCAATTACGTCAGGATCGGTGTTTCTATCGCGACTGGTGTGCATGATGACCAGTCCCGCGCCTGTCTCTTTCGCAATTTCTGCAATTTCAGGTTCACGTTGCAGCCCCCACACGTCATTGACGATATGCGCGCCCGCTTCCACTGCACGTCGTGCGGTTGAGGCGCGATAAGTATCAATTGAAACGATGCAGCCTAAACGCTGGGTAATCGCTTGAATAACCGGCACAACGCGCGCTGCCTCAGTTTCAGCATCAACTGCAGCGCTGCCCGGCCGTGTCGATTCACCACCAACATCGATAATCGTTGCCCCATCTGCAAGCATTGTTTCGGCAACCGCTAAGGCTTTATCGAGATCGTTATGGCGACCGCCATCGGAAAAGGAATCCGGTGTAACGTTGAGAATACCCATAATGACAGATTTTGCGCCCAATTGGAGGTTACGACCATGGGCAAGTTGCCATTGTTTCATCATTGACGGATATTCCAATTGTCTTTTTTAGAACTTAGAGCGGTTCGAGTTAAAATTGAATCGTTGGAACCGCTCTAACTGTTTATTTTTAAGCATTTCCATTCCATACGCAAAACCGGTTCCCGCTTTTGCTGGAAATGCTTTAATGCAGCCAAACAGGCATTATGTCATTTTGTGAGGGGCGTTATAGTTCTCTTGACGATTGCATGCCATGTTGCTCATCAATGAATTTACGAGTTTCTTTCTGGTTTTATGAAGAGGTGCCGGAACATGTCTTTGAAAAAACGGGTTCTGGCTCTGGGGTTAGCGCTTGCTGTTGTTGCCCCGCATGCTGAAGCCGCATCCATTTTCCGAACGTTCAGCTATTACAATGTCAACGGAAAGACTGCCGAGGATCTCGACAAGGCATTGTCACGCAGCGGCCCGTTTCTCAAGAAAACTGGTCAGCATCATCCAGGTGCAGCTGAAATCCGCTTCGACGCCAAGGTGCGTTATGGTCGGGCTTCCGGTGATCGCGCGTGCAAAGTTCAGGGCGTTTATGTGAATGTCCATGCAAAGGTCATGTTGCCACGCTGGAAGCAACGCCGAAAAGCCTCTCCTGAGCTCGCACTGATCTGGGATACGTTGTATCAGGATATCCGACGCCACGAAGAAAGCCATATCGTGATTGCCCGTAGTCACGCCAGTGATATGGAACGTCAGATACGCTCATTGCGTAGTCGTACAGATTGCGCAACCTTGCGTGCGGACATTGATAAAGTGACGGAACGCCTGATGGCGGCGCATGATAAGGCGCAAGAACGGTTCGACCGCGTCGAAACGATCAATTTTGAACGTCGCTTTGAACGCCTGCTGACCTATAAACTCGAAAAAATGGTCCAGTAGAATCTGAAGCTTATCTGGCTTGCTGCAATTCGCGCCTGATGGCCTGGGTCATCAGGGCAGCCTCGTGAAAACCGGAAAGTATGAGTTTCAGCTTTCCCGGATAATGACAAACGTCTCCAATAGCGTAAATTTTCCGTTGCGATGTGCGAAACGTCTCGGAACTGACGACGATTGCGTTTCCAAACCGCTCAACAGAAGCCATAGCG
Source organism: Ochrobactrum quorumnocens (assembly GCF_002278035.1). Classification (NCBI taxonomy): domain Bacteria; kingdom Pseudomonadati; phylum Pseudomonadota; class Alphaproteobacteria; order Hyphomicrobiales; family Brucellaceae; genus Ochrobactrum; species Ochrobactrum quorumnocens. The sequence continues at coordinate 1,086,107 of NZ_CP022604.1, read as the reverse complement.
CCAGTCGCAGCCAATGGATCGCGGCGCACGATCTGACCAGCAGATGTCAAAGCGCCGAGCCCTGAAGCGATTACCAGGGCTTTGGCACTGAAGGTGACGCCAGTGGCGGTCGTAAGCTGAACGCCCTGCTCACCAGCGGTGATGTCTGAGATCAGCTGACTAAATTCAAAGTCAGGATGATAGGGCTCGATCTGCTTAAGCAGACGATCAACCAACTCGCCACTCATAATTTCAGGGAAAGCCGGAATATCAAAGATGGGCTTGTCAGCATAAAGTGCTGTGCACTGACCACCCGCCCGGCTCATGGAATCAAACAGCCGACATTTGAAACCGAACAACCCGAGCTGGAAGACAGAGAAAAGGGCGACAGGTCCGGCGCCGATGATTGCGATGTCAGACTGACGTTCGGCTACCATCGACGCTCCTTACATGTCATCACTCTACTTTAAAATATTAATTCTGACGTTCCGGAACTTGAACGACGAGGCCGTCAATCTCATCCGTCACGCGGATCTGGCAAGAAAGGCGCGAGTTAGGCTGCGGTTCATAAGCGAAATCCAGCATGTCCTCTTCCATCGCATCCGGACCGCCGACGATCTCAGTCCAGTCTTCATCGACATAGACATGGCAAGTCGCGCAGGCGCACGCGCCGCCGCATTCAGCATCAATGCCAGGAATGCCGTTGCGAATTGCAGCTTCCATTACGCTCGATCCGTTGTCAGCTTCAACTTCGGTGCGCGAAGCGCCATCAGCGGATACGAATACAATTTTTGTCATTTTAAGTTCCTGCACACGCCTTCCCGGCGCGATTGATATCTTGAAGAGGCAAATACGGCCTTATGCGCGCAGTTTCAACCACCGGAGCATATTCGGCAGATAACTGCGCCAATATGCCATTGTTTCCCAGCAAGTTTTGATCCGTAAATATAAGTATTTGCTGATGTACCCTTGTGGTGCGGGCTCAATAAGCATTAGTGTGGCTCGTGGAACAGTGCGTTTGAACGCTATGCAGATTTCTCGTCTTATGAATCAAACCATCGGTAGAATAATAATAACAGCTCTCCTTTAGCGCGTATTTTTCTTAACGATTTAGCGGAGATGAGTTAAGGTGCTTTCTCGCATCGGTTTGATTTCCACAGAATGATCGTTAATGTCAAAACACCGGAAATCCGGCATTTTTTGCAAGTCTTCTCTTTTTTGTTAACCTTGTATTTAAAGTTTTAGACATCAGGCGCGGGTGCCTATTTCCTTAACAAGCCCGAGCCGATACGATGAAAAATGGCGGAATAAGTTTTGTAACGGCTCTATAATGATCCGGCCGTCGCAGTAATGAGTACGAGGTAGGCAAGGCTATGGCTTCTAAATCCAAGGCGCAAAAGCTCGACCATGAGGTCGAACAGGCACTTGAACAGGCACTCGATATCGATTTCGGTGACGATTTCGACATTGATATGGACCTGAGTGCGATTGGCGAAGAATTTTCAGTCGATGACCTGGAAGAGCAGATTTCGCGTGCGGCCGAAGAATTGGTTGCAGAGCAGAACACGAAAGTGGTCGATGCTGCGAAAGTCTCTCCCGTAGACATTACGACAGAAGGAACGGCAAAGGCCGAAACGATTGCTACCGTTTCCGTCATTGCAAGCCCTGCTGCACCGCCCGTGCCTCCAGTTGTCAATGCTGCATTCCCATCCGCCTCGCCTGAAGCTGCTAACGTTGCGCCGAAGCCAGCCAACAAAGCCAAGCCAGCAGTTCAGGAAGCCGCGCCAAAGCCTGTAACGCCATCTCCAGCGGTCGTAGCCGCCACGCCTGCGGCTGCCCTCACGCCTGCCAATGATGATTCCCGCAACGGCAGAGCTGTTGCCGCCGCACCGCGCCGTGTAACCGAACGTTCTTCCAAGCTCTATTGGACAACGACGGCCATGAGCGTGCTCTGGGCCGCAGGTGGCGTTGCGATTAGCAAGGCAATCAGCCCTGATGTCTTCTCCAGCTTTCAGGCAACCAAAGATTTCTTCACATCCCCCGCCGGTATTGGCGTAACTGCTGGCACAGTATTGCCTATCGTTATGTTCTGGGGATTTGCACATCTGGTCCGCCGTGCGCAGGAGATGCATGTCGCAGCGCGCAGCATGTCGGAAGCAGCTCTTAAGCTTCTGCAGCCAGAAGCCGCTGCTGGTGATCGTGTATCCACACTGAGCCAGGCTGTTCGCCGTGAAGTTGCTGCGATGAACGAAGGGATCGAGCGCACACTCGCACGCGCTGTTGAACTTGAGACGCTTGTTCAGTCCGAGGTTAATCAGCTTGAACGTGCATACAGCGACAACGAAGTCCGTATCCGTTCGCTCGTCAGCGATCTTGGCAATGAGCGCGAAGCCGTAGTCAGCCATGCTGAGCGCGTTCGTTCTTCGATCACAGGTGCTCATGAGCAGCTGAAAGAAGAATTGTCGAGTGCAGCCAATATCATACGCGACAATGTTGTCTCGGCCTCTGAGCAGCTTAGCTCGCTTCTCGGTGATTCTGGTGAACGTCTCATCGGCAGCATCAATGAAAGCGGTGGCGCAATTGCTGAGGCGATTGAAAAGCGTACCGGTGATATTGCGACACGCATCACCACTTCAGGTGAAGCTTTTGCAAACGAACTCGACACCCGTATCGCAACGCTCGATCAGCAGTCACGTGACATTTCGGAACGTGTAAGCTCTGCTCTCGATGAGCGTACCGCTGGCATTGCTACCCTGCTCGGCGGTGCTACCCAGTCGATGGTCAGCGAATTCGATGCACGTCTGACGCAGCTCGACACGACGCTCAATGAGCGTGGCCGTTCGCTGCTGACCGAGTTCGAAACACGCGCTCATGCGCTCGACAGCAGCACCGAAAAGCTGAATGCAGCTCTCGAAACCCGTTCGCGCCAGATCAATGAAAACCTCATTGCTCGCACCCGTGAGATTGCAGAAACCTTCTCCGGTGGCCGTACTGCCTTCAGCACCATGATCGATGAAACGAAGACCAAGATCAGCGATGATCTGACTTCGATCAGCGAAAGCGTGGGCAATATTCTCAATGAGAAGGCTTCGTCCTTCGCAGGCAAGCTCGCTGAAAGCCGCGATATTCTGGCTTCTTCGCTTGAAGGTGAAACAGAGCGCGTTTCCGCGGTCATCCGTGGTCATGCCGATACGCTCTCTGCACGCACAACCGACATCGAAAACGCAATCAACAACAGCTCTTCGGCTCTCAATTCTGCCGCCGAACAGCATGCAGCAATCCTTGCTGACAGAACCAGCATTCTGCAGGAAGAGATGGCTAACAACGCCTCGCGCCTTGATGCCACCTTTGCTGATCACGCCCGCTCGCTGGACGAACGCGCTGCTTCCTTGCACAGCGTCATTGCTGGAAATCAAGCAATGCTTGCTCAGCTGATGGATGAACGTACGACCGCACTACGCGATAACTTCAACGAAAATCGCGAAGTTCTGGCGCGTACATTCGATGAGCGCGTGAACACTTTGACCGCGCTTATCGCTGATAATCAGCAGGAACTGGCACGCGTCTTCGACGAACGTTCGCAGGCAATCAGCGACACGATCGGCGCAAGCCGTGATGCATTCGAAGCGACATTCACTGATCACGTTCAACGTGTCGAGGAACGTACAAGCGGCCTCCGTTCAGTTCTGAACGATCATAACAACGCCCTAGCCCACATTCTTGATGGACATGAGCAGACTATTGAAGGTCGTACAGCTGCAATCCGTGAAACACTGACTGACAGCACCGCTTCGCTCAGCCAAACACTTCAGGATCACGGCGATATTCTTTCGCAGCGTACTGCAAACCTGCACAATGCGATTGAAAACAGCAGTGATGTAATCACCCGCGCATTCGAAGGCCAGACTGGCATTATCGAAGAACGCACCCAGACAATGGAAAAGGCGCTCACCATCGGCGTCGATAATGTTCGACGCGCACTTGAACAGAGTGCGGGTGTCGTTGCTGGCTCGCTGCGTGAGAAAATCACTGAAGCTGCAAGCATTCTGTCCGCAGAAGCGGCCAAGGCCGGTGAATCGCTCGACGGTTTTGGTCAGAGCTTCAGCGCCGATCTCACCACCAACCTCGCAGCTACTGAGGAACGCCTTGGTGAGCGTGCAAATGCAATTGCATCGCGTCTGGCACAGATTGAAAGCAGCATTGCTGACACAGCAAGCAAGACGAGCGAAACCCTCGCAGGTCATAGCGAAGCATTTGCTGCAAGCGTCGCCGACAATCTGGCCGGAACAGAAGCCCGCCTGAACGAACGTGCAAGCGCAATTGCTGGTGGACTTGAAGCAATCGAAAGCCGCCTCACCGGCGAACTGTCGGCAATCGAAGCCCGCATTGCCTACACTGCGACCAAGACTGGCGAAACACTGGCTGGTCATAGCGAGGCATTCTCGGCAAGCGTTGTTGATAATCTCGCTGGTACGGAAGCGCGTCTTGCAGAACGTGCGAGCGCGATTGCTGGTGGCCTTGAAGCTATCGAAAACCGCCTCACCGGTGAATTGTCGGCAATTGAAGCTCGTATCGCTGATACTGCGACCAAAACCAGTGAAACGCTGGCCGGTCACAGCGAAGCCTTCTCGTCGAGCGTTACCGAGAACCTGTCCGGCACAGAAGCACGTCTTGCTGAACGTGCAGATGCCATTGCAACCCGCCTTGGTGACATTGGTTCGCGTATCACGATGGAACTTGGTTCCGTTGAAGCACGCATCGCTCAGGTAACAGACACCACGGCTGTAACGCTTGAAGAGCGCACGCGTGAACTCAATGCAGTTCTTGCGGCCCGCTCGCAGGAAATCACGCAGATCCTCAACGATACTGCCGAACCTCTCGTGCAGCGTCTGGCAGATAGTGGTCGCGGACTGGCAGAACAGCTGGAAGAAGCAACTCACGCAGCCACTGATCGTCTGCGTGCTGAAAATGCCGCGCTCGTTAACGCATTGGCCAACCGTACGGCAGAAACCATTGCAGCGGTTCAGCAGGCAAAGACCGGCCTTTCGGAAAATGTCAGCGAATTGATCGACCGTCTCGCCGCTTCAAACGGCGAACTTGGCAAGCTTATCGATGCTGCCGCTCGCAACCTGACGAATATCGATGGTCGCCTTGTCGAAACAACAAGCAGCTTCGTTGAAAACGCCAACCGTGCAGCGCAGATGTTCCAGGCTTCGACTGGTCTCATCGACAACAATATCGGCACCCTGCGTGCACTGTCCGACGGCACGCTGTCGCAGATCGCAGACATTGCTGAGCGCTTTGAAGAGCACGGTAAGGTTCTCTCCACTGCTTCGGACATGATCAACTCGGCACAGAATGGCCTCGCAGGCACACTTGAAGATCGTCATCTGGCGCTCGACAAGCTTGCCTCCGGCCTGGTTGAAAAGTCAGAAGGCATCGAGAAGTTGATGCAGTCGTTTGAAACCGTGGTTGCTTCGGCATTCCAGCGCGCTGAAGGCCAGACACGTTCTTCGGCTGAGAAGATGCGCGAGAGCGTTGCTGAAATCGTTGAACAGGCATCGCAAAGATTCTCTGCTGCGACTGACGACATTCGTCGCACTGCAACGGAAATCCGCAGCGAACTCGACACGACCCGTGGAGAACTCAAGCGCGGCGTTCTTGATATGCCAGCTGAAGCCAAAGAAACGACGAGCGCAATGCGCAAGGCCGTTGGTGAGCAGATCAATGCTCTTAAGGAGCTTGCTGAGATCGTCAACAAGTCGGGTCGTCTGGTCGATGTCGGTGAAAGTCGTGCAGATCGTCCAGTTTCGCGTCCGGTCCAGACGCAGCGTGCAGCGCCTACCCCGGTTCAGGCGCCGGCTGCGGCTCCGCGCCCCCAAACTCCGGCACAGGCCGAAGTTGCTGTTCGTGCCCGCCCGGCTGAAGCTCCAAAAGCTACTCAGCCTACTCAATCGGCTGAAAAGCCACGCGGTTGGGTTTCAGATCTTCTGGCACGCGCATCACGCGAAGACGAAGTTGCGGCACCTTCACAGGCACAGCCGACCCAAGCTCCACGTTCGCCAAGCCACGTGGTTGAATCGCTCAACTCGCTCTCGGTGGATATTGCTCGCGCAATCGACCATGAAGCATCGGTTGAACTTTGGGATCGCTATCGCCGCGGTGAACGCAATGTCTTCACGCGTCGCCTCTACACGCTGAAGGGTCAGCAGACCTTTGATGATATCAAGCGTAAGTATCAGACCGATGGTGAATTCCGCCGTGCAGTGGACCGTTACATGGATGACTTCCAGCGCCTGCTCGAAGACGTCGCCCGCAACGATCGCGACAACATGGTGACCCAGACTTATCTGACGTCGGATACCGGCAAGGTCTACACCATGCTCGCTCACGCAAGCGGACGCCTGCGATAGAGCATTTCCAGCAAAAGTGCGTAGCGGTTTTGTGTAGGATAATGCGAAAAAACAAATGCTTAGAGCGTTTCTTCTTATTCAATCAAAGTAGGAAGCGCTCTAAGCGCAGTCAGATGAACAAAAAGACGCGGCTTTCGGGCCGCGTTTTTTGTTGTTTGCTGTTCTGAGCGCTTCGATGTTTTGATGAGATGGACGGTAGTTGATCCGCCTGCAAGCTGCATAACAACGCATTTCATATTGAAGCGACATAGCGCATTTTTGGCTGGCGAACAGATCAGCCCAATAATCGCTTAGCGGGAACGCGGTTACAAAGGAGCTTAATAAAAAAAAGCAGTCCGGAGTGGGCCGGACTGCCTTGAAAAACCAAAAAAATTGAAGCGTAGAGCAGCCCCAGTTGAGATTAAATCGTTGGAACCGCTGCAACTATTTGTTTTTACGCATTTCCGAACGCAAACCGCTACGCACTTTTGCTGGAAATGCTTTACAGCGAGGATATCGTCCAGCTCACAATGTCACTTGCGGTGCGTTCGAACGCTGCATCAAGGGCTTTTACGTAGCCGCTATTGGTTGTGCCTGAAACAGGAACAGCCGAACGGAAGACGCGTGTTGCGCGGACTTCACCATTCTTGTCGTTCATAAGCTTGACGGCGATTTCAACAACCGCTGCCCTTTGCGCGCCATAGGCTTGAATGCTGAACACACGCAAGTCGGTCAGGATCTGGTAATTGATAGCCAGACCATCGCCAGGCCGTCCTACGCCGCCAAAGACGCCCGTATTTTCATAAGCCTGAACAAGGCGCGACTGAACGAGATTCGGCAGCCTGTCGCCCCATTGTGCGCCTTTGAGATACTCAATCGCACCGGGTGCTGTGTTGACGACGATATTCTCGCTATCCAGTGCTTTCAGCGCGCTCGGTGCAGGAACCAGAAGCTGAAGGCTCTTGCGGCTCGCGGATGCAGATTGCGTCTGTTGTGGCGCAGTCAGGCTGAAAGTATCGAGCGGCGTTGTCGTTCCGCATCCTGCCAACAAGGTTGCAAGCAGAAAGGGCGCAGTAATATTCCGGATCGAATTGCGGGGAAATTTGGTCACGACAGAACCTGTAATGGACATTAATGACGCGTCCTTCCGTTATACTGCGGAACACTACCTGGGCCACCAAACAGCAAACGCTGGGGATTGCGTTCGAGGTCTGTTACAGCCTGTTCTACACGCTGCACGGCACGGCGGCTATCACCAATCAGCGCTTGAACATCGCTCAGACCCTGTCCCGAAAAACGCTCAAGGTTGCTGGCGATTGGCGTAATGCGCTTATCCAAATTACTCGACAGCTGGCGAATGGATTCAAGTGTAGCCTTAGCCTGCGCGACCACACCGTCTTTATCATCACTTGAGAGCAACTGGTCGGCTTTTGCAATAACGCTTTCAACACGCGAGGAAGCTGCATTCAAGCGCGACATCATCTCTTGTGCATCGGCAACGATCTTATTGATGTTGGCCGCGTTCGAACCAAGTTCGTCAATCACATCAGCATTTTTCGCAAGCGCATCTGTAAAGGTCTTGGTGTTGTGGATCGTATCGATCAGTGGTCCGCGCGCATCCTTTGCAAATCCTTCCAGCTCGCCAAGCACGGAATTCGCACGCGCGAAAATATCCTGAGCGGTTGCGAGGAGGTTGTTCACTGCTGACGGATCGGCATCAATACGTGCAACCGTATCTTCTTTGGCTGCTTCTGTAAGCAGGTTCGGTTCTTCCAGACTACCGCCGTTAAGTTCGATGTAAGCCTGACCAGTCAGTCCCTGAAAGCCAAGTGTCGCTTTGGTTGAGCGCGTAATAGGAGTAGTCGCATTCACGCGGGTTTGCACGATAACCATGCTCGGATTGGATTCGTCGAGATGTAGTCGGCGTACGTCACCGACTTTGATGCCGTTGAAAAGGACCTGACTACCAATGCTTAAGCCTGTGACGGATCCAGGAATACGCACATCGAGGATGACGGAATCCCGCGCTTCACCGAAACGGGCGATCCAGTACACGAAACCGAAAGCCAGCAGGCTGACGATCAGCGTGAAAACTCCTACCAGTACGTAATTGGCCTTCGTTTCCATATCTTATCCAGTCTGCAAGCGGCTGCCGGGCCGCCGTCTGCTCGGCGCGGATGTGTCGATCTGACGTGCGCGCTTGCCTCGAAAATAGGATTTTACCCATGGATCGTCTACAGTCAGCATGTCTTCAATGGAACCACTAACCAAAACTTTTTTGTTACCCAGGACAGCGATGCGATCACAGATCGCAAAAAGACTGTCGAGGTCGTGCGTCACCATGTAAACGGTGAGCCCCATCGTATCGCGCAGATTGGCGATCAGTTCATCGAAGTCTGCAGCGCCAATTGGATCGAGGCCAGATGTCGGCTCATCAAGGAAAACGATATCTGGATCGAGTGCCAGCGAACGAGCCAGTGCAGCGCGTTTGATCATGCCACCAGAAAGCTCAGACGGGAACTTCTCTGCTGTATCCGGCTTCAGTCCCACCAGATCGATTTTCAGACGCGCCAACTCGTCCATGAGCTTTGGTGACAGGTCCAGATATTCGCGCATTGGAACCTGAATGTTCTCAAGCACGTTGAGGGCAGAAAACAGCGCACCATGCTGAAACAGCACGCCCATGCGCATATCAATTGCCATTTTCTCAACGTCAGTCATCTTGTCGATATTGTTGCCCAATATCTCAATCTGGCCTGACTGCTTTTTGTTAAGGCCGAGAATGGTCCGCATCAGCACAGACTTACCTGCACCGGACGGGCCGATGAAGCCAAGGACTTCACCCTTATAAATATCGAGGGACAGATTATCGAGCACAGGAGCGCGACCGCCAAAACCAACGGTAACGTCACGCACCGAAATGATCGGCAAAGGCTGATCGTTGGTCTCGGCATGCTGCGATTGCGGCTGATTATCGATACTCGTCTCCATCAATATTCTTTATCCGAGCTTACCATGCGACTAAACTGCAAGAAGCAGTTTCGCTTCAGTTTTATTCCAGACTGTGTCCGAAAGACCCCATCAAAATGCAGAAATAGGGGGTTAGAAGTCAATTGCCGCATAGAACATGGCAAACATTCCGTCGACGACAATCACAACGAAGATCGACTTCACCACAGAAGCCGTTACCCGGCGCCCCAGTGATTCTGCGCTACCGCCAACTTTCATACCTTCAACTGAAGCAAGAATGCCGATGATCATCGCCATAAACGGCGCTTTAATAAGGCCCGCAAAATAAGTGTTGAGTGCGACTGCATCATGCAAGCGGCTGATAAATGCTTCCGGCGAGATGTTTGAGTAGAAATAAGTAACAGCTGCAGCGCCAATCAATGCCGACAAATCGGCAATGATAGTAAGAAGCGGCAGAATCACAACTAGAGCGACAAGCCGTGGGAAAACAAGCACGCCAACTGGATTAAGTCCGATAACGGTGAGCGCGTCAGTTTCCTCGCGCATCTTCATTGAGCCAATTTCAGCGGTGATAGCACTGCCCGATCGACCGGCGATCATGATAGCCGTCAAAAGAACGCCGAGTTCGCGCAGAACCAGAATGCCGACCAGATCGACGACAAAGATTTCAGCCCCGAAGTAGCGAAGCTGGAAAGCGCCCTGCTGCGCAATAATGGCACCCACAATCGTTGACATGAGGACGATGATCGGGATTGCGCCCACCCCCATCCGGTCCATCTGCTTGACGATGGCTGGAATTGGAATGCCTGTTCCGCGCCCCGCTTTCAACTGCGCGCCACGAATGGTTGCGCCCAGAATATGCATCGCCATCAGGAAATCTTCATAGACTGAAACGACGCCACGACCGAGAGAATCCAGCATCGAGACGATGAAGAACGGCTTCTTCGTATGCGTCACATCCAAAGTGCGAACGACCGAATTGCCAACCTCTTCCATAAGAGGAAGCCAGGCCTGTTTTACACCTTCGAGACGAACATCTATCTCTTGAGACAATAGTCTCTGGCGTAGCCGCTCAATCAGCCATGCGCCGGCAGTATCAAGCCCCGCTACATCCGTTGCATCGATTATAACAGCTTGTGAACCACCGACTTTTTCAAGCTCGCGCATCTTCTTATCGACAATGCTGACGCTTTGCGAAATCCAGCGTCCACTCAAACTGATAAGACGTGCGCCATCATGCTCGGCCAAATCAATCTTTGGCGCAACATTAGCGGCAGCATTTGCTTTGTCGGCAGCGTCGGTCAACATGGCCTAACCTCTTATACGAGTCGTTACACGACCGAAATACTGCGTCCTAAAAGGCATATCCATGCACAATAGCTTGAAAATCATTCATGAACGCTATCCCATTGCCGGGAAATTCACAATCTCTCGCGGTTCCAAGACCGAAGCCTTAGTGGTTGTCTGCGAGATTGGCCAAGATGGCCAGTTAGGACGCGGTGAGTGCGTTCCTTATGCCCGTTATGGCGAATCGATCGAAAGCGTGAGTGAACAGATTGAATCCGTTCGTGGTGCGATCGAGAATGGTGCAACACGGCAGGATATTCAGACAATTATGCCAGCTGGTGCCGCACGCAATGCGGTTGATTGCGCGCTTTGGGATCTGGAAGCAAAGCTGTCAGGGAAAAGCGTGGCTGATATGCTCGGGACGCCAACGCGCGCACTTGAGACAGCGATAACGGTGTCGCTCGGAACACCTGAGGAAATGGCAGTCTCCACAGCTAAAGTCGCTCATTATCCGCTGATTAAGGTCAAGATGGGGGGCGATAACGATATCGAGCGTATCCATGCCGTTGCGAATGCTGCACCGAATAGCCGCATCATCATTGATGCCAATGAAGGCTGGACGGATGAGAATATCGAAGAAAACATGGCAGCAGCAGCCAAAGCTGGCGTGGTTTTGATCGAACAGCCCCTGCCCGCTGGAAATGACGATATTCTAAGCCGCATCGCTCGTCCGGTGATTATCTGTGCTGATGAAAGCGTGCATACGTCAATTGGCCTCGAAGACCTTGCAAAACGCTACGATGCCGTGAATATCAAGCTGGATAAGGCCGGTGGATTGACCGAAGGATTGGTCATGCGAGAGAAAGCAATTTCGCTTGGATTGCAGATCATGGTTGGCTGTATGGTCGGCACATCGCTCGGTATGGCGCCTGCAGTATTGCTCGCACAAAAAGCCAATGTTGTTGACCTTGATGGTCCGCTGCTTCTGGCGCAGGATCGCGTTCCTGGCCTTCATTACGATGGCGCTCTAGTTTATCCGCCGGAAGCCACCGTTTGGGGCTGATTATCTGGTTTACCCACTGGCTGTGCGACACTCTTTGTTGACGAGAGAACGTTTTCGAGAATGTCGGCACAGGCCTTCCACGTGAAGGGCTTCAGCACTTCTGCAGGGTCAAATGCTGGCATTTCGAGCGCTTCCAGACAAGCTTTGTGCAAATCATCAGAAAGAATGCCTGCTCCGGTAGCACCGACAACGTCGGCAGAACCTGGCACGGGAAATGCTGCAACAGGTAGACCCGATGATATGGCTTCAAGCAGCACCAGCCCGAAGGTATCTGTTCTGCTTGGAAATACGAAAACATCTGCTGATGCGTAGATGCGCGCCAGATCTTTTCCCTCTTTCTTGCCAACGAACACAGTCTTGGGAAAACGCGATCTGAGGTCTTCTAAAGCTGGACCGTCTCCGACGATAAGCTTCGTTCCAGGCAGATCAAGTTCCAGAAATGCTGGCAGGTTCTTTTCAGTCGCCACACGGCCGACGCAGATAAAGACTGGCTGTGGTAATTCTCTCGTCACATCATCGCGCGGATGAAAAAGTGTGCGATCAACACCCCTTGTCCAGAGCTCCAGCCCAGTAAAGCCGCGTTCTTGTAAATCGTCCAGAATCGATTGGGTTGGGACCAGTGTGTGCGATGCCGCATTATGGAAACGACGCAGAAACGCATAAGTCCACTTTGGCGGGATTGGAAATCGGTCCAGAAGATATTCTGGGAACCGAGTGTGGAAACTTGTCGTGAAGCTCCAACCCATTTTAAGACAGGCGCGTCGTGCCATAAAGCCGAGCGGGCCTTCTGTTGCGATGTGCACATAGTCGGGATTCAAACGCGCCAGCTTTCGCCGAAAGGCCGACGGCGTTGTCATTGCCAGACGAATTTCCGGATAAGTCGGGCATGGAACCGAACGGTAATCCTGTGGCGAGACGACAATCACCTCGTAACCACGTTCAGCCATCAGTTCACAGCATTTCGCCAGCGTTCTCACAACGCCATTTACTTGCGGATGCCAGGCGTCTGTGACGATGACCAGTTTCTTCATCGGCTTCCGTTCACCGCTTTGCGCGCCGCTCGTGGAAGTCTGATTATTCTGCTACCGGTATTGCCGTCTTGCACGACAGGAAGCGATGGTCGTTGACCAAGTCGTTCAGTCCATTCCAGCAACTCCATACGGCCATCGAAATGTTCGACAACTGCTGTGCAGCTTTCGACCCAATCGCCCGTATTGATATATTCAACACCATTCATCTTCTCGATGGTTGCATGATGAATATGGCCACAAATGACACCATCGACACCGATGCGCTGTGCTTCTTCCGAAACAACGTTTTCAAAATTACCGATGAAATTGACTGCTTTTTTGACTCGGAATTTGGCCCAGGCCGAAAATGACCAATATCGCAATCCAAACATGGCGCGGACGCGGCTCATTACTGTGTTGATCCAGATCGCCGTATCGTAAGCCCAGTCACCAAGATAAGCGATGAAGCGAGCATTGCGCACCACCACATCAAACTGATCACCATGGATGACAAGAAACTTGCGGCCATCTGCAGTTTCGTGGATAGCGCGGTTCATAACTTCAATGCCACCAAAATGCGTGCCTTGAAAGTTTCGAAGAAATTCGTCGTGATTGCCAGCGATGTAGATAATAGTTGCGCCTTTGCGGCTTTTGCGCAGAAGCTTCTGAACGACGTCGTTGTGTTCTTGCGGCCAATGCCAGTTTCGCCGCAGGCGCCAACCGTCAACGATGTCTCCAACCAGATAGATCGTTTCCGCCTCATGGCAGCGCAGAAAATCCAGCAAAAGTTCGGCTTGAGCTGCCTTGGAGCCGAGATGCACATCCGAGATAAACAGAGTGCGGAATTGCTTTGGCTCAATCTGTTCTTCGCTCATTTGGTTGTCCTTCTGTTGGCAACCCGGATTTGAGCGCAGAAAACCCGATTCATGTCACAAACATATGACGAAGAAAAAAGAAGCGCGAAACGTCAGGTTTCGCGCTTAAGGGGAGGATCGAGAGAAACTATAAACATCCACTTTAATCGTTAAGGCGGATTAGTTCCTTGGTATGATTAGACTGCCAGTTCCAGCTTTGGTCCAATGTAATGTGATTTGGGTCGAATGAGCTTGTTTTCTCTTATCTGCTCGCGACAATGCGCGGCCCAGCCCATCGCTCGTCCCATGGCAAATACGCAGGTAAAAGCCTCACGTGGGAAGTCCAACTGCTCAAGAAGAAGCGCGGTGTAGAATTCGACATTGGTTGCAAGCGAACGGTCTGGCTTATGGCTTGCCAATGCAGAAATTGCCGCAGCTTCAACGGCTTCAGCCAGCATTAGCCTGCTTTCATCTTTACTCTTGTTCTCTAGAACGTGCATGAGAGCTGCCTTGATGGCATCGGCACGCGGATCACGGACTTGATAAACGCGATGGCCAAATCCCATCAATCGTTCACCTCTGGATATTGCATCTTCCAACCATTGCTTGGCATTTTCCGCTTTACCTATCGCGTCCAACATATCAAGTACTGGAGCCGGAGCACCGCCATGCAATGGCCCCTTCAGTGCGCCAATGGCGGCAAGAATTGAAGATGTCATTCCGGCTTGGGTTGACGCTACGACACGCGCAGCAAAAGTCGACGCATTCAACCCGTGGTCCGAAACAGAGACAAGATAGCTATCCAGAGCCTGAACATCGTATTCTTCAGGCATCCGGACATTCGCCATCCGCAGAATATCGACGCTATGTGGAAGTGACGGATCCGGGGAAACCATTTGTCTGCCGCGCTTTGCACGGATAATAGCGGGTGTAAAAACTGCTGGTGCGGCGACCATATAAAGTGCCGCCGTAAGATCGTCGCCATCTGGGATTCTTGCTATGAGCGCACGAACCGCTTCGATGGGCTGCAAATCAAGAAGCTCATCATCAATGGCGTCGGTGTGATGGAAGACCTGAACCCGTGCTTCGCCTAATGCGCGCTGAAGCTCAGCCCCCTTGGGAAAATCGTCAAAAAAGCCATCCCACAATAATTCGATGCAATCCTCGACGCAGGTGTGAGGTATAAGACTATCGAGTGATCGCCCGCGAATTACTAGTTTCCCCAAAAGACCATCGACATCTGATAAAACCGTTTCAGTTGCGACCACATCTTCAAGACCGGCGTTCATGACACATACCTTTGCCTGTTTACTGAATTTTACTAAGTATAATCTTCTTAAAATTGAGCGAAACAGTTCAATATAGTTAGCTACTAAAGTATAGTCTTATATAAGAATTCTGATATTAGAGCTCATGCTCACGCGCTTTTTTGATATTTAGATAGGAGTAATGTTCCTCACAAAGTGAAGCCCGCCATCCCGTAGAGAGCACAAAACAAGCGGAACAGGTGGACATTTCCGCGCGTCAACCAAAATCCGGTTGATTGGTGGGATCGCTTGGTGGCATGTCTACCGCCATAAAAGAAGCGGCTTGATTTGAAATACCCTGTGGCTGCGGAATAACTGCTTCTTGAAATCGGACCTATAGTGATTTGATAGTTTGAGATAAGAACGGTAATGGCTCAAAAGACGCAAATTGGCGTCACGGCGCGGTTTCCTCCCCCGGCTGCGCGTATGAACCGGAAAGCGATGCGATAATGACCAACAAAAAGACCCCCTCCACTTCCACGCGTTCAGATTTTGACGAAGCGGCGCTGTTTTTCCACCGCTATCCAAAGCCCGGCAAGCTGGAAATTCAGGCCACGAAGCCGCTCGGCAATCAGCGCGATCTTGCACTGGCCTATTCGCCAGGCGTTGCGGCCCCGTGCCTTGCGATCCATGAAGATCCTGCTGCTGCTGCCGAATATACGGCGCGTGGCAATCTGGTAGCGGTCGTTTCCAACGGCACTGCCGTTCTCGGTCTTGGTAACATTGGCGCACTCGCATCCAAGCCGGTAATGGAGGGCAAGGCTGTCCTCTTCAAGAAGTTCGCTGATATCGATGTTTTCGACATTGAAATCGATGCTCTTGAAATTGAACGTATTGTCGACGTGGTTTCGGCTCTGGAACCGACCTTTGGCGGCATCAACCTCGAAGACATCAAGGCACCTGAGTGCTTTGAAGTTGAAGAGCAGCTCCGCGCCAAGATGAACATCCCGGTTTTCCATGACGATCAGCATGGAACGGCGATCATCGTCGCAGCAGCCGTTCTCAATGGACTGGAACTTGCAGGCAAGAAAATCGAAGATGCGAAGATCGTGACATCAGGCGCTGGTGCAGCTGCACTTGCCTGTCTTAATCTTCTCGTCAATCTCGGTGCAAAGCGCGAGAATATCTGGGTCTGTGACCTTGAAGGTGTGGTCTATGAAGGCCGAAACACACTTATGGATCGCTGGAAGGAAGTGTATGCGCAGAAGACTGACGCGCGTTTACTCGCGGATGTCATTGGTGGCGCCGATGTATTCCTCGGACTTTCGGCTGCAGGTGTTCTGAAACCTGAATTACTCAAGCAGATGGCTGACAAGCCGCTTATCATGGCGCTTGCAAATCCAAATCCTGAAATCATGCCGGAAGCAGCGCGTGAAGCACGCGCTGATGCTATGATTTGTACCGGACGTTCGGATTATCCGAACCAGGTCAACAACGTTCTCTGCTTCCCATATATTTTCCGCGGTGCACTTGATGTAGGCGCAACCGCAATCAATGAAGAAATGAAACTTGCAGCCGTTCGTGCCATTGCAGCACTTGCGCGCGAAGAGCCTTCAGATGTTGCGGCCCGTGCCTATTCAGGTGACACACCGACATTCGGGCCGGATCATATCATTCCGTCGCCGTTTGATCAGCGCCTGATCCTGCGCATCGCGCCTGCGGTTGCAAAAGCTGCGATGGAGAGTGGCGTCGCGACACGCCCGATTGAAGACTGGGAAGCCTATATGGATAGGCTGAACCGCTTTGTTTTCCGCTCCGGCCTTATCATGAAGCCGGTCTTTGCGGCTGCGCGTGCACAGAGCAAGCCGATGCGCGTTATCTATGCCGACGGAGAGGATGAGCGCGTACTTCGTGCTGCACAGGTCGTGATTGAAGAAGGCATTGCCTCGCCTATTCTCGTTGGTCGTCCGCAAGTTGTGGAAACACGCCTGAGCCGCTACGGCCTTAAAATCCGTCAGGGCAAAGATTTTGAACTGATCAATCCAGAGGACGACCCGCGCTACCGCGACTATGTGGATCTCTATCTGTCCTATACGGGCCGCCAGGGCGTCACACCAGAAGCAGCGCGTACCATCGTTCGCACCAATTCCACCGCCATTGCTGCACTTGCCGTAATGCGCGACGAAGCTGAAGCCATGATCTGCGGTCTGGAAGGACGCTTTGAACGCCACTTGCGCGTTGTAAAGCAGATTATCGGCAAGCTGCCCGGTATCAGCGATTACTCGGCGTTGAGCCTGCTTATTTCTCAGCGCGGTGCACTGTTCCTCACCGACACCTATGTCAATGTGGAACCCGAAGCCAGTGAGATTGCCGAAATGGCGATACTGGCGGCGAAGGAAATCAGCCGCTTTGGCATCGAGCCAAAGGCCGCACTTGTTTCTCACTCGAACTTTGGCTCGAAAGAGTCAGCAAGTGCAGAGAAAATGCGTCGTGCGGCAGCAATCCTTGCTGAGAAGGCACCAGAACTGGAATCGGACGGCGAAATGCATGGTGACTCGGCGCTGTCACAAGCCCTGCGTGATCGCGTATTCCCCAATTCCCGTCTCAAGGGCGAAGCCAATCTTCTGGTCTTTCCTAACCTCGATGCAGCAAATATTACCCTGAATGTCGTCAAGACCGTTACCGATGCACTGCATGTTGGTCCGATCTTGCTTGGCGCTGCGCGCCCTGCTCACATTCTCACACCATCGGTTACATCGCGCGGTGTGGTTAACATGACCGCGCTTGCGGTTGTTGAAGCACTTCAGCGCTCCGGTGAAGTAAAAAGGCAAGGCTAAATAAGCTATTTCTTTAATATAAATAATACGCTTTAATAAAAAACGCCAAGTACGATTAATCATACTTGGCGTTTATGCTTTTTTAATCGCAATACACGACAATCGACGCATACGAACAACAGAACGGGCTTGTTCTATGATGATTGCTTATAAGAATTTTCTTCGTGTATCTTCTTTGGCGACGCTAATGGTGACCGCAGTGCTGGTTGCTGGCTGCACGACAACGCAACCTATACAGCAATGTACTCCTAAAGAAAAAGCACGTTTAACGAGTAATTTGAATTCTACAAAAGCAAAGCTTGATCGCAATAAGGCCGAACTTTCCCGAAGTCGGACCGAGATGGCGAAACAGAGCTGTATTGGGATTTCGGCAAGTAAATCTTCAAGTTGCACACGCCTTAAGGCAAGAGCGAACAAGCTTCAAACAGAGATCAGGACACTAGAGAACCAACTCGCTGAGCTGAATGCTACAATTGCAGGTAGGTCACATGCTGGCAGGTTTGTGCAAGCATGTTCCGCAAACTGGACGCCAGCTCGGAAGATGCAAAAGGCTGCACCAAAGAAATCATCTGCGAGCAAGACATCGAAACAAAGTCAAGCCAAAGTCGCGAACGCAGTGAGCGAGCCTGTTGAAGATTTCGTTGTACCGGCATATGAAACGCCCGAAACGAGCTATGCGCCAACTGACCAACCAAAGGTGCAGCCCACCGCGTATGTTGCTCCAGTAGCGACTACACCGCCAACGGAGCGAACCTACACGGAAGGTTCGAAAGTCAGAGTAGTCGGCTCTTCGTTCTATCCGGACCAATCAAAACCAGTAGGTCCGCAAGCTCCGGACCATGCGCCTGCCCCGTAAGAGCAATACGCAGGGGCATGAAGAGTGTCTTGCCCTTGCGGCCTGTTGCTGCTTTCACAGCATCGGTCCAGCTTTTCCAGGTAAGTTTGTCCCAAGGTGCGGACGGAAGTATTGCCGACGCCTCACGCACGAAGACTTGATCTTCTTCAGATAGCTCAGGCTTTTCAGGCAAATCAGCATTGATGATCTGCCACCAATGAGCAGCATCATTAAATCGCTCAAGATTACCACGTACAGTCAGCCAGAATTGCTCAGCATTCTCACCATGAATACCCAATGCTTCGAGACGGCTTGCTGCCTTCTCGTACGGCATCGCGTGCAACAATGCCCGATTGAGCGTATCAAGTTCAGCTGGATCGAACTTCGCTGATGATTTCGAAATTGAAGCAAGGTCAAAACGTTCTGCAAGCGCATCCATATCGGTGGCTGCGGAAACAGACTCAGACGTTCCGATAAGCACCGCGAGAGACGCAACAGACATTGGCTCATATCCACTATCGCGAAGCGAACCGATAGACAGTGCACCAGAGCGCTTGGATAGTCCCTCGCCCGAAACCGTGGTGAGCAGGTTGTGATGGCCGAAGACTGGCGGCTCGGCGCCGAGCGCCTCGAAGATAGCAATTTGCACGCCTGAATTGGTGACGTGATCGTCGCCGCGAATGATATGCGTGATACCCAAATCAATATCATCGACAACCGATGGCAGTGTATAAAGATATGTGCCGTCTTCTCGAACGAGGACAGGATCTGACATTGATGCCAGATCGACAGTCTGCGGGCCGCGAACCAGATCATCCCAATGGACTTCGGTGCGTGTGGTTACAAATGGGTCGTTCTCGAAATTAGGCAGAAGAAAACGCCAGTGCGGCTTGCGCCCTTCTGCTTCAAAAGCAGCCTTTTCTTCATCGGTCAGCTTCAGTGCCTCACGACCATAAACAGGCGGAAGACGGCGTGCCAATCGCAACCGGCGTCGGCGTTCAAGTTCATCAGCTGTCTCATAGCAGGCATAGAGCAGGCCTGCCTTTTTCAGCTTTTCGACAGCCTTGGCATAAACGTGAAATCGCTTTGACTGGTATTCAACGCGGTCGGGCTTCACACCAAGCCAGTCAAGATCAACCGCAATGGCCTCAGCATATTCCTGCTTAGAACGTTCGACGTCTGTGTCGTCATAACGCAAGATGAAATTGCCGCCATTCTTTTTGGCATAAAGCCAATTCGAAAGCGCGGTACGCGTATTGCCAATATGAATATAACCCGTCGGAGACGGTGCAAAGCGAACAGTTACGGTCATTACAAAATCTTTCAGCGGTCGCGGAAGCGGTTCGTTATTGGATAACGACGATCACGTCCGAAATTCTTCTTGGTAATTTTTACACCTGGCGCAGATTGCCGACGCTTGTATTCAGCCAAATTGAGCAGATGCTCAATACGTTGCACTGTTTCAAGCGCATGGCCCCGCGCGACGATCTCGGCGTTGCTCATCTCGTTTTCAACGAGGCATTCCAGAATATCGTCAAGCACGGGATAAGGCGGCAGGCTGTCCTGATCTGTCTGGTTTTCGCGCAATTCAGCCGATGGTGCCTTCGCAATGATATTTTGCGGGATCACTTCGTCAGCGGGGCCCAAACTGCCTACCGGAACATGATTGTTACGCCATTCGGACAGTGCATAGACCTGCATCTTATAGACATCTTTGATGGGGTTGAAGCCGCCATTCATATCACCATAAAGCGTTGCATAGCCCACCGACATTTCCGACTTGTTGCCCGTAGTCACAACCATCGAGCCAAACTTGTTGGAAATAGCCATCAGAATGGTGCCGCGGGCACGGCTTTGCAGGTTTTCTTCGGTCACACCGGTTTCTGTGCCTTCAAACAAAGGCTTGAGCGCGGATAGGAAACCCTCAACGGGCTCAGCAATCGGCACGATATCGTAACGCACACCGAGCGCCTTGGCACAGTCGGCAGCATCTTTCAGCGACTCTTCCGACGTATATCGATAAGGCAACATCACACAACGCACGCGATCCTTACCGAGCGCATCGACGCCGAGCGCTGCGCAAATTGCAGAATCAATACCGCCTGAAAGACCAAGCACGACGTCCTTGAACCCGTTCTTGTTCACATAATCACGCAGACCCAGCATGCAGGCCGCATAATCAGCTTCAAGTCCTTCCGGCAATGTTGCTTTCTCGCCGTCTTCACAGCGCCAGCTGTCGCCTTCACGCTTCCAAACTGTCAGTGCGATTTTCTCCGCAAATTGCGGCATCTGCAGACTAAGGCTCTTGTCGGCATTGAACGCAAATGAACCGCCATCGAAAACCAACTCATCCTGTCCGCCCATCTGGTTAGCATAGAGCATAGGCAATTCGGTTTCGATAACCTGTTTCAGAACGATCTGATAACGACGATCGATTTTGTCGCGATGATAGGGTGAACCGTTGGGAACCAGCAGGAACTCCGCACCGCTTTCAGCCAGAGTTTCCGCTACACCTAAATCACCCCAGATGTCTTCGCAGATCGGAATCCCAATGCGAACGCCACGGAAATTAACTGGGCCGGGCATCGGGCCAGGCTGGAAAACGCGTTTTTCGTCAAACTCACCATAGTTCGGCAGATCAACTTTGAAGCGTTCGGCTATGATTTCACCGCCGTCGAGCACTGCAATCGAATTGTGTAAGCCGCTATCACGCTGCAAGGGGGTGCCGATGATAACGCCGGGACCGCCATCTGCAGTATCTTTAGCAAGCTCACGCACAGCCTTTTCGCAAGCAGCAACGAATGCTGATTTCAGAACCAGATCTTCAGGCGGATAGCCCGCGATGAACAGTTCTGTGAACATTACGAGGTCGGCGTTCATTTGGGCTGCTTCTGCGCGTGCAGCACGTGCCTTGGCAAGATTTCCGGCAATGTCGCCCATAACAGGGTTGAGCTGTGCAACGGCAATACGAAGCATATCGAGATTCTCGCTAGCGCTGATCATGCCCAAGCTTTAGCGCGCTTGTGCAATTAATTGCAACGGATTGAGTTGAAGAACTGTTGTTCTTTATCAAACCATATAGGTTGTGAAGAGAATGTAGCCCCATGTGGTGGCTACAAAAACAATTGCGATCAATACCGCGAGCGATCCGCAATCTTTGGCAATCTGAATCTCTTTATGAAAATCGCGAGAAACTGCATCGCACGTTGCTTCAATACCAGTGTTCAACACTTCAACCAGAATGAGAAACAAGATCGACCCGGTCATCATCAGGAATGCAAGGCAGCTTGGGGCCAGGAAAAATGCAACGGGTAGTGATATCAGAAAAAGAACCAGTTCTTGTTGAACGGCCTTTTCATGTCGCGCCAAGTGCTTGAGAGCACGCATTGAATTGAGAAACGCCAGAATAATTCGCTTCATCGATGCCCCCAAAAGTGAGTTTTCGTCAAAATCAATAAGCGAGTTCAGCCGAAATACAACAGGGCGAAGGATGAATCCTCCGCCCTGTGGTCAGTTGAAGTGATTATACCCAATCAGGCGTTAACGGCCTGCTTTTCCGAACCCGAGTCACGTTCCTTCTTGAGCAGCTCCGCCAGAAGGAAGGCCAACTCAAGCGCCTGATCTGCATTCAGGCGTGGATCGCAATGCGTGTGGTAACGGTCGTGCAAGTCTTCCGCAGAAATTGCGCGAGCACCGCCCGTGCATTCGGTGACATTTTTGCCGGTCATTTCGACATGGATACCACCTGGATGCGAGCCTTCGGCGCGATGAATTGCGAAGAAGGATTCGACTTCCTTGAGGATACGGTCGAACGGACGGGTCTTGTAACCGCCAGCGGTGATCGTGTTGCCGTGCATCGGGTCGCAAGACCAGACGACCTTACGACCTTCACGTTCAACTGCGCGAATAAGCTGTGGCAGATGATCGCCAACTTTGTCGTAACCGAAACGAGCGATAAGCGTCAGGCGCCCTGCTTCGTTTTCAGGGTTGAGAAGGTCGATCAGACGGATGAGATCATCCGGCTGTAGCGATGGACCGCACTTCAGACCGAGAGGGTTCTTGATGCCACGGCAATATTCGATATGCGCATGATCAGCCTGACGCGTACGGTCGCCAATCCAGATCATGTGGCCTGAAGTACCGTACCAGTCACCCGATGTGGAATCGACGCGTGTCAAAGCTTCTTCATAGCCAAGCAGCAGAGCTTCATGACTGGTGTAGAAATCGGTCTCACGCAGCGAATGATTGCTATCGGAAGTGATACCGATAGCGCGCATGAAGTTCATCGTTTCCGAAATACGCTGAGCGAGAGCAGCATAACGTTCAGCCTGCGGGCTCTTGCCAACAAAGCCGAGCATCCACTGATGCACGTTCTCAAGATTGGCGTAACCACCCTGCGCGAATGCACGCAGCAGGTTCAGCGTCGCAGCAGACTGGCGGTAAGCCATGTCCTGACGCTGCGGATCAGGGATACGCGAAGCCTCATCGAAATCGATGCCGTTGATGATGTCGCCACGGTATGATGGCAGCTCGACACCATTGAGCGTTTCCATGTCGGAAGAACGCGGCTTGGCAAACTGACCAGCAATACGGCCAACCTTAACAACAGGCTTGGAGGCACCAAACGTCAGAACAACGGCCATCTGCAAAAAGACGCGGAAAAAGTCGCGAATATTATCCGCGCCATGTTCTGCGAAACTCTCCGCACAATCGCCGCCCTGAAGCAGGAATGCCTTGCCTTCAGCAACGTCTGCAAGCTGTGATTTGAGCTTTCGCGCCTCGCCTGCAAAAACGAGCGGTGGATAGGTACGAAGGCGAGCCTCAACATCGGTCAGAGCCTGTGCGTCTGGATAAAACGGCACTTGCTTGATCGGTTTGTTTCTCCAGGAATTCGGGGTCCAGTTCTTCGTCATTTCACACCTGTTTAATTATCCGCGCGATTTCTCTCGGATTTCTTCCTCCTTAACACGAAAGCCGGCATCCGCTTCTACCAGACAAATGAATGTCTGCGCACGGAAACCGGCACACGTGACCGCGTTGATATAATGCAGACGCTCGCTTTATACCAGCAAGAATCGTTAACAGGATCAGCTTGCGACGAAAGATTTAGCTGTCTATCTTTTCGCCGTTCAAAATGCGGTAGGTAGGCTTGTACATTGTGACCAGTTCTTCGGCCGCAGTTGGATGAACTGCCATGGTCCGATCGAAGTCATCCTTGGTTGCACCTGCCTTAAGCGAAATGCCGAGAAGCTGTGCCATTTCACCTGCATCCGGCCCCATTATATGTGCACCGATAACCCTGCGGCTCTTGGCGTCTACAATGAGCTTCATGAGCATTTTCTCGTTTCGGCCCGAAAGCGTATTCTTCATCGGGCGGAACAAGGCGCGATAGACTTCCAATTCAGGATATTTCTTTGCAGCCTCATCTTCCGGTAACCCAACAGTTCCAATTTCTGGCTGCGAGAAGACTGCTGTTGCAATCAGTTCATGATCAGGTTTTGTCGGATTATCCTTGAAGGCTGTTTCAAGGAAACACATGGCTTCATGAATGGCTACAGGCGTCAGTTGCACGCGATTTATGACATCGCCAACTGCCCAGATGTTGGAAACACTGGTGCGTGAATAGTCATCAACTTCGATTGCACCGAGAGCATCGGTCTTAACACCGGCTTTCTCCAACCCAAGGCCATGCGTATTCGGCTTACGACCAATGGCCAGCATGGCCTGCCCGACATTAAGCGTTTCGCCGTTACTCAGTGAGACTTTGAGGATGCCGTCTGGCTGCTTTTCGACATTCTCGAAAATCGCACCGCAAATAATGCGAATACCCTTTGCTTCCATTGTTTCATGAAGCAAGTGGCGGATATCGGGATCAAAGCGGGAGAGAATTTCCTTACCCCGATAAACAATCGTGGTTTCAACGCCGAGGCCATGGAAAATATTGGCAAATTCAACTGCGATGTAACCACCACCAGCAATCACGATTGATTTCGGCAGCTCTTCAAGGTGAAAAGCTTCGTTAGAGCTGATGCAATATTCATTGCCTGGCAAGGCTTCGTGCGCGCTTGGGTGGCTACCTGTCGCGATCAGAATCTGATCAGCAGTGACGCGGCGTCCGTCTGCCTTCAGCTCGATTGTATGCTCATCGATCAGTTCGGCGCGGCTCGCAAAAATCTCAACCTTCGAATTTTCGAGCCCCTTGCGATAGAGGCCTTCAAGACGGGTGATTTCCTTGTCCTTCGCATCAATCAGCTTTTTCCAATCAAAAGTGCTTTTGCCGACGTCCCAGCCATAGCCAGCAGCATCTTCAAAATGTTCTGGAAACTGGGAGGCATAGACGAAGAGTTTCTTTGGTACGCAGCCGCGAATGACGCAGGTGCCACCCATACGATATTCTTCGGCCAGTCCGACCTTTTTGCCCATGGCGCCAGCAAGACGCCCTGCCCGGACACCACCGGAACCACCACCGATAACAAAAAGATCATAATCGTAGCTGGCCATGGTGTTCTCCATTCAAAATCTGGAGCGCGTTTCAATCTGATTGAATCAGTTTGGCGCTCTAATGCTTTGTTTAAACGCGCATCTTTCCCGAAAACCGCTTCACACTTTTCGGGATGCGCTCAAGTATTGAAACCTATGTAAGCAAAAGAAAAAGCCCGGCCAAGTGGCCGGGCTTTTAAAATCTGCGTTACAATAGCAAATTACTGCTGAGCTGGCTGTTCGGGAGCTGGGGCGGCGGTTGCGCCAGCCTGTGCTGCGAGAACTTCTGCAACTGACGTTGCGAGATCGCGCGCAATACCGTTCTGCCAGATGTTGGCAGCCTTAACGACTTCGCGCGTTACGATTGGGCCTTCTGCAAGAAGCTTCTTACCAGCGTCAGACGTATAGAAAGCAGCAATTGCCTTGAGCTCGTCTTCGCTGAATGCGTTTGCGTAAGCGCGCGCAGATTCAGTTTCGAGGTCTGCACGGCGAGCGGCGAGCGCCAGAGCTTTGTCATCAACCGTCTTGGTGATGAGTGCTTCAAGGTTAGGATCTTTCTGAATGAGCTCACCTTTGAGGGCGCGCGCAGCACTCGGCAGGATCTCGTCGAACTGCTCAGTGGCATTGATCGAGGAGATTGCTGCACGTGCAGCGTCCAGATGCGATGCAGAAATCTCCTGAGCAGAGGCTGCATGAACGCCTGTCATCAGGACGAGTGCGGAAAACGGTGCAATCAGACGGCGGAAGCCAGTTGCCGGGATCATATGGTCAGTACTCCGTTCAAACAATTCTTGTCGGCGTTTTAAGGCCGGTTCATGGTTCGGATGCCGTCAGCGCCTGCGATAACCGCGGCATTTGCCAGTCCGATGAAAAGTCCATGCTCAACAACACCCGGTATGGCGAAGAGAGCGTCAGATAGAATCTTTGGATCGGGAATGCGGCCAAAAGATGCATCCACGATATAATGTCCACCATCCGTTACAAACGGCGAGCCATCTTTTAACCGCAGGACTAGCGGACCTGCAAGGCCGCATTGCGCAGCAGCCATTTCAATAGCGCGTAAAGTTGCGCCAAGGCCGAATCGATTGACTTCAATCGGCAAAGGAAAACGGCCAAGTGTTTCAACAACTTTCGATCCGTCCGCAATGACAATCACTGAGTCGGAAGCAGCGGCAACAATCTTTTCGCGCAGCAAAGCGCCACCGCCACCCTTTATAAGGGTCAGGTTTACATCCAACTCGTCTGCACCATCGATAGTGAGATCAAGGTGTGGAGTTTCTTCGAGGGTGGTCAGAGGAACGCCGAGTTCAGTGCAAAGAGCAGCCGTGCGTTCAGAAGTCGGAACACCGATAACCTTGAAACCGCCACTTACTTTTTCAGCGAGCAACCGTACGAATTCTTCGGCTGTAGAACCGGTACCAATTCCCAGACGCATTCCGTCCCTGACGTGCGTCAATGCCTCTGCAGCGGCGGCGATTTTCAGCTTGCGTGCGTCATTCATGCCTGAATTCCTGATTTCCCAGCGGATTCTCATCCGGCTCCAAGAACGCCTCTAGCATGTGCGTGGAGCGCAACAAAGCTCTCAATACAAATTATCGCGATTTTTGCGATAGGCCCTCGTTTCTGCGTTAAGTTTAGCCTATTTGAAACAACGGTTAGAAATGCGCTCGCATGTCTCGTTGCTGAAGGAAGTCATATGTCCGCTGTAAATTCCAAGCCTATCATCGTTTTCGATCTCGACGGCACACTGGTTGAAACAGCACCGGACCTTTTGGACAGCTTAAATCATTGTCTCGCAATTTCAGGTTTGCAAACTGCTGACAAGGATTCCCTGCGCCGCTTTGTTGGACAAGGAGGTCGCGTCATGATCGAGCGCGCCTTTGCTGCACAGCAAAAGCAGGTTGACGATGCGAAACTCGATCATCTGGTCGAAGAATTCCGCGAGCATTATGCAGCACATATGCCAGGACATTCGACGTTTTATCCGGGCGTTCTCGAAGCTATGGATCGCTTCTCCGCAAACGGATATACACTCGCCGTATGTACAAATAAGTTTGAAGCCCTTTCCGTCAAACTTCTGACGTCAATGGGCGAAGCGCACCGCTTTGCTGCTATCTGCGGCGCAGACACATTTGCTTTCCGCAAACCCGATCCGCGTCATCTGACGGAGACGATCCTCAAAGCCAATGGCAACCGTGACCGCGCAGTGATGGTTGGAGACAGCCGCACCGATATCGATACAGCTAAAGCCGCAGGTATTCCTGTCGTCGCAGTTGATTTCGGTTATACTGATCTCCCAGTCCAGCATTATGAACCGAGCCGCGTTATCTCTCATTATGATGAGTTTACGCTTGAAATGGCTGAACAGCTTTTGGAAGCCGTTGCAGACAGGGTGTGAAATAAGGCGAGATGATTATGAAGCGATTTCTTATATTTACCGCTGTTTTCTCAACGGCATTATCAGCAAACGCTTTTGCAAACGATCAGTCACCAACTGGTCTTCCCGGCGTAGAACCACAGAAGCCAATCGTTTCGGCTCCTCCGCCTGCGCCGGAACCTAACTCTCAGCCCGCCGGAACATGGAAGAATTTCCGCATCGGCAATACCGACGTTTCGATCTCCGGCAGTGTCACTGTTGACGTTGGAACCGGGGGCAGCCGCACTTCAGGGCGTTAGAGCGCTGCTCGATTTGATTGAATCAAATCGACGCTCTAATTGTCCAGTTTCATGCGTATCTTATCAGAAAACCGTTTCATACTTTTCAAGATGCGCTCTAACCCTACTCATAATGATCCAAGCCAGACCAAACCGCAGGCAACTGGTTTGGCAGATCTTCCGCGATAAGCCCATGACCAAAGCGTCGAGCGGCATCAGCGTGGACCCAAACGGCTGCACTTGCCGCCTCAAAGGCGGGCATTCCCTGCGAAAGCAATCCACAAACGATACCAGCAAGCACATCGCCCGATCCGGCAGTTGCCAGAAATGGTGTACCGTTCGGGTTGATAACGGCTTGCCCATCAGGAGCCGCTATCACCGTATCTGGACCTTTATAGATCAACACTGCATTCGCGCGCTTCGCTGCTTTACGTGCCTTGCCGGTCTTGGACAGATTGTTCTCAGCCGAAATATCAGGAAAAAGACGCCGAAATTCGCCTTCATGTGGTGTGAGAACGAGAGCTGTATGTGAACTGCGTTTCGCGTAAAAAAGCTGCTCAGGCTTGCTTTCAAATGCCGTGATGCCATCGGCATCCAGCACCAGTCCATTCAAATTTTCGGCGCGGCCATTAACGGCTGTCAGGAGCATCGAGGCGTGGTCGCGCGCGAATGACGGGCTGCTGTAGCCCGGCCCCAGCACACAGGCAGCAACCTTTCGGTCAATCGTGAACGCTTCAATATCTTTGATGCCGCGTGTTTCCCGCACCATGATGCTTGTTAAATGCGCTGCATTGACTGACAGCGCATCAGGCGGAGACAACAACGTTACCGCCCCTGCTCCGCTTCGTGCCGCTGCCATTGATGACAGACGCGCAGCGCCAGTCGAATGCGCAGGCCCGGAAAATACTGCCGCATGACCACGGCTATATTTATGTGCGTTCGTTGAAAGCGTAGGTAAGCTATCTCGCCAAAGCTGGGGCGCATTTTCAAAAGTGTTGGGTTTTATCTTGTTGAGCACATCGTCAGAAATACCGATGTCCGCGACATGCAGCACGCCGCAATGAGTTCGGCCAGGCTGCAACAGGTGTCCAGGTTTTTTCCGGAAAAACGTCACGGTCGCCCGCGCCTGAATTCCCGTTCCAAGAACCTGTCCACTTTCACCAGACACGCCGCTGGGTAAATCTATTGCGAGTACAGGAATATTTGATGCATTGACCGCTTCTATTACGCGAGCCTCAGCCCCTCCCACAGGACGCGCCAAGCCCGCCCCATAAACGGCATCAATAACACCGACGAAGTCGGCTGGTATCAAAGCGCTTATCCGGCGCACTTCGCCTTTATAAAAGAGAAGTGCGCGCATCGCATCGCTTCCCGGACGTGGCTGCGCTGTTCCGAAACAAATAACATCGCGTCCGGCTTCGAGCAGAAACTGCGCGGCAACATAGCCATCACCGCCATTGTTTCCCGGCCCACAGAGGATCGCGATCGGCCCTTCGCCGATAAACATGCGTTGCGCGACATCGGCAACGGCATGACCTGCGGCTAGCATTAGAGAAAAGCCATCCCGCTGTCCGGTGTCTATTGTCAGACTATCTGCACGTGCCATTTCTTCCGGTGTCAACAGTTCGAACATGACACACACTTCCCTTCTGATTGTCCGGGTGATTAATTACGCGGCAGTCGCTTCAATGCAAGATTGACTAACTTCTTTGCATTTTGTCTAATTTTTAATCACATCTAACGAGATCGAAACCCTATTGAAAATCTTTCACACATACCGCCTTGTTTCCATGACAATAATAATGCCACTCTACCGCAAAGAAAGTTGCACTTCTGAAACTATTGAAAATGCGCTAGCCTCGGCTTTAGTGCCATTTTCACGGGGAGTGACGGGATAACTTCGGGAAAATTTGCTTGAAAAAGTATGGAATGTAAAAATTTTGGTCAACACAGATCGAGTTGGCACAGTTCATGCTTCTATATCTGTGAAACGGGCACGATGCCCATTTCCGAACAAGAGCGGAGACCATTCTCTGATGAAAAAGATCGAAGCCATCATTAAGCCTTTCAAGCTCGATGAAGTGAAGGAAGCCCTTCAGGAAGTTGGTTTGCAGGGAATTACTGTAATTGAAGCCAAGGGCTTCGGCCGGCAGAAAGGCCACACCGAGCTTTACCGCGGTGCGGAATATGTCGTCGATTTTCTTCCCAAGGTGAAAGTCGAAGTTATCGTCGCCGACGAAACCGTCGATGGCGCCATTGAAGCTATTCGCAAGGCAGCCCAGACGGGTCGTATTGGCGACGGTAAGATTTTCGTCTCCAATATCGAAGAAGTTATCCGTATCCGTACCGGTGAATCCGGCGTGGATGCTATCTGATAAAACCAGCCTACCGACCATCGTCGTGCAAACAGGATACTAAAATGACGACTGCCAATGACATTCTGAAACAGATCAAAGACAACGACGTCAAGTTTGTTGATCTCCGCTTCACAGACCCAAAGGGCAAGCTGCATCACGTCACGATGGATATCGGCCTCGTAGACGAAGAAATGTTCGTTGATGGCGTCATGTTCGACGGCTCTTCGATTGCTGGCTGGAAGGCCATTAATGAATCCGACATGGTTCTCATGCCAGATCCGGAAACGGCTCATATTGACCCGTTCTTCGCTCAGTCCACGCTGGTTATTCTCTGCGACATTCTTGATCCTATTTCGGGTGAAGCTTATGGCCGCGACCCACGCACGACTGCAAAGAAGGCTGAAGCCTACATGAAGTCGCTCGGCATCGGCGACACCGTTTACGTCGGTCCAGAAGCTGAATTCTTTGTCTTTGATGACGTGAAGTACAAGGTTGATCCATTCAACACAGGCTTCAAGCTCGACTCGACCGAACTGCCATCGAATGACGACACCGATTACGAAACCGGTAACCTCGGTCATCGTCCACGCGTCAAGGGTGGCTATTTCCCTGTTCCGCCAATCGACAGCGCACAGGACATGCGTTCGGAAATGCTCACCGTTTTGACGGAAATGGGCGTGACCGTTGAAAAGCATCACCACGAAGTGGCTTCGGCCCAGCACGAACTCGGCGTCAAGTTCGATACGCTTGTTCGCAACGCCGACAAGATGCAGATCTACAAGTATGTTGTGCATCAGGTTGCCAACGCTTACGGCAAGACTGCAACCTTCATGCCGAAGCCAGTTTTCGGCGACAACGGTTCAGGCATGCACGTTCACTTCTCTATCTGGAAAGAAGGCAAGCCAACCTTTGCTGGCAACGAATATGCCGGTCTGTCGGAAAACTGCCTGTTCTTTATCGGTGGCGTTATCAAGCACGCCAAGGCTGTGAACGCATTCACCAACCCATCGACCAACTCCTACAAGCGTCTGGTCCCAGGTTATGAAGCTCCGGTTCTGCTGGCCTATTCGGCGCGTAACCGTTCGGCTTCCTGCCGTATTCCATTCGGCTCGTCTCCGAAGTCGAAGCGCCTTGAAGTTCGCTTCCCGGATCCAGCAGCGAACCCATACCTCTGCTTCGCAGCTCTGCTGATGGCTGGTCTTGACGGTATCAAGAACAAGATCCACCCAGGTCAGGCTATGGACAAGGACCTTTACGATCTGCCTGCAAAGGAACTCAAGAAGATCCCAACCGTCTGCGGTTCGCTTCGTGAAGCTCTGCAGTCGCTCGACAAGGATCGCGAGTTCCTCAAAGCTGGTGGCGTTTTCGAAGACGACCAGATCGATAGCTTCATCGAAATCAAGATGGCTGAAGTGCTGCGTTACGAAACAACGCCGCATCCAGTCGAGTTCGACATGTACTACTCGGTTTAACCTATTGTGCGGGTGGGCAACCACCCGCTCTGGTTACTTGTTTAAAGCGCATCTTATCCAAAATAGTTTCACACTTTTCAGGATACGCTTGGATTACCGAGGGGAACGACGTGCTGAAGCACGCGAAAGAAAACCCGGCGCAAGCCGGGTTTTCTATTAATATCAATCTATTATGTTCATTAGTTGAATAAAAACTAGAGCGCCTGCAGCACCTGAGCGGCAACCATCATTTCGCCCTTGCGTGTCTTGCGGCGGGCCTGCGCTTCGGCATCTTCGCCCCAATGCTCAATGGTCCAGTCTTCATCAAGATGCGCGCGTGTCCAACCGTCTTCGACGGATATCTCGCCCTTGGCAATTGCCAGCGCGATAAGTGCCGAGCCAGTTAGTGTCGTCATGGTATGGAGCGACGCAAGTGCAATTGGATTTTTGAATTCCGACAGATGAACGCCATAGGCAGTAATTGCTTCGCGTGATTGCTCGACATGCATCACACCTTCGGCCAGTGCGAAGCGTGCCCCCAGACTTTCAGCCCAGTCAATCAATGGGTCCCATTGTTCAGTCTGCCGGGCAACCAGTTCTTTCGGGGTCGCGGCACGATAACAAATCATGTCCGTACCGGCAAAGCGCAAGATATCTTCAAACACTGCCTGCGGATCCTGCGCGATACCATCGACGGCTGTGTTTACCAGACGTGTGGCTGGCATTTTGGAAGGGTCAATAACCTTTTCCTGCGAACGGAACTCTTCAGCGACGATTTCAGCAGCGGATGCTGTGGGCAAGAGCAGAACAGCACGTGCCGGAGTTTTGACCGGGCGGCCATCCAGATGCACAGTAAAACCGCCTTCGACTTCCGCAACCTCAGCCTTTTCGTAAAAACGTTTCGGCAAAGGCGTCCGCATCAGCTCCTGCGAGCGGGCCACCGGGTCTTTCTGGGAAATCGGCATTTCGGCTTGTGGGTCGCTCAGAGTGTCGCGCATTATCATATATCCAGTTCTTACAGCTATCGTGTCGCAATCAATTACGAAACTAAGGCATCCATTTCATGCAGGATAGCATGGAGTTCTTCAGGCTTATTCAGGACGTGATGAGCGCCTGCTTCCACAAGTGAGGTTGGGCCATGATAGCCCCAGGAAACACCGGCAGCACGTGCGCCTGCTGAACGAGCCATTTGCATATCGTAGATTGCATCGCCAATTACGATCGTTTGGTCCGGTTCTATCCCCATTTCAGCGCAAGATTCAAGCACCATGGCTGGATGTGGTTTGGAAGGACAATCATCAGCAGTACGAATGACCATAAAATGGTGTCCAATTCCGTGACGCTCAAAGACCGAGCGTACGCCGCGTTGCGACTTACCTGTCACAATACCCAACAGAAGATCATCGCGACTGCCAAGCTCTGTCAGCAATGGCAAGATACCATCATAAAGTGGCTCTGCGAAATCTGGTGCCTGACGCAGCCGAACAAAGTTTTCCTTATAGCGCTGTGTAAGCCAGTTGACCTGCTCATCGACTTCACGACCAAGCAATTGCGCAATAGCCAATGGAAGCGAAAGACCAATGATTGAATGGGTCTGAGCAATTTCCGGCGGCTGCAATCCTGCATCAATAAAGCTTGCAGCCATGCAATGGTGAATCGTATCACCGCTATCGACAAGCGTACCGTCACAATCAAAGAGAACGAGTTTCATCGAGCAACTCCGGCTTTTGCTGGTCGATTGATAATAAGCAGGCCCAGCCCGATCAGGGCGAGTGCAGCGAAGATTTTCCAGCCAAGATGTTCGTTGAGCAATATTCCACTCAACAGCACACCGAAAGCGGGCGTGAGAAACGCAAAATTAGACAGTTTGGAAGCCGGATAGCGTCGTACCATCCAGAACCACAATGGATAGGTCACAGCTACTACAAACACCGATTGAAACAGAAATGACAGAACCGAGAGCATATCCGGATCACGGATCAATGGACCACTCAGCGACATGAATGGTAATGGAACCAGAGCTGCCACTGCCAGCTGATAAAGAAGCGTCTTTTCGGGCGCAGCACTTGCAAGTTTCGTCCGCTTAATGACGAGCGTCGTCATTCCCCACAGCATTCCTGATATCAGCGCAAGCAAATCACCATAGACCGCATTGGGGCCAGGCCGACTGATATGGTCCGAAAAGACAACAAAGACACCGAGGAATGCCACACACATACCAATGAAGGCGCGCATGGACATGCGCTCACCCAAAAGAAAATGACTACCGATTGCCACCCAGAATGGCATCACGTTCATCATCAGAGTGACACGCCCGACGCTGGTGAGTTCCATGGCGAGAAAGATCAGGACAAATTCAACACCAAAGAGAAGGCCGGCCAGAATGCCGGGCTTTAAAGTGCCATCTCGTCCAAAAAGAGGAATACGTTTCCAGTAGCACCAGAGAAAAACACAAAGGCCACCCAATGCTGCACGACCTGCGGCCATGAGCATGGGGTTGAAACCGCGATTGCCGATCTTGATGGCAACCTGATTAAGCCCCCATGTGAACATGATGAACATGACAAGCGCGATAGCCAGTCCATCAAACGACACCCGGCCCTGAGCCGTTCCTCCCTCAGCACCCGACATTCTTATTCTTCCGCATTTGCCTCATCGAAGCCAAGCAAATTCCACGACTGCACCATATGTGGCGGCAGAGGTGCCGTGACATCAATGATGCCGCCTGCAGGATTGGGAATACGAATGCGGCGCGCATGCAGATGCAGCTTTTTTTGAATGCCGCCCGGAAATTCCCAGTTCTGATCTGCTTCAAAATATTTCGGATCGCCGATGATCGGATGGCCGATGTGTGCTGCGTGGACACGAAGCTGGTGGGTGCGGCCTGTATAAGGTTCCATCTCCAGCCAGGTCAGATTGTTACCAATCTTTTCGATGATCCGGTAATAAGAAACGGCGTGATCGGAATCCGGTTCACCATGCTGGCAAACGCGCATCTTATCGCCATCAGGTGTCTGCTCTTTCACAAGCCATGTCGAAATCTTGTCTTCACGCTTGCGCGGAACGCCTTTCACCAAAGCCCAATAGGTCTTTTTGGTGTCGCGCTCCCTGAACGATGCAGTCAGCGCCTGTGCTGCTCCGCGTGTGCGGGCAACCACCAGAACGCCAGATGTGTCCCGGTCAATACGATGCACCAGACGTGGCTTTTCACCCCGCTTGTTGCGCCATGCTTCGAGCATGCCGTCAACATGGCGAACAAGGCCAGAACCGCCCTGCACTGCCAGACCCGCAGGCTTGTTAAAAACAAATACCTTCGGATCTTCATAGATCAGCATCTGTTTGAGAACATCACCATCCTGCTGGCTGCGGATGGTTTTTGCTGTCATTGGTCCAGCGGCCTTTTCATCGACCTCCAGCGGCGGAATGCGCACCATCTGGCCTGCCTGCAAACGTGTGTCTGACTTGGCACGACCGCCGTCGACGCGGACCTGACCGGAACGCAGCAATTTTTGCAGATGTCCGAACCCAAGTCCGGGAAAATGGACCTTGAACCAGCGATCAAGACGCATACCCGTCTCGTCTGCAGCCACACTTTTCTGTTCAACGCCTGCCATGAAAAACCCGATCAATACTTTTTTGGGCACGAACCAGCGTGCCTGACTTTTTATGCGCCTTATATCCGAGAGCCTGTTTCCGTCTTTCGAGATGCGCTTTAAATCAGTCAATAGACGCGCCAAGGGCGGATTGCTAGGCTAAATTGGGGAAAACAACAATCTGCCGCTGTTTTGCTAAAGCAGGAATGCTCTGCAAAGAATAGGAATGCGGCTATGAATCTTCACGCTCGGTTACATGCATTTTTAATTTATGGTCAATCTTAACACGTATTCGCCACTTCTTGCCTTCATTGCATATTGATAGAACAACGGGACTGCACCATTTAGTCCTGTGAAATAGAACGAGCGGGAGTGCGAAGGTGTCATTGCTCAAAATCTACTGGCGTGCCATGGAATATCTTGCGGCTGAGAAGGCTGCAACGATAACCATGTGTATTGCAAGCGTACTGGTTGCTCTTGTCATGTTGGCCGAACCGATCCTTTTTGGACGCGTTATTCAGGCTATCTCAGATAAAGGTGATATCTTTACGCAGCTCGCCATGTGGGCCGCACTTGGTGCGTTTAACATTGTCGCAGCGGTGTTTGTTGCGCGCGGTGCAGACCGCCTCGCCCATCGCCGTCGTCTCGGCGTGATGATCGACTCTTATGAGCGCATCATTACCATGCCGCTTTCGTGGCACCAGAAGCGCGGTACATCAAACGCACTGCACACGTTGATCCGCGCGACCGACTCCCTTTTCACGCTCTGGCTTGAATTCATGCGTCAGCACCTGACCACAGTTGTGGCTCTGGTCGCGCTTATTCCAGTCGCAATGAGCATGGATATGCGCATGTCCATGGTGCTAATCGTGCTTGGTGTCATCTATGTGATGATTGGCCAGCTCGTCATGCGCAAGACAAAGGATGGCCAGACGGCCGTTGAAAAACACCACCACAAGCTGTTCGAGCATGTCAGCGATACCATCAGCAACGTTTCGGTCGTGCAGAGCTATAACCGCATCGCTTCTGAAACACAGTCGCTGCGCCAATATGCAAAGAATCTGGAAAACGTCCAGTTTCCGGTTCTCAACTGGTGGGCGCTTGCCAGCGGTCTGAACCGAATGGCTTCGACGCTCTCGATGGTTATCGTGCTGATGCTTGGTGCGTATTTCGTGACCAAGGGCCAGATGCGCGTTGGTGATGTTATTGCCTTTATCGGTTTCGCTCAACTTATGATCGGTCGTCTTGACCAGATCAGCGCGTTCATCAACCAGACTGTAACAGCCCGCGCAAAGCTGGAAGAGTTCTTCGAAATGGAAGACGCGACCGCTGACCGTCAGGAACCGCAGGATGCAACCGATCTTGAAGATGTGAAGGGTGGCATTGTTTTTGATAATGTAACCTTCGAATTTCCGAATTCGGGTCAGGGCGTCTACGACGTGTCGTTCGAAGTCAAGCCTGGACAGACAGTGGCTATCGTTGGCCCGACGGGTGCTGGCAAGACAACACTGATCAATATTCTCCAGCGTGTGTTCGACCCTGCTGCAGGTCGCATTATGATCGACGGCACCGATACACGCACCGTCAGCCGCCGCTCGTTGCGTCATGCAATTGCAACCGTGTTCCAGGATGCAGGTTTGTTCAACCGTTCGGTCGAAGATAACATTCGTGTCGGTAACGAGAATGCGTCTAACGAAATGGTTCATGCTGCTGCAAAAGCTGCTGCCGCGCACGACTTCATTCTTGCAAAGGGCAACGGTTATGACACGGTCGTTGGTGAACGTGGTTCGCAGCTTTCAGGTGGTGAACGTCAGCGTCTCGCTATTGCTCGCGCTATCCTCAAGGATTCTCCTATCCTGGTGCTCGACGAGGCGACAAGTGCGCTTGACGTTGAGACAGAAGAAAAGGTCAAACAGGCTGTTGATGATCTGAGCCACAATCGCACGACCTTCATCATTGCGCACCGTCTGTCGACTGTTCGCTCTGCTGATATTGTCCTGTTCATGGATAAGGGACATCTGGTTGAACGCGGTAGCTTCGACGAACTGGCTGCACGCGGTGGCCGCTTCTCCGACCTGCTCCGCGCTGGTGGACTGCAACTTGAAGACAAGTCTGAAAAGGCTAAAGACGAAAGTAGTAATGTCATGCCATTCCCGGTCAAGGGGTCAGCTGCCTGATCAACGACTACAGCCCAAAGAGAAAAGCCCGCTGCAAATACCCGCAGCGGGCTTTTTCAGATGGAAACTTCAAAGCGCAACCCATCATAACCAGGCTCAACGTTATCGGGTGTTTCCCGCATGACTGCCTCGTAATCGAGCGGTATGTGCATGTGAGTCAGTATCGCGCGCTTAGGTCCAAAAAACTCAATCCATTCGAGCGCTTGCTCAAGTGAAAAGTGGCTTGGGTGAGGACGATACTGCAGTGCGCCGATAATTAGAATATCTGCATGGCGGATATATTTCAGGCTTTCATCTGGAAATGCGCTGACATCTGTGCAGTAAGCGACATTGCCGATGCGGAAGCCGAGCGATTCAATATCACCGTGAACCTGCGTGAA
This sequence comes from Ochrobactrum quorumnocens, assembly GCF_002278035.1. Classification (NCBI taxonomy): domain Bacteria; kingdom Pseudomonadati; phylum Pseudomonadota; class Alphaproteobacteria; order Hyphomicrobiales; family Brucellaceae; genus Ochrobactrum; species Ochrobactrum quorumnocens. The sequence continues at coordinate 1,048,540 of NZ_CP022604.1, read as the reverse complement.
TGGTTCAAACCGGATCGATCCGCCTGCTCCTGTAATCGTAAAAGCCGTTTCAGCGACGATGTCATGCATGGAGAGGATCGGCGGATAACTCGACCCTGCTGGCGTCTCGAAACAATAGCCAAAGGCATCAAACAGCCGATTGCGCGTCAGCCGGTTGGCGTACACATCCATCAGGCGCCTGTTTTCGACCACGTAGGTACGAAGATCATCGATCCCATGAATATGATCGGCATGTGGATGTGTGTAAACAGCTGCATCCAGCGACGGCACATCCGCATCGATCATCTGCGCTCGAAAATCCGGTCCTGTGTCGATCACGACGACGGTGCTGTTTCCTTCACCGTCGAACCGCTCCACAAGGAGTGCGGCGCGGCGACGCCGGTTTTTCGGATTTTCAGGATCACAATTGCCCCAATCACCATTGATACGTGGCACACCGGGGGACGATCCGCACCCCAGAATTGTGAAACGCAAACAATTGCGGGAAGCTGCCACGATGATTATTCTCCAGCAGGCTTTGGCATTTTGGAGAAAAGCCGGAAGACGTTTTCACTTGTGATGTCGGCTATCTCATCGCTGCTCACACCAATTGTGTCAGCTAAAACGGCTGCCGTGTGCTGCACAAATGACGGCTCATTGCGTTTACCGCGATACGGCATCGGTGCGAGATATGGCGCATCTGTCTCGACCAGCAGACGATCACGCGGAACAATGCTTGCAACTTCGCGAATATCGGCTGAGTTCTTGAAGGTCAGAATGCCGGAGAATGACACATAACCGCCAAGCTCAATGCCCTTCTCAGCCAATGCCCGACCGGACGAGAAACAGTGCAGGATAAAGGGAAACGCGCCCTTCGCCGTCTCAGATTCCAGAATGTCGGCCATATCCTGATCCGCGCTGCGCGCGTGAATCACGAGCGGCAACTGTGTGCGACGTGCAGCTTCGATATGCGTGAGGAAGCCCTGACGCTGGGCTTCCGGCGGCGCATAATCATAATGATAGTCCAAACCCGCCTCGCCTATGGCGACGACTTTCGGATGCTCAGCCAGACGCACCAGATCATCGGCCGTGACATCGAGTTCCTCATGCGCATTGTTCGGGTGTGTTCCAACAGAACAATAGACGGACTCGTAATTCTCAGCGAGTGTCAGGATCGTATCGAACTTGCGTACACGCGTGCAAATTGTGACCATGCGCTTGATGCCAGCATCGAGCGCGCGCGCCACAACAGCATCGCGCTCTGGCTCGAAATCCGCAAAGTCGAGATGGCAGTGACTATCAACCAGCATATTCAGCTCAGTTCTGCTCTTCCGCTTCCACAAAGCGCGGGAAGACCGGCTGCGGTGCTGGTAGTTCGGCTCGACCGACAAGCGGGCTTGCAGTTACGTCAGAGAACTGACGCTTATCTGCCGGGATTGCCAGAGTATCGAGGAGCTTTTCAGCCGACTGCGGAATGAACGGCTGCACCATGATGCCGACGCGGCGGATCACTTCCGCGGTTACATAAAGCACCGTACCCATACGCGCAGGATCAGTCTTGCGCAGTGCCCACGGCTCCTGTCCCGCAAAGTAACGGTTTGCTTCCGCAACCACGGCAAAAATTGCACCAAGAGCAATATGCAGCGCCTGATCACCGACTGCCTTACGCGCAGTTTCCAGTGCCGCATCGGCCTGATCCAGAATAGCCGTGTCAGCATCCGAAAACTCACCAGGAACCGGAACCTTGCCTTCGCAGTTCTTGGCAATCATCGACAGCGAGCGCTGTGCAAGATTGCCCAGATCGTTGGCAAGATCGGCATTGGTGCGGTTGACGATCGCATCATGGCTGTAGCTGCCATCCTGACCAAATGGTACTTCACGCATCAGGAAGTAGCGCAGCTGATCAAGACCATAACGCTCTACCAGTTCAAACGGATCGATGACGTTGCCAAGCGACTTCGACATCTTTTCACCGCGGTTGAACAGGAAGCCATGCGCAAACACGCGCTTTGGCAGCGGAACTCCCGCCGACATCAGGAATGCTGGCCAGTAGACTGCATGGAACCGCGAAATGTCCTTACCGATGATATGAGCATCGGCAGGCCAGTAGCCCCACTTTTCATCGGTTGTATCAGGATATCCAACTGCCGTGATGTAATTCGTCAGGGCGTCAACCCAGACATACATGACGTGCTTTTCATCACCCGGAACCGGAATACCCCAGTCGAATGTCGTGCGCGAAATCGAAAGGTCTTTCAGACCAGACTTTACGAAGCTCACGATCTCGTTGCGACGTTCCGCAGGCATGATGAAGCCGGGATTCTTTTCGTAAAGTTCAAGAAGCTTGTCCTGATAATTGGACAGACGGAAGAAGTAGCTTTCTTCTTCAACCCACTCAACAGGGGTGCCCTGAGGACCGTAGCGAACATTATCCGCACGGACTTCCGTTTCCTCTTCGCCATAATAGGCTTCGTCACGAACCGAATACCAGCCCGCATAGCCGCCTTTATAGATATCGCCATTGGCGGCCATTGCCTGCCAGATTGCCTGACTGGCCTTGTAATGGCGCTCTTCGGAGGTGCGAATATAATCGTCGTGCGAGCTGTTCAGAAACTCGCCCATGCGCTGGAAAGCAGCTGTGTTGCGATCTGCGAGTTCGCGTGGCGTAATGCCTTCCTTACGCGCACTCTGCAGCATCTTAATGCCGTGTTCGTCCGAGCCGGTCAGGAAGTGAACATCCTTGCCATCCAGACGCTGGAAACGCGCCATGGCATCAGTCGCAATCAATTCATAAGCATGACCGATATGCGGCTTGCCATTTGGGTAAGCGATTGCGGTGGTGATATAGAATTTTTCGCGGCTCATCAGAAATCCGGCTTCTTCAAGTGTGATGTTTAAAAAACGTTAGCGGTGACATAACGCAAGTGAAGCACCATGTCACGTAAGCGGAGGTGTGCCAGATCGAAAAGCGCGATGCGTTTTTTCCAAAAGGATCATAACTGCCTGCTTCCGGTCGAGATTATAGGTCTCGGCATTCGAAATTTCACGAACAAGTTCGCTCCAGAAACGCGACCACTGATCGGCTTCACGCAACTGACCCGAATCTGCATAGCGTCTAGCCTCATCCGCGATCCGGCTCATAAGATAATCGCGGAACAGTTCATATTGAACTTCTGCCTCACGCCCATTCAGAACACCTGAAAGCGTTTGAGCTTTTGGAAGATCAAACGCCTGCCCCTGCAATATGGCATCAACGGTATTCGATATTTCAAGGCCTCCATGGGCCACGAGAAGCAGCGCCTTGCGCACGCTGCCTTCAGAGCGAGTCAGAAGCGATTGTGTGATGCCGTCGGCATCAAGCCCGACGCTAGGTCCAACGTGCTCCAATGCATCTGTAAGCGCATCATCTCCGAGAGGCTTAAACTGGATGCTCTGGCAGCGTGAACGGATGGTTGGCAGAAGCCGTCCCGACGAATGCGATATCAGAATGAACATCGCGCGTGCCGGTGGCTCCTCCAGAGTTTTGAGAAGCGCATTCGCAGCATTACGGTTCATATCATCGGCAGGATCGACAATGACAATTCGCCATGCGCCGTCCGATGCCGTGCGGGTCAGAAAATGAGTGACGCGACGAATTTCCTCTACAGGAATACCAGTCCTGAACTTGCCGGTTTTCTGATCGAAGGGCCGATTAATATGCAACACGGCCGGATGCATACCACCTGCGATCTGTCGCCAGAGTGGTTTGCTGAAATCAGGCATTCCGATCGTTTCAGGTGCAAAGGTCTGATCTCCAAACGCAAGCATGTGGCCTGCGAGATGAAAGGCCAGTGTCGCCTTGCCAACACCCTGAGCGCCCTCAAAAAGCAGCGCATGATGCATACGACCTTCACGATAGGCCTGTGCCAGGAAAGCTACTATTTCGCCATGACCGGTGAGATAATCACTGGCAGATGGTTCAGCTACGCCTTCAATGGAATCATGGGCTTTTGGGACATCAAGCTCTTCGATCACAGAAGTCCCTTTTTCTTCAAAATTTCGTCTGCAATGGCTACGATATCGGCTGATATCTCATCCTGTGAACGGTCGGCGTTGACCACCTTACAGCGATCGGGTTCGGCATTCGCAATTTCTAGAAACGCCTGACGCCGGGCTTCGTGCACGGCAATGGCTTCTTTCTCGAAACGATCGGCAATGTCAGTCCCTCGACGCTTCACTGCGCGAGAAAGACCTTTTTCTGCAGGAATATCAAGAATGATCGTAAGGTCTGGCATTGCACCATCGATAGCAATACGTTCGATAGCAGCCATATAAGTGGCATTGAGATTTCCTGTCACGCCCTGATAGGCACGGCTCGAATCGATGAAACGGTCACAAAGCACAACGCGACCTTCAGATAATGCCGGACGGATCAGCTGATCGACATGATCAGCTCGAGCAGCAGCGAAAAGCAGCGCTTCCATTGCAGGACCGTAGCTTTCGGCATTACCACTCAGAATCACGTGACGAACTGCTTCAGCACCCGCAGAACCACCGGGTTCACGCGTGATCAGCGGATCAAAACCAAGGCTACGCAGATGCTCCGCCAGCAAGGCAATCTGGGTTGATTTACCCGCACCTTCCCCACCCTCGAATGTAATAAACAATCCGGTCACACTGGCTTCCGCAAAATTGAGTCCAGCTTAAAACAAGCTCTCTATTGTTTATCGGCGTTTGCGCGTGAGGTCGAGGAGGGTTTAGAGATATTTCCTTAGCCAACCCGTGGAAAGCTCCAGCGCTGCGCCCATTGCTCGCTGTGAGAGAGTGCCAACTGAAACCGATTGAGCCGTATAGAGCGGCATTTGCTGTACTACATTCCCATTGAGTTCGAACCGCAAAGTTCCAACTTGCGTGTCTGTCTCGATGGGAGCGTTTAACGGCCCCTCGTAGAAAATACGTGCTTTGAGCTTGTCGCGCCCTTCCTTTGGAAGCAGCAGTTCAACATCGTCTTTGACTTTCAGAGAAACGCTGGAGGCGGAGCCGCCGAAAACCTGCGCAGTGCCGATCTCTTCGTTAGCCGAATAAATACTTATAGTATCGAATGAAGTCATCCCCCATTGGATAAGTTTCTTTGCTTCTTCCTCGCGTTCTTTGATGCTGGTCAAACCACTCATTGCAAGAAACAGCCTGCGTCCGTTCTGTTCTGCAGAGGCGACCAAAGCATAACCGGATGCTACAGTGTAGCCCGTTCCCATGCCGTCTGCGCCAATATCAAGCCGCAAAAGCGGGTTGCGATTGCGCTGCATGATGTTGTTCCAAGTGAATGCCGGCTGGGCATAATAGACGTAACGTTCGGGATGAGCGCTATGAATATGGCGCGCGAGTTTTATGAGATCGGACAGCGTTACCGTTTGTCCTTCGGCGGGCAGTCCGGTCGCGTTCACGAAATTCGAGCCGATGAGGCCCAAATCTTTCGCACGCTCATTCATCTTTTGCGCGAAAGCAGCTTCGCTGCCAGACAGCCCTTCAGCGAGAATGATGGCACCGTCATTTGCAGCCTGCACAATCATGCCTTGCAGCAGATCAGCAACCGTTGGCGTCGACTTGATCTTAGCAAACATCGTTGACGTGCCAGAAGGTGCACCGCCGGTGCGCCACGCATACTCAGTGACAGGGTAGCTGGTTTCGAGCGTCGTCTGGCCTTTTTCAAGTGCTTCAAAGACAACTTCAGCCGTCATCAACTTGGCAAGCGACGCGGGTGGCACTTTCATGTCCGGATTTTTGGACAAAAGGACGGTGCCGCTCTTATCGTCCAGTAGCAGGACTTGGGGAGCCTTCGTAGCGAATGCAGCTTGCACAGTCTGCGCATATCCCGGCACGGTCATTGAAGCCGCAACGGAAAATGCTGCCGCAAGCCTTACGCTATTTGAAGAACGCCCCATGATTCACCCGTCCGCTTAGAGCGATTCCAGTTAATATTGAATCGTGGAAACTGCTCTATCTATCTGTTTTAAAGCATTATCTTACGCAAAACCGCTCCACACTTTTGCTGGAAATGCTTTAAACTTCCGACGAGCCTATGCAGCCTTTCCGGCCAAAATCAGTCGGCACGAACAACAAAGGCGTCTGTTGCTCCGACTTTCCACGCCGCACGAAGCAAATCGTCGTTATTGCCCTTTTCGGCAAATGCCGTCAGCTCATAAACGTCGCCCTGCTCCGTAGGTATCTTGGTGCGTGTCACACGTGCAGTGCGCGGCAGAGATTTTTCCAGCTTCGTCAGATCGTCCAGCGAGTTAAAAACACCGATCTCGACATATTCACGCTGTTCTTCTGCATTTCTACGCTTCCAGGCGTCCGAAACCGCACTTGCGGTCAAGATACTGCCATAGGTGCGCTCTTCGGCGAAGGCAGAGGCTGCCATACGGTCGGAAGCATAACCAAGTCCGCCAATACGAGCCGCAGTCGCAACGCCGAAACTACCAGCTGGTCGCTGTGAAGGAACCGGAACATTTGCAGGGAGCAACGGTGTCTCGCCATCGCCATAAGCCGGATTGACCTCAAATGGAGAAGACGGTGGAACCGGCATCGCCGCAATTCCGGCTGGTGTCGGCGTTGGCGCATTCATGGCCATCATGACGCCGGTCGCCGGCTGTCCAATCGGATCCCCATTTCCTGGACGATAGGATGCCATCAGATACGCATCGTCCTGTCCATCAAGAGGCGCACGCCCTACATATTCAACCTTCACATCGGCCGTGCCGTGATGCTGATAATCCAGCAACTCAGCAGCCTTCTGCGATAGATCAATCACGCGATCACGCTCGAATGGTCCACGATCATTCACTCGAACGATAATTGAACTGCCGTTGTAAGTGTTGGTGACACGCGCATAACTTGGCAGCGGCATCGTTGGATGCGCTGCCGTCAGATGCGTCATGTCATAGATTTCGCCATTGGCGGTCAACCGACCGTGGAAAGCACTGCCATACCAGGAAGCACGACCCGTTGAGGCGTAATTCTTGTTTTCTTTTGGATAATACCAGCGGCCCTTGACCTGATAAGGTTTACCGACCTGATCGCGGCCACCACCACGTGGCAATGGCTTGCCTTGAAGGTTGGTGACACGTGGGCTGGCTTTCACGCCATATTTGGATTCGGCAAAATATTCTTTGGGGTGCTTTTTCTTCGACGATTTCGGCTGCGGGGCGCTTGCGCAACCCGCCAAAACCACAGCCAGCGCCATGAATGTCAACACAGCAGTCGATCCGCGCTTTTGACGCATCATCGATAGATCTGCATTCTTAGCACGGTTTCGCCACCCGTTTGAACTCATACGCCACACGCCCGCAATACACTAACTATGACCGTAAGGCCGATCGTATCTTTTAGAAATTAGTGATGTCACTGAATTATTGACGGATCATTAAAGTTTTTGCAAATCCCCTGAAATGAGTCGAACCGAAGCAGTTGTGAACATAATCATTATGGGAACCAATTTCCTGCCAGATCGTTGAAATTACAACATGAAGGAGAGACAATATGTTCCGTGCACTAATCCTTTGGCTTCTCGGCGTACCATTCATCGCTGTTCTGTTTATCTGGTACTTTTTCTTCTGATGATGGAACGATTGGGCTCCTCGCCCGTTTCATCTATGGCTCTTATGACCTCCGAGCCAGTCACCTAACGTCATGAATTGGGCCCGTTCTTTAAAGAGCGGGCCATTTTTTATCAGAATGAGAATGGCCTGTAAGCGTTGACCGCTTCACGATGCAAGCGAAAGTGAGCTGGGGTCCAGGTTGAAAGTTCACCGTCTGTGTTTACTGGCCTTGGCTTCTTGGTGCGAATGATAACTTCAGTCGTGGGAAATGCACGAACGTCGTCCCACTTTGACTGTGTTCCCTGACGCAAACTGGGTAACAGACGCAACAATTTCCACCAATGGTCAACTTCGAGGCTATAAAAGTCGAGCTTGCCGTCGTCTATGGCTGCATCTTTTTCGACGGCCATGCCGCCGCCGTAAAACTTGCCATTTCCGACCGAAACTTGCAGCGTCTTTATCTGCTCTGTAATGCCATCATGTTCGAGATAGGCAGTGAACAACTCTGAACGCATCAGAATACGGCCAGCCGCAATGGCGTAGCCGAGTTTACCCCACTTTTTCTTGGCCTCAGCACTCAGTTTCTGCGCGAGTTCAGCACTAAAGCCGATGCTCGCCACATTGAAATAGAGGTGGCCATTCACTTCACCAAGATCGATGGGATGCTGTTCATAAGTGAGCAGCTGCCGCGTGGCTTCTGTGGGGTCGGCGGGAATGCCGATTGTGCGAGCAAAGTCGTTCGCCGTGCCAAGCGGCAATATGGCAAGCGGCACCTTCGTTTCGACGAGGCCAGGTGCGGCTGCGTTCAATGTACCGTCGCCGCCACCGACAATCACCAAATCGACTTCGCTATTGGAACGGATGACATCAGAAATGGTTTCAGCCCCCTTCGCAGTCTTCTCAATGAGAGAAATGCCGCCGCGCTCGAGTATCCCGCGCATGTCGGCATTGAACCCTTTGCCGTTGCGGGCTTTTGGATTGACGATCAGCAATGCTCGGCGCTTGGAAGATGTGGCCATAGGTACCTGTTGGAAATTTCGGTTTAAATATTGAGTACCGCAAATGGCGACGGATTTACGGATATCAATGGGAACCGCGATGAAATCTTCTTACGCCTATTAATGATTGGAACCGATAAAGATAAGATTGCGGCGCTAGTATTCCAACAGCACTGGCGTGCTGACCTGCGTCTTGCTAGGATAGGTTATACTGGGCGGGTATGATGTAATGGTAGCCTGCTACGCCGTGTGGACGAATTGACTCAGGTATAAGTTTTCCGGTTCCAGACTTTCTCTCGACGTGATTCACATATTGCTGACGTGATTTGGAGGTCAGTAATGTGCACCAAGATGACAGAAAATGACTATGAACTGGCACTTGAGGTTTTTCGGACTTGTCTGCCAGCCGTTGGCGCGAAAGCTAAAAATGACCGCCTATTCCTTGAGGCGTTGCATTATTTCACCCTTCACAACATCTCATGGCGGGCTTTGCCTGAGCGGTTTGGTAACTGGAACAGCGTATGGAAGCGTTTTGACCGTTTAGGTAAAGCAGGTGTTTTCGAGGACTATTTTTCCATTTTGGCTGGGCTTGATGAAAGCGCTCATCTTATCGCTATGTTCGACAGCACCGTCATTCGCGCCCATGTATCTGCAGCAGGCGCTAAAGGGGGCAGGAAGGTCAAGCGCTCGGCCGGTCTCGTGGAGGGTTCGGAACCAAAATCCATCTGAAAACCGACCGAAATGGTCAGCCCCTTGGCTTTGAACTGACCGGAGGCGAAGCCTCCGATAGCAAACAGTTTGAAAGCCTCATGGACACGGGCCCTCAAGTCAGGCACCGCGCTATCATTGCTGACAAAGGCTATGATAGCGACGTTAATCGAGAGATTGCGCGAAAGGCTGGCGCTATCCCTGTGATCCCTTACAGATCAAACAGGCGTAATATTCCGAAGCATTTTGCCACGGCGCTTTATCGAGGTCGCGCACGTATCGAACAAATGATGGGGAAGCTCAAACGGTTCAAACGTGTCGCATTACGCTGCGAGAAAACAGCAAGAAACTTCCGATCCATCGTCGCAATCGCTTCTGCTTTCATCTTAATCAAATCCGTCCACACGGCCTAGCTTCCCAAGCTGAATGCGCGGGTTCGATTCCCGCTACCCGCTCCATTTATTTTTATGCTGTTATAGACGGAGAACACCATGGCGCGACTGAAATTAGCTCTCGGCACTCTCTCCCTGCTTCTCATCACCACCAGTTCACAAGCAGCACTTGCTCCGAACTATCAACGTGCAAAAGAGCTAACCGCTGTCATTGAGGCCGCCGCAGCCGCGCTTCCGCAGTATCCGATAAGCAAAGTGATCTATCAGAAGGAAGATCAATATCAGATCATTGCCGGACCTTGTTCTCTCAGAGCGAATATTGTCCCCAAACCGATGAAAAATGGAACGGTTGGACCTCGCCAGTTTGAGGTGAAACTCGGTCAATCTCGCTGTCGCTAGATAGGTTTGCGCGGATTAAAAATTAGCGACTGCTTGCATTTTCCCACATTTCTGGCTTCATGAGTTTGTTGAATTTAAAACTCATATTTGGAGAAACTGATGGCAGAACCAAGCTCGCTCAATAAATATCAACCCTATGCTATTGGCATCCTACGTATCGTGACAGCGCTGCTCTATTTTGAGCACGGGACACAGAAAGCGTTCAGCTTCCCAATCGCGGGCCCTGACAGCTTGTCTGCTATTCAGCTTGCATCGGCGCTTCTGGAAATTGTTGGCGGCGCGTTGATTTTCCTGGGCTGGTTCACACGTCCCGTCGCCTTTATTCTTTCAGGCCATATGGCCTTTGCATATTTCATGGCACACTTCCCAAAGAGCTTCTTCCCTGTCGCCAATGGCGGCGATGCAGCCATTCTTTTCTGCTTCGTATTCCTGACACTGGTGGCGACCGGTGCTGGCGCATTTTCGGTCGATAATCGTAACCGTTGATCGAAATCATTTCCTGAAACCGATCAATCTGACAGGTTCAGATCACATACAGTTTTCTTGTATGTGATCTGAACAATGCGGATGATCAAAAAATGAAAATACTCTTGATCGCCCTGGCCATATTGGCCTTCCTCGTGTTTGGCTGCTTTCTGCAGACACACTTTGGCTCGTGGCAATAAGAGTCTTTGGCGAAGCACCACCTTGATATGTGCGTTTCAGGCCTTACCTAGAAACTATATCAATCGAAGGGAGTTCTTCATGCGCACCATGCTCGCAGCCATTCTTCTCACAGCAACTTCTGCCGGCGCTTTCGCCGCGGCTCCAGAGGGTGCAAAGCTCTCTGAAATCATTGCCAAGATCGAACAGACCGCCGATGTGCAATACATCGATGAAGTCGATTGGAATGATCGCGGCTATTATGAAATCGAATATTTCATGAAGAATGGCGCGAAGGTCGAAATCAAAATCGATCCTAAGACCGGCGAATCCGTCAAGTAACAGCGAATCTCATTTGCGGCACACACTTTGGGGTGCCGCTTTTACTTAAATTCAGTACCAGATGATCATTTACCCATGACCTGAGGGAGCGGATTTCAGGTGTTTTCCACAAATGCAGACCTAAATTAGAATTATCCGAACTTTTTTATGGTCTTAAGCGTAGAAACGATTGACGCTGCTCCACTTCCCGAATACATGAGCAGCGTTCCTGATTGAAAAACATCAGAACAATGCGCGGGTGTAGCTCAGTTGGTTAGAGTGCCGGCCTGTCACGCCGGAGGTCGCGGGTTCGAGCCCCGTCACTCGCGCCATTCTTCTCTCAAGAGAAGAATGTTTGGAAACAAAGTTTCGTTTATTATTAGCCATATAGATTAATTAGATAATGTGAACGTGAAGCTTCCGATTCGCGCGTTCCCGTTGGCTTATGTTCGCAAAAATGGCGGGCCTTTCGACCCGCCAACGTATCAAATGTCGAATTATTCTTGCGTGATATTCAGCATAGGGATTGAACCGTTCGGCAGCATGGTCGTCGGTAGCTGGCCATTCCACCGCTCAGCTTGCGTTAGAGACACCAGACCTGGATTGTCCCGCAATGCATCACCGCGTGCTTTGATAGCCTGCGCCTCTGCGTCACCCTTCAAGCGAATTGCTTCTGCATCGGCCTGTGCTTGCAAACGTACGGAATCAGCCTGTGCTTGAGCATCGGCACGCCGTGCATCTGCCTGCGCATTGGCCTGCGTAACGGTGATTTCTGCCTGTACTTTTTCACGCTCAGCATTCTGGCGAAGGCGCTGAACTTCCACTTCGGCCAGCATACGCTGCTCAATGCTTGCTTCATATGCATCAGAAAAATCGATGTTTTCGATCTGTACGCTGTCGATAATGACTGGGCCGCTCACACTCTTCTGGATCGCATCTGCGATTTCCTGATTAAGCCGACCACGTTCCTGGATAGCCGTCATGGCAGCAAAGCGACCAAAAACCGTTTTACTTTCTTCAAATACGCGACGCTCCACCAGACGAGACAAGAGCCCATCTTCGCCGCCATAGGTGGCATAGACTTCTTCCACACGATCTGGCGGAATACGGTAATTTACCGAAAGGTTCATCGTGGCAGGCTGCTGATCCCGGCTATAAGCTTCCATACCATTATAAATTGCGGCCTTGGACTGCACAGAAACCCGGACTACGGAGTCAATCACGGGAATCTTGAAGCCAAGTCCCGGCTGGGCAACGCCAGCAACTGCTCCATAACGGAGAATAACGCCTCGTTCACCTTCATCGACAGTATACCAGGACCCTAGAATGACACTCAAAATGGCTAAGCCAATAAAACCGGCAATAGCTGTTGGAATATGACGCATATCATCTCCTCATACGCTTAATTAATAGATGCTCAATAAGCGCAAAAGTCAGATATTAAAAACGAAACAAAGCTGAATAGTCGAGTATCGACAATTATTTTGATCTATTTAGATTTACTCTCATTCTGGTGGATATTGAGGTATCCGAATATTCGCACAGCCCTCATAGCGCATCCCGATGGATGATCGCAGGTTTATTGTTAATCTCGCACATACTATGTGATTTTCAGCTTATTTCACTTTTATATTCAGGCCATTATACGGGATTGTCTAATATAACTTTGACTAGTCACGAGGAACGAACAATGAAAGCATACCTTCTTGCCATCACTGTTGTAATGGCCGCTGCTTCACCTTCGCTCGCTTGCACAGCTGAAGAAGTAAGTGCAAAGGCAACAGAGTTTGCCACGAAGATGCAGGAACTCGCTGCCAAGGATCCACAGAAAGCGTCCGAAGTAGCACAGAAGCTTTCCGGTGCGCAGTCGCAGCTCACAACAGATCCTGAAAGCGCCTGCAAGGTCTATGACGATATTCTCGCTGACCTGAAATAATTTTTTAAATGGCGGCGTTCGCAATTCGAGCGCCGCTACCAATATATCTTGTATCAATGATTAGAAGGTCAGCTGCACATCGAGCGCCTTTTCGCACTCGGTAAGATCAGCACCCAGTTTGGTCAGAGCGGAATCATATTCCGGCTCTTGAGTGCTGTCGCTTTTGATGTAACCCGCAATGATCTTCACAATATTCTGAAGCGAACTGGCTGCTGTATCGCACATCTTATACGCCTCATATGCGCCAGCATCGGAGCTATTCTTCGCAATTTCCTGCCATTCATACTGTGCTTTGGCAACAGGTACCTGCACCTTCTCTTCCATCGCAATGCCGAGCGCCTTCGAACGCCCGTCAGAATTCTCACCCAGTTCGATATAGGTAAACAACCCTTCAACTACGGATTTCCTGAGTTGAAGTGAATCCGTCTTTGCATCCGCAAGTGCAGGAGAAACCATCAGAATAGCAATCGCACTGGCTATGGCTACCTTGCCGAAAGAATGCACATTTAGCTCCTGTATAAACTTCGTGCCTTCTTTAAGCACATTCAAACCAAGGCAGGAACCCGTTTTGCGCATACCCGCCTCGCCTGACAGTCAGCGGTCAAATGCCGACTTCAAGTGCAGCTGGCATTTATTGATAGATTTTAGCCAAGCTTTCTAGCGCGAGACAGGCCAAAAAGTCCTGAAATCAAAAGTGCGATGCCCACGCCCATGAGCCCATAACCCAAAGCGCCTGAACCGATTTCAGACTGATTAGCCGAAGCTATTGCTGCCGCTGCGTCGAATGCGCCTGATCCGTTTGCCTTTGCATCCATCATGGCAACAACGCCTGGCTCATTGCATGTTGGCGTGAGTGTTTGTTGCGCCTCGGCACTGTCTTTGTAGAGATTTTTGACATTCTGCTCACAACGCATCTGATCAGCCGAAGAAACCCCTGACGCGCTAAACTGGAGATAAAAGCCACCAATTAAGAATATTACTCCTGCAACAGCCATCATAGCTGGAGCTTTAACTGCATTTTTTTGAGCCATATCACCTTGTCCTGTATAATTTCTGCGTAATAGATCGTGAGTCTTGGAACGAGACAAGGCGGCTGCCCTCGTCATTAACGATAAACAACGTAGGACACTTAAATAGCACCTATAAATAGCTGGAATTGTCGTGATTCTTCACGAATAGCGCGGCTTCTACCTCAAAATTTTAGGTTTACCTGAACCTGTGAGCAGTGGCAGAAGCAATTATAAGTCATTGATTTCATGGCGCACCCGACAGGATTCGAACCTGTGACCTCTGCCTTCGGAGAGCATACGGAAACGATTTCTCTTAGCTTCGCAAAATTTCTTTATCACTCTTTCTTCCATCGTTTTCAATGACTTGCAACCGTAACATGCCGTAACCTGTTTCCGGGCACCTTCACGTTTTTCCATTTTCATGGTGAGTATTCAGTGAGTAGAATCGCTAAGGCAGGGGTGAAATGGCGAAGCTTACAAAAACGATTGTGGATCGCGCAGATCCGCGTGAGAAGCAATATACGGTCTGGGATAGCGATCTTAAAGGCTTCGGTTTATTCGTCAATCCGGCTGGATCAAAGACATATTTCGTCGATTATCGCACGCCTGAAGGCAAGCGGCGCCGTATGACAATTGGTCGGCACGGGAGTATCACGACCGAGCAAGCCCGCAAACTTGCCATCGAAACACTTGGCGGGATTGTTTTGCAAAAAGAAGATCCACTGCTTGAGAGACAAACACGGCGCAGCTCGCTGACGGTGACAGATCTATGCGACAATTATCTGAAGGCTGCCAAGAAGGGCTTAATTCTTGGTCGGTCCGGTAAACCCAAAAAGTCATCGACTCTAGATACGGATACAGGCCGGATCGAGCGCCACATCAAACCGCTTCTCGGTAAATCTCTTGTCATTGACCTGAAGAGATCTGACATATCCAAATTCATCAGAGATGTAACAGTTGGCAAGACAGCTTTCGAAGGAAAGTCTGATAAAGCGAGAGGGAAAATTGTGGTTTCAGGTGGCGCAGGAACTGCCGCTCGCACAGTAGGTCTACTAGGCGGCATCCTCTCTTATGCCGTGTCAGAAGGCATTATTGAATTTAATCCGGCGCAAGGGGTTAAAAGACCAGCCGACAAACGCCGAGAAAGGCGACTGGTCGCCAGCGAGTTTAAAGCCATCGGCAAGGCACTGAGCAACGCTGACGCCGTCGCATGGCAGGGCATAATCGGCACTAAGCTACTCTTGCTCACAGGCTGTCGCCTGGGCGAAATCGTCAAGCTCCGATGGGAAGAAGTCAGTCTTGATGAACAATGCTTTCGACTTGGCGACAGTAAAACAGGCGCTTCTGTCAGACCGATCGGAAAGGCTGCAGTTGAAGTATTGAAAGAAATCAGGTCTGACATAACAACCGGATGGGTACTACCCGGCATAAGAAATCCATCTGATCATATCGGCTCACTGGATGATTTGATTGAAAAAATCATGACTATGGCCGGGTTGATAGGCGTCACCGCTCATACACTTCGCCACAGTTATGCGTCTATCGCTGCCGATCTAAATTATTCCGATAACACCATCGGAGCCATAATCGGACACGCAGGAAGCGGCACAACAAGCCGGTACACTCACCGTCTCGATACCGTTCTTGTGGCAGCCGCTGACACCATTTCAGAGGAAATTGAGTGTCAGATGAGCTAAAGCATTGGCTTAAAACTCACCGACAGGCTTGACCTGCCCGCCGCCATCTAGATTATCAACTGCAAATTGATATAACTCGTTCAAATGCTTAACTGGGTGAGTCTTCGGAGGGGCAAATGGATATCGATATTTCAGCGATTTCCCTTGATGTAGAAAATTTTCGACACAAGAAAGTAAAGACGGAACGAGAGGCTATTACTGTGCTTCTATCCGATGAGAAAAATCACAAAGTTGCCGCGCTAGCAGAAGACATAGTTGATCTCAAAGGATTAGATCCTTCGGTTCGTCTTATCGTGACAGAAGATACTAATAATCCCAACCAATACATTGTACTCGAAGGCAACCGTCGCCTAACCGCCTTGAAAACTCTCATTAATCCGTCGCTTGCGATAAATCTCGCAACTCACGCAACGTTTCGCGATTTAAGTCCTTCATTCCTCGCCTTGAATATCCAGAAAGTTGACTGCGTAATTCTTGATAGGCAAGAGGCTTACAAGTGGATAAAGCGTAAACATTACAATGCCATGGGTGGCAAAGGGACTATCGAGTGGGGCGCCATCGCAACAGCTAGAGCTGACGCGACAGAAGGGCGACCTCCCCGATGGATGATTGCGCTTTCTGAAATCGCCAAAGAAGGACACGATGATAATGTACTTCTCGAAGGGATTGCATCGAAAACTACAACGGTCGAACGCGTATTAGCAACAGCACAGTTTGGACCGGTTTTGGGAATAACGTTTGATCAGAAAAGCAACTCTGTTAAAGCCGAGAACGGAAATCGAGTTGCCGCCATATCGCTACTCAAAACAATGATCACCGATATGGCTGATAAGAGATTCATTGTTAGCGCAGTCGATGACGCAAATGCCCAAACCGATTTCGTTAATAGGTATGCTCACCTCAGCGTGAAAAAGCAATCGCCCAAGGCATCCAGTTTATCGACAACCAATACGATTACAGGTTCAACGTCGGGCGGAAGCGGTTCGGGAGGAACTGGAGGAGCGCCCACGGGGGGAGCGTCTGTCGCCGGAGCGGCATCCGCGAATAGTAAAAGCTCAACAGGAACGAACACTCCACGAGCAAACCCAGTTCGAGACAGAAAGACCTTAGCGGACAAAGGTTTAAGTATTAAGAATAATGCCCTCAACAAGCTCTATAACGAGCTTCGCAAGTTGAAAGTCGAAAGCAATCCCCACATTGGATCGGCAATGATACGCATCTTCACGGAAAAGGCCACTATGGTTTTTCTAGAAGATATGAGCGTTACCTGCAGGAATCCTGGAGGCTGGCTGGATCAAGGCATCAAGCTTAAAGAAAAGGTTGGAGCAGCTCTCCACGTCTTGGATCCTAACAAAAAGGATGCAACCCTTGCCTATGCCCGTGATATTGCTAATGGAACGAAAAGCCACGCACATTCTCTCGATCAGTTAAATAAAGCGATTCACGACCACAAGGCTTTGCCAGCTCCAAGCGAATTGATCACAGTTTGGGATCGCCTGCACCCCTATTTTCAAGCACTCTTTGCTTGCCTTAAAGTCAATGGAAAATAACGCTGGCCGAGCGCGACAACACATGTTACGCCTCATTCCAGCGAGGTAAAAATGGCAAACTATTCTCCATTGAGATATCCCGGAGGCAAGGGAAAACTTGCTCCCTATATCGAGGCCCTTCTGCAGATGAATGGCCTCGAAGGCGGACACTACGCTGAACCGTTCGCAGGTGGAGGCGCTGTAGCCCTGTCACTCCTTTTCTCGGAGAGAGTGAAACAGATACATATCAATGACTTGGATTTCGCGGTTTATTCGTTCTGGAAAGCCGCAGTTGATCACACGGACGAATTGATATCAAAAATTCTTGAAACAGAAGTGTCTGTCGACAATTGGCGCATCCAGCGTGATATTAAGAAAGACCACACCAATCGTAGCATCGTAGAAATTGGTTTCTCCACCTTTTTCTTAAATCGTACCAACCGATCAGGTATCCTGAATGGGGGAATGATTGGTGGCGTACTACAAGCGGGCGAGTGGAAGTTAGATTGCAGATTCAATAAAGAGGAACTTGTTTCACGTATTAAACGAATTGGATTTTATAGGTCGCGTATTAACGTTACTAATCTCGATGCTTCCGTTTTCCTCACGGACCATCTCAGTAATGTGTATCAGAGGTGCCTGATTTACATTGACCCGCCTTACTACGTTAAGGGCGCTTATTTATATCAAAACCACTTTTCTCACGATGATCACGTTGCTTTAGCGGAACGAGTGAAAGCAATAAAGGATCACAAATGGTTTGTATCCTACGATAACGTGTCTGAGATAAAGAATATTTATAAGGATTGCGAGCAGGAAGACTTTAGTATTGGCTATAGCGCGCGCAATTACAGTAAAGGCGCCGAAGTGATGATATTCGGACCAGGTATGTCCCGCCCCAATAGCGTATTTTCTAATAAAGCTGAATATCGAGCAGTTAAAAAAGCCTCTGGATTTTGACCTAGCCTTAGTTCTGACGAAAAATAAACCCGCCCAGCATTGAACTGAGCGGGTTTTAGGGAGGACGCTGGCTTAGAAGCTGTGCGGATTGGATCAGCCAGCCAACGTAGTAAATGCGATCAAGGTTAATGCTGGGTAAGCGAAATATCTGACCGATACGCTTAAAGCGCCTTTAGCCCGCCACTCACAATGTACGTGATAGCCGCGGCCAATATGCCACCAATGACTATTCACATGTTATCCGGCCTTCTCAAGGCTAAAGTTTGCGCTACGGAGACGCACTCACGAACGACCGTGCCGCCCCGGTGTTTTGGGAAGAGCGCCGGGGCAACATAAAAAGCCCACCCAGCGAGATGACGGTGCTGGATGGGCCTTCATAATTGATATCCGGAGATCAACGCTCATAATCTTAACGCGGTTTTCTTTTCTGGCAAGCCCATGCCTCCAAAAGGTCAGATTATAGGCTTTGCCCGTTATTCGGGCATATTCGCTACAGCAGGCAGCTTTCGGTCCATGATGAGAACTTCACCGACTGGTTTCGCCTGCCCGCCACCAACGGTATAGGTCAGCGACACATCGCAGATCTTGAACGCCGAGAAGATTGATCGCACTTCAGGTGTATCGTTAAGGGAAATCAGGAAGCGTCCCTTTATATCCTGCATCCGCTTGGCGATCCTCTCGAAATCGTCACGGCTGAAGACGTTCTTGCCGTAATCATTTTCACAACCGAAATATGGCGGATCCATGTAGAACAGCGTTCCCGGAGTGTCATACCGATCAATGAATTCTGCCCAAGACAGATTTTCGATCTGGACGCCTGCGAGACGTTCGTGGATCTCTTCCAACAATACGCCAAGGCGGTTGACGTTGAAGCGAGCAGATCCGCCCGTATCTACGCCATAGTTGCGTCCGTTGACCTTGCCGCCAAATGCCAGACGCTGGAGGTAAAGAAACCGTGCAGCGCGTTCCAGATCCGTAAGCGTTGAGGCATCGCAAGCTTTGAGCCTCTCAAATTCCTTACGAGATGTGATCTGGAATTTTAGCGTTTCCATAAATTGCGGATAATGTCGCTGCAAGATCCGAAAGAGCGTAATCACGTCGCCAGACACATCGTTGATAACCTCACATTTGGCGATCAGCTGACGGCGGAAGAACACGCCACCCATACCAACGAATGGTTCTGCATAGACAGCGTGCGGGATTTGCTCGATGACAGATGTCACGCGCTGCGCGAGTTGCTTCTTTCCGCCAATGTAGCTCGCAGCCGGAGACACTGGACGAACGCTCGTAAAAGAAAAACCTTCTTGCATTTTTATTAACCTGTAGAGGCCAGTATGCCCGCGCCCGCAAGGGTCGGGGTGTGGCATTTGACCTACCGTCATGCCGGGCGGGCTAGACGCCAATCGAAGACCGCCGCTTTTCGGTGTTTTGCCACCGATAGCCACCCCGTTAAGGGCGGATTTCCACAACCGCAAAAAGGCGGATTGACTCTTATTCCAAATGAGAACATTTTAGGAACATATCCACATTGAGCGGAATATGTTCCTGTGCACCCCTGTGCGCGAGGCAGGTTTCGTTCGCCCTGTTTTCTGGAGTTTGTAATGCGTCTGCCGGAGGCGATTGAACGGCTATACCTCGATTTCGACGGCTTTTTCGCATCAGTCGAACAGCAGTGCGACAAGCGCCTGCGCGGCAGGCCGATAGGTGTGGTTCCATTTGAAGGCACAAACCGCACAGCAGTCATTGCATGCTCGAAAGAAGCTAAGGCGCAAGGCGTCAAGAACGTGATGCCGATCAAGGACGCATTGCGGGTGTGTCCGGATCTTGTACTTGTTCCGCAAAAGCCAGACCTTTACCGCCGAGCACATAACGCCCTGCTCTGCGAGATCGAAACGGTGATCGCCATCGACACCGCAAAGAGCATCGATGAACTGACATGCGTTCTCGATGACAGCGGAAAGCGAGATCCTGAATTGCTCGCAGCAAGGATAAAAGCTGCGATTGCTGACAACATCGGCCCATACATCACCAGTTCAATCGGCTTTGCCGCCAACCGCCAGCTGGCGAAGATCGCCTGCAAGGCTGGCAAAGAAGAAAGCAAGCGACACGGAAGCTATGGCAACGGCCTTGCGATATGGCGGCCCGCCTCGATGCCCGCGCCATTGCTTAAGGTCGAGCTGGAGGATATTCCCGGCATCGGGTCGAGCATGGCAAAGCGGCTTTATCGAAATCGGGTTTACAGCACCGAGCAGCTCTATGCGCTTCAACCGAAACACATGCGCAAAATCTGGAACAGCGTGAATGGCGAGCGGCTTTGGTATGCGCTGCACGGATATGACATCCAAGCGCCAGAGCAGCAGCGCGGCATGTTCGGCCACGGTCGAGTGCTACCGCCCGAAGCTCGCAAGATTGACGGCGCATATGAGATATCGCGCCTATTGCTCACGAAAGCTGCCCGTCGCCTGCGCAGAGAGAACTATTACGCCGGGGGCTTATGGCTCTGGCTGTCGATCCGTGACGGCTCATGGTTTGGCAAGCATCACCTTTCTGTCGTCAATGATGATCAAGCCATTTTATCCGGCCTGCATGCACTCTGGCAGAACGTCAGAAAAGACTTTCCGAAAGGCGTCGAGATCTTTCGGGTTGGCGTCACACTTTACGACCTGTCACCAGCCGACGAGCGGCAGATTGATTTGCTCGATAATGACGACGAGCTGCGCCAGAAATGGGAACGCGCCAACGGGGCAGTTGATAAACTCAACTCGAAATATTCCGGCACGATTGTCAGCATGGGTGAATGGAAACCACCGGCAGGCGGTCATGTCGGTGGCAAGATCAGCTACACGCGGATCCCTAGCGCCGAGGATTTCTGGTAATGGGAAACTGGAAAACAACAGTCAAGGTTGGCGATCTGGCAGACGATCAGAAGCTCGAATTGATATGCCGCAAATGTAACCGCCTCGCCTATACGGATCGAACAATGCTCTGCCAAGAAAAAGACCGCTCGCAACTTTATCTAGATGAGATCGAGAAAAAGGCCGTATGCAAACGCCGGGGCTGCAATGGACCGATGCGCCTATCCATGGTGCGCCTTAAAGAAATGAGCGGCTTTGTGGGTGGTTTAGCATGAGCGGTTATGGTGGTGATAACGGTCGCGTGTCCAAGCCCGGAAAGCTTTTTGAGCATTGGTGTGATGCTGAAGGCTGCAAGGCATGGGGATCCTTTGGATATAAAACCAAGTATGGGCAGCTCTGGTTTTGCCGCGCCCATAAACAAGAAGGCGAAGAGGCACTGGCTGGACGCCGGTAAAATGCGCGCTATTCTTCCTCAAGCAGGAGGAGCGCATGTGCAATCTATATAACATCACGACCAATCATGAGGCCATGCGCCGTCTGTTCCCGAAGTTCGGTGACGTGACGAACCGTGTTGATCCGCAGCTTGATGTGTATCCAGATTATCCGGCGCCAGTACTTCGGAACGTCGAAGCTGACGACCCAGAGCTTACGATGTTGCGCTGGGGCATGCCGACGCCCCGTGAGTTTCTGAAAACGGAAATCGATAAAGGCGTCACGAACGTCAGAAATCTAAAGTCATCCCATTGGCGGCGCTGGCAAGGCGTCGAAAGCCGCTGCATCGTTCCAGCCACTTCATTCTCTGAATACGGACAAGAGCCAGATCCGAAGACAAAGCGCAAGCCGCTGCACTGGTTCGCTCTCAACGAGGAAAAGCCACTCTTTGCATTCACCGGTATCTGGACGACATGGAAAGGTGTGCGGAAGAAGAAAGAGGGCCCGGTCGAGGTCGATATCTTCGCATTCCTGACAACCGAGCCTAACGCCGTGGTCAAGCCGGTTCACCCAAAAGCAATGCCGGTCATTCTACGCACCACCGAAGAAATAGACGTGTGGCTGCGCGCTCCGTGGGATGAAGCCAAGGAAATGCAGAAGCCTTTGCCAGATGCTGACCTAATCGACCTGACGCCAAGCAACGATAATGAAGAGCAGACTTCGCTCTTTTAGGAGCCTTTAGACGTTTGGCGCGTTCTTCCTTGAGCAGGAGGATTACATGCTAGGACCAAAACAATCAGGCTTCTATCCAGACCGAGATGTGGATTGCCAAGAGGCTGTAGCACAAGGCATTACTGATCTTATCGAGCAAGCAACTTTATCAGGTACGTCTGAAGCTGACGCAGCTGCTGCACTTGCTGGAAAATCGACACCCGGCATTCCAGACCTGATTGCCGAGGCCAAGGCGGCAGGCTGGCATGAAATGGAAACGGCCAATGCTATTAGGGTCGTAGCAGCTGGAATGGCGAACGGTTACGCTGGGACTGAGCCGGAAGAGTGAAAATCGTCTTTAAGAATATCAGTTTCTTGATAGTATAATAAATTCCCAGCTTGGAGGAAGCTGGGGTACGACCACTTGCGTGGCCCCGCGACATTGGGATACGTGGGGCCTTTATTTGCCTGAAGCTGCAATATCCTCCAACCTCAAATAATTAAAACGATACCATCCCCGATAATATCGAATGAAGAATGCATGCCGGTTATGCGAATTTTCGGACGCGTTTAACCTGAGAAAAGTCGCAATTCTCTTTTCATCAATTAGCGGCAAGTATGGCGCCAATGACTGAGCGCTAAATGGTTCGGAAACCAAACTATCTACAATGACTATTCGATATATGTCTTTAAGCACGTCCTCTATCCAGCTTAAGACGACCTAATCTAGGGCAGCGCTGTGTGAAATAAAGAGAAAATGAAAACATAGGTGAGCCGGGAACCGCCCCGAACGAATGATCAGCCGACGATAGCAGCCCAAATCTTTTTACCGAACGTCACCAGCAAACCGCCAAGTGATGCCGCGACGAACGAAACGAGCATGATTGCGCCGGCGACGAACGAAACGAGCATGATTGCGCCGACACCTCGCTCTCGCCAGCGGTTGAAATCTGCTACCGGCTCCTCAACCTTCTCAAGGCGGTTGTCCACGCTACGAAGCTTGCGCATGACCTCGTCCAAGGTTCGATCGGTCTTTTCTTGCTTCTCGTATTGCTGTTTCCGATCATCCCGCGCCCGATCCATATCCTTGATGATCTGGTCGAGCTTGCCTTCTACACGGCCAATGGCTCGGTCCTGTCCCGCTTCAGTTGTCATTACCAGCAACCCCATCGCTTCCCATTTTCATCGTTGCCCTCAACCCGTTCAGCCCCTGCCCGATCCGTTTTGATCAGAGCGACAAGGCCTGCGGGTGAGATGTTATTCTGTCTGAACCCCGCGCAGCTCGTCGCACTGGTCGATTGGCAAGCCACGACGACGAAGGGCAACAACGCACAAATCATAATCCGACAGGCCACGTAGTTTCTCATCGTCCTTGCCCCTCTCTCTTTCTGCTTTCACGGTTTGCTTGAGCTGGTATGTGATGGCGTCCTGATGGCCTTGGCGCTTACCGGCGAGATACCCACTCGCCAGAAGCAAAGACGCTGCCACAAGGGCAGCTATCGAATATTTCAGCCAGTTCGGGATTAAGGCCCAAATGACGCTCATAGCGCGTCCACCAGCTTCTCAAGCTTGGCCTTGGCCTGTGGCATGGTGAAGATTGCATAAGCCGCGAGCGCAAGAACGAACACGACAAGCGCCATCTGTACCCGCCAATCGACAAACGGGATTGCAGCACCTGCGCCACCGCTGCCGATCCACGTCCAGAAGCGCGAAGATTTCGATATTGGTTTTTCCTCAACCGGAGTTGGCACCACATCAGCAGCCGGTGCAGTCACCACCTGGCCAACGCCATAACCTTCTGCAAGCAAGGCCTTATCGTAATCCTTGGCATATCCAGCGATCAATTCGGCCTTGTCCGTGCCATTGACGATCCGGCGAGCGTTCTTGAAATCAGACTTCTGCAGGGTGATGTAATCCGACAGCTTCTTGCCGGTGAACCAGCCTTCGACCATCCCCGCGATAATGATCGGTGCCGCGTATTTGGGCTGCAGGAGAAGTTCAGGCTTCAACACGAAGTCAATACCCAGAACTCTGCCAGCCTTTTCATAGTTGGCCTTCCAAGTGATCTGGACGTATCCGCGCCCGATATACGGCCAGTATTTCTTGGACCGGAGATACTTCTCACCGCCCATCTCATTGATCGGCTTCATCGTGTGCGCAGTCTCGTGGTACGCAGTGGCCAACACATACGCCATCTGATTGCGCAATAGTCCACGCTTTCGACCCGCCTCAATCAAGAGGCGGGTATCGCCAAGGTGCGTATTCATTTTTCCCTCATATTTTGATAAATTGCCCTCTTGAAAGGGCGCGATTACTGACTAAATCGAAGCCGTCATTCCGACGTAACGCGTTCGATCAAATGGAGGCTTCGATGAACGATCGTTTGTTTGACCGTCCTGTATTCGTGAAGGACGGGCCATACCTTGTGCGTGAGATTGCCAGCATCGGAGATGCGCTAGATTTTCTCTACGAGTGGCCCGAATATGACCGTGGCCACATTTACGAAACCGCTTGGAAAGCGTGCTGCGACAGCCACGATGGCATCAAACCAGTGAAAGCGGCAGAGAGCGCCATTCGAGGTTTCGCCAAGAAGAACGGAATTCTCGAAAAACCAGAAGTTGCGATCCCTTGGATGAAGGGCAAAAAATCAGGAGGCGGCCTAGTTCAGGCTTGAAAGCGCATCATGATTTGGGTTTTGCTATTTGAAGCGGCTATTCTTGCTACGCTGTCATATGTGGTAGCCTTGATCGGCTGGAAAGAGATCAGGTACTACATGAACAACCGACGTAAACTGTAACACTAGTTTTAAATCAAACCCCGGTCCCATCTCCGGGGTTTTTGTTTGTTTCCTCTTTTAAGATATCGTTATGACAGAGCGGGTTCACTCACCCTGACTGGTGCCTTACATTGTTAATGCGCACCGGATCCCAAGCCCCCCCCCGCTTACCCAATCGGTGCGCAGACCCCGGCATGGACCTCCGAGCCGGGGTTTTTCTTGTTTGTTTTTGGTGATACAGTTTTCCCGCATCTCGTGAACAATCAGGGCGTCCACGTGATGCCGCCCCGGCTTTCTGGGAGGTCAGCCGGGGTTTCTTATGAACTATAATTTTGCTCCTGCGACTAGTTCACTTCACAGATCTGCGCCCTAGCTTAACGGTGTTCACTGTTACAAACCTCCACTCAATCACGACAGTGAATAGCCCCGGCGAACCAGATGGCTCTCATCGCCGGGGTTTTTATTGTCTAAATTCGAACGAGATTGCCGCAGCCGGTATAGTCGGCAGTTCACTTATGTTTATAATTGATCCAGCTTGGTAATGAGCGGCTACTCTGGCTGCAAAACCTTCGCAATTGAGGCTCACACAATGGCTAAACCATCACGTCCCGGGTTCAATAAAATTCTGGGCGCTGGAACTACAGTCCTCAATGAGGATCCGCTACTCGGCATTCTGACACTAAAGACAGATACAGGAATGATCGAGCTGGCAATGATCAACCCCGTGGCTGAAGCGTTGATGGCCGAACTAATCGAATTTCTTCAACATGGGAAAGGCGATGACGCTCCGAGTTTCGCTGTAGAACGGGATCAATAGCTTCGTCAGGCTGCGTGGCTCTGATGGCGAGTGACATTGTGTTTTCCTGAGATTGTGAGAATATAAAATGGCATGAATGTAAAATTTGCCCCGGCTATTGAGCGATACACCTCAAGGTCGGGGCTTTTTTCTGACCAGGTATTGATCAACCGCTATGCCGCGATATCTCCTAGTCATTCACTGCTATGAGCACCCCGCTCGGTTGCACCAGTGAATGGCCCCGGCTTGGTCCCTTTCACCGGGGTTTTCTTTTGCCCTAATTTTGCTATTTACACAGCGCGCTGAGACAATCGCATGCCCGTTGATGCGCAGCCCCGTGACGTTGGGAGACGTGGCGGGGTTTTCTTATTTGTTTTTGGTGATACAGTTTTCCCGTATCGCGTGAACAATCAAGGCGTCCACGTGATACCACCCCGGTCATGGCTGCCCGCCTGCCGGGATCGGCCCCAGAGATCGCAAGTGTCCTTGGGGCTTTTCTTTCTGCGTGACCCTTGCTAACTAAGGCTGCGTTCAACGGTTTCTGATCAATGCAATTGAGCGCCACCCCGGTCATGGCTGCCCGCCTGCCGGGGTTTTCTTTGCCTCGCCACAAGTGTAAAGCTGTCAGGCGTAAGCCAACAATCTAACGCGACTGGAGGCTTGCGTAGCCCCGGCTTTCTGAGAGGTCAGTCGGGGTTTCTTCAGTAAGGGAGTAGTGATGAGCCAAGTAAGAGAGTTCATTGCGTCAGATATCGGGCAGGTAGTTATCGGCGGGGCAGTGCCCATTCTGGCCGTAGTGTTCTTGGCGTTGCTCGCCCAAAACCGTCGCGTTCGCTTCTGAACAAAGACCTAAGCAGCCAGCAACTCAGCGGCCCGCACTTCACCGAATAGCTGTGTCGCCATACTTTCCAGAAGCGGCCAAAGCTCGTGATCTGATCGGAAAGTCGTCGCCGTTCGGAAGATATTGCGAGAACGCGCGTCCTGAGTTTCCATAGCCGCTTCAATGTCAGCAGCCTCTTTCTTAGAAGTACGTTCCCACAGAGTGACCGCAGGCAAAATGACTACGGGATCTGGCATCTCGATGGGTTCCGGTTCTGGCGGGACAGTGATCTTTCCGTCTGGCGACAACCAAAGCTTCATCGACTGCGCATCCTGCCATTGCTGATCGGTCACAGCGTGCGCGTCAGATGGAATACCTGGATTTTCAGCAATCGCTTCGCCTTCATCGTTCACAACAGGCGGATAGGTGATCTCGCAGTAATAGAAAAGCGGATAGCCCTCAGGGCCGAATTTGATGAATTTATATTGCATTGTACTATCCTATTAAAGCACCATAACAAGAGCCTCTACCGCCAGCCGCTTTAACTGTACCTGCCCAACCCTCAAGAGTTAATCTTGGTTGAAATGTTTCCCCGGCTGCAAGTCGTGTGATGGTGTTGAGTTCAATTCCATGAAAGTAATCTGTTCTTCTAGCTCTGACAGTTTCTTGCCACCAATTATTCCTTACGAACAATGATAGAATTGTGTTTCCATTATTCTCAACACCTCCAGTTATGGTAAAATCACAACCGAAGTAATATAATCCATCTTCTGGAGCGGTAAATACTGTTCCGTTCCATCCGTTCCCTACATTTACGTTTACATTTTGAAACGAAACAATATTTACGCCATTTGATAGAGAAACATCGTTTAGTACAGTTGCTTTGAAAGCAGGCCTAGCAAGTCCAAGCGTTGCTCTTTGTCCCGCAGTTGTTGTGTCATCCAAGAGGTTGCGAGCGACGGGCGTTATCGGTGTAAGCGCCGCACCACTGGCACCATTAAGATAAGGCAGCCGGTCCGCTGCCGCTGCGCCGCCGAGATTGAGCAGTGCGATTGCAGCCGCAGTAATGTCAGACTGGACAACGTTTTCATCGGTGTCGGTGCTTAGAAATTTGTTCGCAGCCAACACCAAAGCAGCCAACTTTCCAAGACTGCCGTTCGGGTCTTGGACGCCGAAGGTCGACTGATCCTTCAACTCATACTCACCAGCCGCATTACCGACAGGCACTTTGCCCTCTTCGACACCGAGCTCAGCAAGATTGGATAGAACACCATTGCCGAGCAATTCGATCAGCGTCATAGCCTGCGCAGTCACGCGAGCACCGTCTGGCAAATATCGCGCGCGATAAGGCGCATCGGCCAGCGAAGTGCCAGTCCACGGCTCAGTCAGGGTCAGCGATGTATTACTGTTCACGCTGGCAATGACGGCCGTCAGGTTCTGAATTTGAAGCGTGTCACCTTCACGAAACTTCGCCACATCGAACAGCGTGCCGGTTCCGGTCACAGCCGTTGAGCCATTGGCAAGCGTTATCGTGCCAGAGGTGTAATCTGACAAAACAGCCATAGTATTCTCCGATTTCGGATTGTTAGAGCGTGGTAGCTCCGAGGATGTAGTAGCGGACGCCGACAGGGTCTGGGAAACCAGTCACGGACCCAGCACTGTTGCCAGGCGAGATATGGACAATGCAATGATCGCTGTTGACGACAGTCGCCATGGAGTGCCTCAGCACTTCAACGCCACCGCCCGGTGACAAGTACATGGTGTGATTGCCTTGTCGGAACATGTCTCCAAAATCGACAATAACCTTGGGAAACACGAATAAGCCTTGGCTGTCGAAATCAATACGGGCCGCGATATTTCCGTAACGCCAGTGAACCTGATTGGTTGCGCTGAAACTTGAGGCTGGGATATACCCTTCTGCCAAAACCGTCACAGCTGCGAAACGAGTGTCCAGAAGGATATCGTTGTACCCCGGCGCGACATCACTGGAACCCGGACTTTTAATCTGAAGATATTGACCTTCAACCTTTCGGATTACAGCGCTTCCGCCTGATGTTCGGCCTTGGACGCCGGTAGCGTAGAGCATGAACCGAATAGCAACCGAATGCGTACCGACGACCGAGAACCTTATGCCGCCATGTTCGACGCGGTAATACGCCCAAGTTTGCTGTTCATCAAAGCCAGTATTCAGGTTGACTGGAGGAATGGCAAATCCCCAACCATTCAGGCTGCAAATCGTATCGCAGACCATTGAAGGGGACAGGTCGAAGTCAATCGAAGTAGGCTTTTCGACAAAGTATGATGTTCCCGGCGCGATGGCAGGCGTTTCGCCCATCATCACACACTTGATCGGAGTCCTGTCACTATCCATGATCAGCTGACGACCTGTCGCTGTATCAATTGAAAACCCCGGCCTTGCCATCTTGATGCGGTTGTTGGACGCTTCAAATGCTATCTGCCCTGCGATAGGCGTTCCGACAGGCTTAGGAATTGGCACGTTGTTACATGGCAAATCCCAGATCATCGTATTCACGTATTCTTTGTCGCCGCCGAGGTAGGTGTCAAAACTCGCGGACGTGTCCGATGGCCTTATGCACCACCCGGTATAGCCGAAGTCTGAAGGAATACGTCGATAGCCGAGGCCAGTTGTGCCAGTCTCCGTCGAGTAGCAAGTCACGCCATAGTTAGTGACGCTGAAATAATAGGCGCTCGAACTTCCCGGTTTATTGTTCCAGAGAATGCGAGATGTTCCATCCGCAGAAATGAACTTCACCTCTGCAAATGGGATGGTGCCTGCGAGGTCAGGCATTCGACCAATCAGCCCATAGATATCATAACGAGTGCCAGTCTCATTAGATGTCGTGTAGGTACTTTTCATAACCCACTGATCGCCAAGCGAACCAGTTTGCAGGCCATACATGCCCCCCGGGAGATATCCCCCGGGATAGTTCGATTTGTTCAGGGGCTGTGGTGTCTGAAAGTTTCCAAACACATAGGAAAGATTGCTCGCCTCCGAATTGAAATAGAAGCGATTATGCGCATCGTTCGGCACATCCAACGGCCAGTCGCTGTCATACTTATTGACCTTCATCACCGCGCCTACGCCCGGCTTGTTTGCAACGATCCAGCTAACCATCAGACAATAATCCTTAGATAAGCATTTCCCACATCGCCGCGCATATCGAGCTTTTCATTGTCGGACTGGAGCCGTTTAAACTTCACGGTTCCGACAACGATATTCTCAACCACAACTCGACCATCCTCAACGACGAATGGATAAGTGAAGCTGCCATCGTCGTTCGGATCTGCAATGGCAAACTGATTGGAGATGACAACGAACTGGCTTGAAGTAGGCGTGACATTGACAAACCAACCCGCCTGTTTCCAGCTATCGCCAGACCCAACACGCCCAAACGCTGAAATCTTTACAGACTGGCCTCCTGCTCCCTGTGTCGCTGTCATGCGCCAGGCCGCATTTGAGACGGAACCATCAACCGATGCATTGACTTCAGTCAGTGCATTGGAAATGGCTGTCATATCGCCTTCGACGCCATCAACACGGCTCTGCAACAATGACACGGTGCTTGCATCGGCTTTGTTTCCCAGACTGACATTGATTTGTATCAGCTGCTGACCAATGGCGCTGTTCGGGCCAGTGGCGGTCAGAATGTCTTCCTGCCATGATGCCTTTGCTGTCCCGTATGTGCTGGTTAGCCGCCGACTGAGACGCTCGATATTTGAATAAGCACTGAGAAGACCATCGGCGGATGAGGTAGCATTCTCTTGAGCCTGCCGAACAAGTTCACGTCGATCATCCGTCATCCAGTTAAGAAGGCCGGTCACGTCATCATCGAGGCGACCATAATCGACCGGGCTGTTGTCTGTGGACGTTTCTTGCGTCAGTACCAGCACTGGCGCAGACCAAGTCACAGGTCGCGTTCCTGCCGCCACTCTGAAACGATACCGGACATTCCATTCAGAGAGCCTCGTAAGTCCGTTCACGATCTGAAAGACAGTCACATCACGCGGCACATAATCCGTGAATATCTGGGACGGATCATTCTCAGGCCAATATTGGATTTCCACGCCTTCAACTGTGGTGTCTGCGATCTCATCCCAGAACAGACGAATGCCGGGGTATTCCTGACCGTCATCACCAATGACTCTGTTTGGAATGGCGTTGAAGTTGGCAAGTTGCGTTTGATAAATCGGCTGGCCATTCGGAATTGGAACAGGTGGGTTTGTCTCGTATGCGGTCGGGTCAAAAATACCGTCGCCAACTTCTTTCCAGCTGATCGAAACATCACGAACACCGTCGCTGCCCATCGCGCCAAGAGATTTTGTATGAACCTGAAATCTGATCGTGCGTTTATACCGGACTGACTGCCATTCAACCCATTGCCCGACTTGAAGGCCGAGGAACTTCGGACGCACGACAAAGCTGCCGTTCGCCTGATAGCGGGAGGCACGGATTGCAATGTCTGCCAGCCGGTCACCCACGCGAGGATCAGTGACGGCGGTATAATCCACCTTTGACGCCAAACGCTCACGATCCTGAGCTAAGGCAACAGCGTCAATTCTCGTGGCGAGAGGTGACGTTTCATAGAACAGATCCGGGCTGACATATGTCGCAGCCATTGTGTTGACCAATTCTGATTGAGTGCGATGCAAGGAAAGCTGAAAGGGCTTTTCCCATGCGATATCTTGGTCGGTAATCGTTGCAACAACTGCCTGATTGGCACCGACAATCGGATACTGGCCACGTACGCTTTCAACCCATGAACCGGCGCATGCCTCACGCAAAGGCGTCATATTCGAGTCATGCGTAACACCATCGCCAGACGACGCAATGAGGGCAGCCCTATATCGTCGGCTGCCATCCGACATGACTTCATCGCAGATATTCATCGCGGTGAACCATTCGGAAAGTGGGAGAAGGCTTGCAGCAATACCACGCCCGACAATCTTTTCAGTGCCTATGTAAATCCCACGCTCAAGGTTGAACATTATGACGGGCGGATTATCTGAAAATTCCCAAGTGCTTTGATCATTCCAGCGGTGAGAGCCAAAGCCGCCGACCGAGCTGTCTTTGCGTGGATCATAGAGAGGAGCGCCACGAACTTCGAAACGAAGGCCCGGAACAGCGGTGATATTATCAACATCGGTGATGGTCGTAACGATCACATAGCAAAGACCCGCACCGCGATGCGCTGTCGTCCAGCGGCCAACCGGATTGGCGTATGCAACAAGTGCACTATCCGAAGTCTGATCAAAAGCACCGTGATAGAAGCGGACAAATAACTGACCGCTGTCTTTTACACCAAGAACGCGCTGACCATAGATGCGGCCCTCGTCGCCCTGTTGGTCAGGAGAGAGCGATTTCCACTCGCCATCCATCTGCACGCGAAGAAGTTCAGTGCATCGGAAGTCCGAAAGCTTGAACACGTCCTGGACAATATGATTGCCTTTGTCGAAAGCGTTTCGATAGACATGATGTCCATTGGTGCCGAAGATACCCAGACCGACTTCACGTGTCAGATTCTCGCCGTACTTGGTTTCTGTCGCTGATGCAGATGATTTTGGCGCTTCACTATAGAGCTTTGCATAGGCGTACTGCGCCGCAACGGCCAAGCCACCCAACACCAGGTTGGCCAGCATCGTCCCGCCGAACAGCCATGAACCGGCTGCACCGATAGCACCGACGATCAGGGAAACAGGTTCCGCCGCCGCAGGCGATGCCAGCAGCGCAAAGAAAATAGCCAGAAGATATTTCATCAGGAAACCTTGAAAGCTCGCTCGGTCATTATGCGAGGGAGAAAGCGTAAGCCGTCCTCACCCTTCACAGCGAAACCATATTCACAGAAGTAACCAACCGTACTTTGGTAAAGACCAAGATCACCGCGCATTGCCATGGCGGGGCCAATCTCTTCAAACCTATCGGCAAGAACCTCACCCAGATTGGCAAATCCATATTTTCTGATCAGCCGGTAAGCGCCGATTCTGGTCTTGTATCTGCCACGAATATCAACGGCTGGATCGGTACCGAGAACAGCCGAAACAACGTCACATGCAGTGAGAAGGCAATCCGACTTGCCCCAAACGAGAGGCGTGACTAAGTGCGCCTCCGTGACAGCCACGAGACGTTTTTCCCATTCTGGATGGCGCATGATTGCCCCTTACTGGTATGGCGTGATGTAGAAGTTTTCGAGCTTCACGGTGGAGGCATATTCAAAGAACTTGTCGCCCTGTGAAATGAGCTGCTGATCTTCGTGCGAGGCAGTGCGATAGCCGTCGCGGTGATTTTCGAGCGCCGTCGTTTCGATGTTCGCCTTTAGCATCATTTCGCCACCATCAATCACATGATCAATGGTGTCGATATATCCGCGATACATCGGCTCCACATGCAGCAGCTCGCGTGTGTCCGGATCGATATATGCATCATAAAGGATGATCGAGCGCCCCTTGTAGTCGACGCTCTCAATCTCGGCCAACTTGTCCGGCGTGATGCCATAGTCTGCTGCTGTCGGCATCGTGATGGTGATCGGAAGCGCTTCTGAACCCATTTGCATAGGGGGCTCTTCAATCGCGATAAGCTGGTTGGGAATGTATGTGTTTCCGTTCCAGACAAGTTCAGATGAGCCGTTCCAGACATACCAGAAGCCGGTTCCGAAATGAAAATCACCGAGAGAGCGCACGACAATGCGCCCCTCTTCCAGCAATTGCTGTAGACGAGTTGGGAAAGCCATGTGATAACCGATCTTAACTTGAGTCTGATATGAAGGTTTTCAAATGCGGGGCGCTTTAAAGATCTTAGTTCCACTTATCGCACTTAGTTTGGCTGGTTGCGTAACCATGCCGAAATACACAAACGAAGAGATCTTAGATCTACGCCTTCAACTTACTCAGTGTATATCGACGCTGTCTAAAGCGAGAGCTCGTCCGGAGGAGCGACTAGTTAT
Source organism: Ochrobactrum quorumnocens (assembly GCF_002278035.1). NCBI lineage: Bacteria > Pseudomonadati > Pseudomonadota > Alphaproteobacteria > Hyphomicrobiales > Brucellaceae > Ochrobactrum > Ochrobactrum quorumnocens. The sequence goes on along the minus strand of NZ_CP022604.1, from coordinate 1,015,043 downwards.
CGTCAGCATAGATCTTGCTAAAGGTGGCGTTATCAAACGTGCTGTAGTTTCCTATCGCAGTAAGTCAACCGATGCCAGCCTTGGGGTTTTAGCGATGCTGCTGATCAGAAAATGCTCGCCTTTGAAAACGCGAATAGAGGGACCTGTTCACGTCCCAATCGTATTGGTCAGCAAAAAGACAAATTAACTATTTCGGCACCTCGATAAGCTGAAAAGACGCCATTGGAAATGGGCCGTCCGACATTTGGAAACTGTCTTTGATTAGTCTTGTATTCATTTCGGGTTGCTTGAACCGGACCGTCGCCCCGATCCCAACGTAAGACGAAATGGGCTGATCAACCTTGACCGTTATGGTCGTGCTCATGGCCGTAGCTCCCCCGCCATAAACGACTTGCAGGAACTGCCGATAATCACCGCTCATGAGTGAAAACATATCACCATCCATGAGCGTCAACCCCGGAACAACTCCTGTTATCTGAACCGTATAGCCATTCGTCACGGCACCACGCGAGGCGGTGCCGATGATATGCGGATTGTTAGGATCTCCCCAATAAGCTCTGGGAATGCAAATATGCTGAGGACGATAGACAATCGTTTCCATACCTCCACGCGCTGCCGCAATAAACGCCTGAAGCTGCACTGCCTGATCAGCCCGCATTGAAACGGTTTTCATGTCAACGACACGGTACGGATCGGCGTATTCAATATTGGAGATGGTTTTGCCGCCGAATTTGGACTGACTGACAGGAACGATTAATTGCGGATAAGAGGCGATGAAGTCGACATTTGCTATAAGATCGATCATCTCTTGAGCATCCCCCTGCGTCCTGCCTGTTTGCTATCACGGGCAAAGCGTGCCGCTCCCGCTTTATCATAGGACTTCACTGCGCCCACGCTTTCCAGACGAGAAACATTCTTTACATAAGCTTGCAGATTGCCGTTGTTATCGACGCTGACACCGACATCAACCGACACTCTACCGCCAGACGTTTCTGCAATTTGCGGCGATGCGGGTAAGTCAGCCAATCTCAGATCAACAGGGATACTCCTACCATCGGGCAATGGAACCGCGGCCTCCGCCATTGGGCCTTCACCAAAGATTGCCGGCTTATCGCTGATGCCGCCCTTCGCGTAGAGACCTATACCGCCATTCATCGCAATGGACTTCTGCCCGCCAAAGCCGAATAGACCTGCGACGATACCTCCGAGGCCAGGTCCTTTCGATCCGCCAAACAGACTGCTAAAGAAATCGGCATAAGCACCCTTGCCAGTCAGGGCAGATTTCACAATCTCGATGGCGAGTTTTTTAAATGCGTCGGCGGCTTCTTCTGTACCTGTAACCACATTGCCAAGTGCGTCGACGGCGTCTGATCCAATCTGGTCAAGACCCGTTATAAAATCCTGCTGCGATTTGTTCGCTCGTTCCTGAGCCGCCTTTTGTGCATCAATGACAGTGATCAATTCAGTGATGCGGTCTTTTTGCTCCTGCGTTGCGCCTGCACCGAGCTTACGTATCTGATTAGAAATGTTCTGCTGTTCGGCTGTCAGCCCGACAATAGACAGCTCATGTTCCAGCGACTTGATTAACTCGTCTGCCGCCTTTTTCTGCCGCTCGGTTTCAGAAATGGCTGTCTTTCGGCTGCTGCCTTTCGAACCTGTATCGATAACCATGGGTGGAAGCGTAAAACCGTCATCGGGTTTATCGCGCGGCTTATTCCGATCTTGGAAATCCTTGATCTGTTTCTCAATTTCGGCAAGATCTTTTTCGAGCTGCTCTTTTGGAGGTAAAAACGCGCCACGATAGTCGCCCGTATTTTTCATTTCGAGCGCGCGTACTTTTTCTCCACGCTGCTTTTCCAGCGTCGAAAGGCTGCGTTTGTCGACATCATTGAACAGATCAAGCACGTAGCGAACTTGACTGGCGACACTGACAACAGCTTGCTTGAGGCTCACGCCGACAGTTGTCACCACGGTGTTGAAGGCAGCATCCAGCTCCGCAGCCTGCTTTACCAACTCGTCCTCAATGACAATACCCAACTGATGGGCTTCATTGATCGTCTGGCGGATGCCATCTTCACCTTGTGCAATAAGTTCCACGAAGCGCTCACCTGCGCTGCCGCCGAATAATTCATCCATCACGCGAATCTGGGCCGCTTTATTAAGGTGCTGAACACGCTTGATAATTTCGGCGAATAGCTCGGACGGTTCTTTTAAACGCTGTGCCACATCCTTGGCGTCAAATCCAAGTCGCTGGAATGCTTCCGAAGCAGAGCCTTTGCCCGTGACAGCAAATTCATCGGCACGAAGGCTCAACTCTTTCATGCCGTCAATCATCGCATCGACATCAATGCGGTTCTTTTCGGCAACGTATTTCATCTCCTGAAAAGCTTTGATCGAAATACCGGCGCGCCGGGCTTCGCGATCAATTGAAGCAATATCACTGATGACCTGTTGCGCCCCTGCCAGGCTAATTCCAACACCAAGACCCGCAAGCGAAGCCTTGAGCAGGCCCATGGAGCGATCCATGCCAGCTGACAGATTAGCAAACTCACGTTTGGTGTCTTGGGCGGTATCCTTGGCATCGCCCCGAACACGTCGCATCGCATCATGAAAGCCACGAGCATTCGCGCCAATGAAGGCCATGATATCGGCGCGAGTGCTCATTGTGGTTTGCTCCTGATGGATTTGGTGGGAGGATGGTGTCGGGCGATTTCACGCGCTCGTTCTGGCGTGATGACATCGTTCAGTTTTCGACCTGTCCGCCCTTCAATGGCTGCCTGAACTTCAGGCCATGTCGAGCGCCAGAAAGTGCGAGGCGACCAGCCTAACTGGCCAGTCGCAATTCGCTGCATATGAGAAATGCGCTCACTTACACTGAAGGGCTTAGGACGTTTCCCGGGTCGAGCTTATCAAATGCACGATCCAGATCAGCGATAGCATCAACTTCATCTCGGATTTTATGGCCTTGCGCGATATGACCCGTGAGGGCTTTTGTGATGGCGTCGCGCCATTCCGGTTCGTCTGCACCACTAAGCTGACGCATCGCCTCATGTGCCAACTTACGGGCTTCATCCTCACCATCTGAATGCACTGTCAGTGTTCGAATGGCAGCCATGACAGTTCTGGGGTGAAACCCGATCAGACGTTTATAAAGCGTCTGCATGTCGTCGCAGTCTGCCAGCTGGCACAATTGCGCCAGGCGAGCAAACTCAACAACCATCACGATTTTCGTTTTGCCGATCTGGCATGAGGCTTCGCCTCGTGCGGGGTTGAATATCGGATCCATTATGCTGCCGCCGTGAAGCCGATATTGCCGGTCGCAGACATTCGTCCCTGCGCCTGCAATTCGCCAGTCTTGTCACCAGACAGTGTCATTGACACAAGGAAGTCTGCCTCGAACGTGCCGACACCAGGAACCACGACTTGATAGGATGTGACGATCTGATTGACGGCATCGCCGGTCATCGCTTTCTGCGCCGCATTGCCGACATAGGCACCATCCAGCTGCAAACCAATGCTCTGCATGCCATACATCAGCGAACGAACAAGCTTACTACCGGGGTTCACGCAGTCGGGCTTGGTAATATCGATTTCTTCGTTGTTGATTTCGATAGAGCGGGCTTCGGAAACGCAGACCGAAACGAATTCCTGATCGGCGTCCATGTATCTTTTGATGACAAGTTCACGCCCCATGTACTGAGCCATGGCAAATTCTCCTGTAGATTGAAAACGAGGGTCAGGCAGCCCGGTCAGGAATGCCAGCGAAGGTGCGATAGCTCACTTCGAATACGACACGGCCCGAGCCAAGACTCTGGGCTGTTTGCGGGTCAATGAACATTTCCGAAGCGGTGGGTATAATATCGATGACCAGACCACCCAGATGTGATGGCGGTATCGCTTGCTCCACCAACTCTGCCAGTTCATCGAACTCACGCTGTGGGTCTGAACGGCCTTTGAATTGAATAATGACATTGACCAGTAACCGGCGATTGATGCGCGCCAGCTCCTGATTGGTGACCTCATCCAGAATGACGCCATCGGGTGTGGATGTTTCGCCCGTATGAATGATAGTGAAGAATGGCATATCCTCCTGCTCGATGGCGCGTGCACGCATCAGGGATACCCTGCCGTTTTTGGTGACGATGAAAGGCTGTAGATCAGCCTTGAGTTTTTCGAGGATCTGATAACGAAGATGCATAATCAGTGATCCTGTAAAAGAAGACGTTTCATCGCGCGGCCATCATCAACATGCCCCGCAATCTCAAACACATCCCCGACGTTCTTGCTGTCATCACTCTCAAGGATTTTGACCATATCGCCCTGCCGAACGGCATCGATCAGATTTCCTTGAATTGCGAGCGTATAACGGATGCCTTCGGCGGCGATGCCTTCGAGATTAATCAGATCGGTATCGCGAACGCTTCGAAAAATCCCCCGAAGTGGTGCTTGAACGACGCCTGCAATGGTGAGTTCTATTTCAACATTGCCGAGGGAGGCGACAAAAGCGCCTCCCATTTGTGCAAAGACACCGGGCCGCGACATTAGCCCTGTGCGTCCTGAAGCGCCTGTTCAGCAGCATTGAGCGCTTTCTCTGCCGCCTCAAAAGCTTTCAGCTCATCATCGCCTGCGTCTTCGCCTTCCAATGCCGCTTTTGCTGCATCGAATGCCTGTTGCGCCGTTTCAAGCGACTTCGCGAGAGCATCCGTCTCGGATGCTTTTGCGATGACAGTGGCATTGCGAGACGGCTTCACCGCCTCATTCACAGCCGGGATGACGCCAAAAATGTCACCAATTCGTTTGGCTTCATCTTCGGGCAAAGAGACAGGCGTGCCGGGAGGTATGTCCTTGCCCCCGACGATGAGTGTGGCTGCATAGGCCTGCGTGACAGTTTTTTTAGCCATTTCAATGATCCTCCGTTTCAACAGACGCGATCAGCGCACAAGAGCGAACAATGATGCGTTCGCATCGCCGGGAACCGGGAGCGGGGCGCTCTGCGTCATCAACATCGTGGCGGATGGGTCCTGCTGTTCCCACATCTTCGCGAAACGGGCGAGTGGTGCCAGCCTTGCGCCTGTGTCCTGGATAGCACCGTGCGCCATAAAGCCCTGTAACTGCGATGGAGAGACCACGCCCACACCATAGCTAGGCCACACTTCGATATCGTTGCCGGCATCATCCTGAAATAGCTGCGTGTATTGCCAGTAATTAAACTGACCAACAGAGCCGAGGTAGACTGCAACCATATCCTCACTGCCCGCAGCAATCGGGCCAAGCTGCATGACGCCATCTGCCTGCCGGCGGTTATCAAGGAGCTGCCGCATTTCCTCATCGGTCTGAAGCAGTTCTGCAGCTTCTGCACCCAGAATGATTTCAGTTGCAGCACCACCTGACGCCTTTGCAACACGAGTACCCCAATCACGGATGGAAGTTCGGACCTTCACGCCGTTCTCACCCCAACGATTGGCACCTGTAAGCGCCACTGTCAGTTCCGCCTTGCGAGCGTAGTCGACAACCTGCGTTTCATAGTCTTCCCCGCTGACGGTGATCTTTCCCGATTTCAGGGCTTCGGCTGCCATGATCTCTTCGCGTCGGGTGATTTCGTCATCCTGATCAAAGAGTGTGTCGGTAACAGTTTGCAGGTAACGATCTTCCGGTGACAATTCACCGCCGATGCGCTCGCCGGGGCGACGGCGGAAACCCTCACCTGGTCGAATAGTATTTTTCGGCTTCACGTAAGCGGGCGTGAAAGTGGTCGTCTGTCGACCACGGATTGCACGCTCGCGACCCGGCACCAGTGGAGACACAAACGGTGCCACATTGCGGCGACGTTTAAGCTTGTCGAATGCGATTTCTTCTGAATCCGACTGAAAGCCATTCGGGAAGAATGTATCGCGGATCCACGCTGTAGGGCGGTCGCGCGATTCAATGACCGCAGCCAGCGCAACCGTGCTGAAAAGATAGTTTTCCATTCCGGAAAATCCTTAGATTGGGCGTCTAAACGCAGATGATGAGTGATGAAGGCTCAGGCGAGCTTGTGGATGTAGAGCGGTGCTGAAGCTTCACGGAATGCCGCTTCCACCGTGTCAACGGTATGACCTTCACCAAGAATGAGCTTGGAACTATCGAAACCGGCAGAGGTGTAAACGCGCTTTTGCACGGGTCCAGCCGTGGTATCGACGTCAACAGCAAGGACAGCCGACGGCACTTCCGAGCCGTCTGTTTCCGCAGCAGCGGACAGCTTGAAGGTGCCGGCAACGCCGCCCAGCACTGCGCCGCGTTTCAGGACTTGGCCAGCACCAATTGTGACGGTGCGGACAGCAACGGGGTAATCGCCGACAAGCAGGTCGCCGGGCGTATAATCTTGGGTCTGCATGAGCAGCTCTCCCTTATGAGATTTACGGAATTACGAACCTATGAGATTCAGGCCTTGCGAGCGGCGGCGCGGCTTTTGGCAAATGCGACGAGTTTCGCATCAGCCGTTTTGGGCTGAGTGGTGACACCACCATTACCCAAGGCCGGGACACGACCATTCATGCGGGAAGCAAGTGAAGGTTGCGTAGATGCTGCAGAGCCAGAGGCACGAAGCGCAGAAATGGCGCTCTTGGCACTCATGCCGGTTTTAAAGGCTAGATGAGCAGCAAGCGTAGGATTGCCGTCAGCATGTGAGCACCCGAGAATCGACGACATGCGCTTGCGTTCCGCACGGCGACCTCGGGCATATTCGCCGCCTTCTTTTTCATCGTCAGCAACAGGCTCGTCCTCATCCGCTTCCGGCTTTGGCTCGTCTTCATCGTCTGCTGCGGGGTCTGCGTTTTCGTCGTCCTCTGCGTCTTCAGGACGTTCATCGTCTTCCAGTTCCTCGGGCTTTTCATCCTCAAGGCGGTATTTCATGGAACGACCGCCAACGGCGGCCCGGATAGCGCGTGCAAGCGACATCGGCTCTATTCCTTATAAGTTTGTCTGATTTTAGGGTTGGTCAGGCTGGGCGCTTATGCGCCTATCGCTGCCAGAAACTCGTTGAATGCATCCTTTGGTCGTGCAACCGCATCGACCAGTCCGAGATCAACTGCCTTCTGGCCTCGAAACGTATCCGCCTCAGTTGCGAGAGCGGCATCAAGTGATATGCGACCACCGCGATAGCGCGCGACAGTTTCAGCAAACAATACGCGCATGGATTCGAGATCCTCAATTGCGGTGTTGTATTCGTCGTCGGACATGGCTTCGAACATGCCAGGACGAGCTTTGCGCTCGCCAGCACGAAGGATTGTCACGCCAAGCCCCTGTTTCTTCGCCCATTCGGACGCATCCACATGCATTGAGATGACACCAATGGAGCCTGCATAACCGGTCGCCGGAATAACAATCTGGCGGCAGGCTGATGCAATCAAATACGCTGCCGAACAGGCATGATCTGTCAGAACTGCAATTGTCGGCTTTTTCTGAGAGAGCTGAAAAAGGTCCTCGGCACAGTTAAAGCAGCCGTCAACTTCGCCGCCAAAACTATCAACTTCAATGACTGCCGCTTTGATGTCGTCGCGCTCATGGCAATCAGCAATCTGGATGTTCAATCCCTCGTAGGAGGTGACACCTGATGACTTACCGACCCAAGCGCCCTTATTGACCAGAGAACCTTCCGCTTCGATGACCGCAACCTGCCCCACCATTTTAGGGCCGTTATAGATTTTCTCGCCGGTCCATCCGTCACGAAGCTCGCGCATGTCTTCCGTGAGAACTCCCATCTCAGGTGATGCACGAACATTGACCTCGTTTCCGAGCACGCGCGGCCCAAAGGCGCGAGCGATGATATTGGCTTTCCCCTCATGCAGCATCAACGGCGTGTTGAAGAGACGAGCTGCAACTTCGGGCATGGCATATGGCATCATTTGCTTGCCTCTTCCTTTTCTTCATCGCCCTGTTCGTTTGGATCGGATGCAAACCGCGACACGACGCCGGCACTTGCAGTTTCGCCGGACACAACGCCCAGCTTGCGAGCAAATCTCTGTTCGCGCGCACGCTGCATCATATCTTCCTTCCAGTCGCGTCCTTGTTCCGCCGATTCCGATTCTTGCGTGGTAAGACCCGTTGCAAGACGAATGGCAGCGGCTTTCGCTTCCTTCTCAGGATCGACCCAACCGCGCCCGCTGCCAATCCATGCAGCCCGCACCCAGCCCGCAGGGTTGGCCTGAAATGAAACCGCGTGCGGGGGCAGTATGATGCGGCGCTGATCAAACACCTCCTCAAGCCAAGCCCAATAAATGGGCTGCATAAAGGAATGAGCGAAGCTGGATTTTTCCGCAGAAAGACCGCGCCAAATTTCAAGCAATGCTGCACGCGCACTCGAATAATTGACCTTCGACCAATCCATGGTGAGCTGTTCGTATGTCAGCCCGACGCAGGATGCGATGTTACGAAGGGCTGCATTCACAAACACTTCGAATGCAGCATTCGGGTGCTCAGACTTGGTAAAGACGACGTCTTCGCCTGGGTTTAGAAAATTGATCTGAGCGCCTTTGAGGCGGATAGGATCAGCCCCATAAGCTGCAGCTTGTGCCGCAGTTAATGCATTGATTGATTTTCCGATATCGCCAGCGCCCAGAGAATCTGCGAGCTGGTCCATATCGAATGGTGTTTTGATGAAAGCAGCCATCACGGCATTTAGCGACGCCGCCTGCAGTTCGTAATCATTATAGTCCGACACCTGCTTCAACTGCTGCAGGATAGGTGCCCATCTCGACGCGCCTCGTGTCATGCCAGCGCGGGTCGCTTCATATGAATGAACGGCTATCGGACGGCCATATTCATCCTCTCGCTCAATGCGCTCCCAGATAAACATTTGCTGCATGCGCCCGAAGACGTCACCCGGATGTGCCTTGCGGATATGGTAGGCAACAGGCGCACCATATTCGTCGAGTTCTACACCATCACGCAACGTTTCCGAATCCATCTGCCCCATCGGATTTGATAATCGGGCAGGATCAATTACTTGAACACAAGTACCGTAACCGTTCCCACCCATGCGATAAGGCAGGACAGCAAATGCTTCTCCATCGGTAAAACGATGACGGGCAGCAAGTCCGAGGATGCCAGCGACCGACTTGGTACGTTCAGCATCAAACCAGTTTCGGGGATCAGTGGCCACATCAGACCAAAGCGCTTCAATCTGATCACCAATCTCATCCGCCTCATCTTCTGTGAGATTGAGCGTTCTTGCATTAGGCTTCGATGACAAGCGCCAGCCTGAGCCTATGACGTTATCCACGAGACGCGTGACACCTGCTGATGCCCAGCCGCTGTTCCGCACAGCATCATTGATCCGATCTACAACAACATCACGGTTCAAACCGAGCGCGGACTGTCCCGAGTAGGTTCCGGGCCGCCATGCGGCCATAGAGGAATGATCGTTGCTGGCTGCACTATAGGCCGCGCTCATTGCATATCGCCGGCGAGCTGCTGCACGCACGGGTTCAGGCAACGGATTGCCTGAACCGTCGAGAATGACTGTATTGCTCATCCGAACACCACGCGACGTGCACGAGAACGGGATGGCGCAAGACCAAGCTGCGATTCCAGTTCCCGAATATAGTTGCGGAGCTTGCCTTCATCGGCTGTGGTGTAAGTCACGCTTTCACCCTGATAACTTAACTGCACCGTAGCAGCGCCAGTCAGAAGGCGATGCAAAGCGTCCTGTGCCTCGGTGAGACGCTTTTGGATGATCTCACGATTGGCCATTCGAGACTCCTGTTAGCCTCGGCGCGATGCTCTCGCACGCGCTCTGGCAATGGCCGCTGCAACGAGCGGATTTTTATCTTGTGGTTCATGTCTTGATGAAGACTGCGATGGTTGCGACGTCTGAAACATCATTTCTTCAAGATCGAGCTGGGCTGGCGGTGGCTCGCTGGCGAGCCGTTCTGCCAGTGCGTCCCATTCCTCCTCCGTCCAGTAATTGATGCCGAGACGAAGGGCGGCGGCCTGCGCCTGATTGATCATGTCCAGCGCTTCGTTGCGAATGCCTGATGGCAATTCCCATTCATAATAGGGATGGCCTGCACGGTTTTTGCGCTGAACCCGTCGTTCCGAAGTTGCTTGCTGGAAAAAGTCATCTCCCAAGCCTTTCGCAAATTCGATATAGCCAGTCTGCTCAGGGTCTTCTTTTTTGTAAGAGCGGTAGAGAGCAGCTTTCATCACCGAAGCGTTGAAGTTAAAGAAGCGGCGCTGATATTTGAGTGGCTTGCCGCGTTTGTCTTTTTCCTTCTTGACCTGCCCCAACATCGGGGCGGCTTCACGGTTGTCACCGCGAACCATAATGACATCGGTGATCGGATGCTTGCGCGCCCATTCCCACACGTCCTCGGTATAGGCGTTGCCGTCGATGGCAGTCAGATCGGCCTTGCGCCTGTTGCCCCATGAATCGGGCCATTCTCTCTGGATAAGCTTTGACAAAGCATACTGCACCTGCGGCTCTGAGATATGGCCAGAGTGAGAGACGTAGCCAGGCAAAGTCCGCCCAGCCGTGTCGTCAAAGATCCCCCGATCAATCACCACGCGATATCGGTTCTTACCGTGTCCCAGAAGCTGCCATTCAACGCGGTCACCCTGAACGTCGATGCCAATTGTCAGGACAAGCGCACGAGGCGGGATCACGCCGCGAATGACACTGCCCAGTTCCGCGCGGTCACGCAGTAGCTCCCAGCCAATCGCTTCACCATCTGTCTCAAACGGCTGGCCCAGCCAGTCATTGAAGAAGACCTGTTCGGCACCTGACTTTTTACCTTTGTCATCGGGGCCGCCGCGCTGGACGTTCAGATATGCCCGCGCCAGCGCTTCCCAGCTTTCCAGCGGCGAATACGCCACCCAGATGTGAAACGAACGATGATAGCGCGCACGTTCTGGATATTTGGCAACCCAGTTTGCACCATTGGCCGGATCAACCATCCATGCGCGATGATGCTCCCGAATTTCCCCACCGCATTTAGGACAGAAGAAGCCTGCTTTCTCTGGATGCTCAGCATCGATATGATCCCGCATGTTCTCCCATTCGAGCGCATGCAAATGTCGGCAATGGGGACATGGAACATGGTAACGTTCCTGTGTTCCTTGCTCAAAGTTGGTTGAAATCCTGCAGCCCGGAGCAATCAGCGGCGTCGAAATTTTAAGGATTTTCGCCGAGATAAACGCCTTCGACCGGCTTTCTGCCTGACTTTCCGGGTCGCCTGCTTCGTTGTTCTGCCATTTCGACAGATCGTCCTGCACCTGCTTACGCGGTGAAATCATCGAAAGGCCAGATGGCGAGTTGGCACCCGCTGCCTGAATTGCGCCGCGCCCGTCGGCGCGCTCCTTATAATGGATCGAATTGCTGCCATCGCGGCTCTTTTCGGGAAAGAGCGATGCGAGAGCCGTGGTTTCCCGCAAGAGCGGCATCAACTTCTGCTTTGACCAACGCGAAGCATTTTCCTCGGTCGGGTGAACATACAGAAAATCGCACGGGTCCATATCCATGGTTCCCAGCGTGAAGATGTTGGCCAGTACCGTGCCGCCGACCTGTGCCGACTTGGCAATGGTCACCATGCGGCAAGCATCTTCTGGCGACAATGCTCGCAGAATTTCTGAGAAGAACGGAAACAGCGCCTCGTTGTAGGGCCCCGGAAACTGTGTGATGCGATCAGAAAAGACGATATTGCCTTTCGCCCATTTCAGATAATCGACTGGTGGCGGCGGTTGCGTCTCCTGCATCAACACCTGATACGTGAGGCGGCGCGGGTTGCACAGGAGCGTCATTGATCGTCCTCGCTGTCGGCATCCATCAGGTCATCGGTGATATGGGCCGGTTCATTGTCGACAGCGTCGCGAAAGCTCTGAGCGGCACGAGCACGCACGTCGCGAAATGACTTCTGCAGGTGATGCAGAATATCGCGCTGTGGCACTTCAAATTGACCGGCAAGATATGTCGCCATATCCGCAAGCCCGCCCTCCATCACTCGATAAGCCATAGCAACAGCACGGGTGATCTCAGCCTTCGCATCGTCTGCGAAAATGTACCGGCCCTTCGCAAGTGCTTCCTCGCGGCGTGCCCGCGCGGTCTGCATTTTGGCCTGTTCGAGTTTTTCAAGTGCAATCTGGTCGGCAACGACATCAGTGCGAGGAAGCGTGACCGCTGGCGCGCTTGAAAGATCAAGTTCCTGTTTCGATTCTTCTAAAGGCGCAGCGCGAGTTGCGATGCCGTTGAGGCCGAGCCGCTGCGCAACGTCCAACCGACCATTAAGATGGCGGCGAGCCTTATCAACAATGATGCGTGCGCTGCGCCCTGTTCCATCCAAGGCATCCGGCCCGATCTGGCCTGAAGCAATGTACTGAGACACACGGCCCGGCGTGACATTGATCAATCGGGCAAACTCACCCTTCGTCATCGTGGGCAACGATTGCGTTGCTGTCATCTCTCAACCTCGGGATAAAGCATCGGCGGCGCTTAATCCCGCGCTCAATGTTCCAACTTTAGTGTTTGAGTTTAGGAGTTTAGCCTTGAGTTTAGGCTTCGTTTTCCGGCTCAGACTGACCCGATGCAGCCGTGCGAAATACCCGCAGTCAGACCGGGCTTGGAAGGACCCGAAACGTTTTTGAGGGCTTTCCGGTCATGGGCCGATCACCGTTTCATTCGCTTGCCGATCTCCTCGGCCATGAACTGTCCGAAGCGCTTTTCAGCAACGTTCTTAACGACACCAAAGAAGTCGACACGCTTGGTGTATGGACGCATGCGGACAAACAAAAACACCGCCTTGATGCCATTATCGCGAGGGTCGCGTTGCCAAACTCCAGGGTGGAGGTGTGAATTTCGTTCTGGCACAAAGAAACGAGCGAACCGATAGTTGCGGTTCCGTTTCGTGGATGCATCGCTACGCTTGCGGTTGTACCCCTCGGTTCGCGGCGTGACCTGAAGGTCAGCAAGGATGCGGACTATGAGGGCTACCCTAACATTTCCGTATTGATCGAGCGGCGTGTCCCGCGCAGGCACTGCATACTCACCGGACTTCAGGTGACTGGCTGATTGTAATTGCCGTTCGAAGGATTTGAGATTGCGCTGACCACCAAAGAATTGCGGGGTCAGGAAGTTCGCAGGTGGCGTTGAGTTCTTCAATCCCCATGATCGTCCAGAAATCATAACCGTCGCGGATAGCCGATCCTTATTGGCCTGTTCGTAGATGACACCTCGTTTCGCATATGGCGTCACCGCATCGAGCTTGAGTTCCATTTCCTTCTGGACTTCAAGCCGACCTACGGCAGCGGTACGGTTGAGTGCAGCAACAGCTGCCTTCGGCATGACTTCGCGCTCAACAGAGTTCAAGAGAGCATCGAAGTTCTTTGTATCGAAGTTAAGATAGGCAGCTGCGGACGACCCGTTCAGTCCGGTCGACACATCGAGGTTCATTGCAACCCTCATATACATATGGAAAGAGCGCCACATGGGCGCTCAGTGTGATTGGTGAATTTCAGACATAGCTTACGCTCTGGCCCTGAATCGATGTCTCGTGATTGAGACAGTCAAGGCGGGGTCCGAGCGCGACCACCTCAGCAACTTGTGCCCACGTGCTACCGTGTATTGAGGCTCACTATTCTCTACCGGATCATCCCGTGGAGGGATTACGCTCATAAGGGAGCGAGGAATGCAAGAGGCATAATCATTGATCTAGATTGGCCGAAAATCTCGAGCTCTACAACAGCCACACCTTTGCCTTTTGCCGGTCCCGATATGAATTTTGCTTCTTTACCCGCGAACACACCTTCACGAATAGCGACCCTCTTAACGCCGGTAAACGCTGATTGCGGCACCTCATGATCAAACTCACCTTTCCCGGCCTTCTCATTGAATTTATTTACTTTATCGGCATCGACCAAATAAGGCCTCTCGCTACCACCAAGCACCGATACGACATGATCAAACGTTAACAATCCCGCCAAAGATGCATTGTTCAGTTGGCATCTAACTAAGATATACCCGACCATTACTGGCTGCGGTTTGGCTGGTATTTCTTTATGAAAACGACGAAGCTTTGGCCCCATTTTCATGGGGACAATCACTTCTATATTTGCGTCTATCAGCTGATCACGCACCGATAGTTCACGGCCAGTCAACACGCTTAGGACGAACCATGGAGAATCATCTCCTGCGCGATTCGCTGTTTCCGACCTCAAACGAGCGATACGACGGCGCTCTGCAATCACCTTGTCTATCGCCCTGCACTGTTCGTCAGTGGGAGTGGATGCTATCGCTCTATCGATCTGACGTGGATCAATTGTCATCATTTTCACCCAATCCCTTCAAAGCTATTTCGAAACCGTTCAATCCTTGTGGCCCACCGGCTGGGAAATACACCCATTCAGCGCTGCCCAGATCGGGCAACCAAGGCCAACCGCGCTCAAGGTGAAAAGCCTCCCAAGCCTTCCATTCATCGCTACCGATGCGAACCTGGACGAGAAGATCCTTGATTGCCTGCAAGCGAACAGGAAGAAGCGCACCGCGTCGGTTCGCAGCACGTTCGAACAATTCATTCACAGCCGGGAAACCTTGCCGTGCCTTCTTTTCGCGAAGAAGGGCCTCCGCCGTAAAGCGTCCGCTATCTGCGAGGTCCCGCTCGAATGCATTCAGTGAGACAGCCTGCGTGGGACCATTCAGCAAAAGCTCATAGACGCGTGCGCCCCAAATCTTGCCGAGTTGCGGCGCTGGCACCGAACCCGATTGTTCGACCGGCGCTTTCGCTGGCAGCTTTTCCCAACGCTTTTCTCGAAGATAGACCGCATAGGAGCATACAACCTTACGTCCAATGGCCTTTGCGGCCTCGACGTAACGAGCCGCACCATCCGAAGCCGCTAAGCGATCTTCCGGCGAGAGCGTATTCCAGACCCGGAACGCGTCAGGCTCGCTGTCCGTGACCGCAGTCGGCCAAACGTGGAAAGCCTTTTTGAATGCACGCTCAATGGCCTTCCTGTTTTCCCTGCTTTCCTGATCGCCCTCGCGCTCTCTCTCAGATGATGGTTTATCTGATGGTTCTATGACGGTTCGGGTGACACCATGACACCCGTCGGCGTCGTCAATGTCACCCGTCTCAGCCGCCGTTGTCACGGGTGACACCGTGTCACCGGTGACACCATGACACCCGTCAGCGGCATCTTTTGCATCGCGCAAAGAGGTCAATGACTTCATGTTGAAGTCGTAGCGCGTCGGTTCGCCTGGGCGACCTGTAGCAGCGGAAACCACTAGCAACAGACCCTCATCCACAAAATCGCGCAAAAGGCGCTGCACGGTCCGCTCTGACAGGTCCGTTTCACGCGCCAAGGTGGCGACAGAAGGCCAAATGCCCCGACCGTCATCATCTGCAAAATCAGCCAAGCGAACCGCAAGCATCTTCCGGCTTGATGAGCCTAACTGTTTTTTGAATATCCGCGACATGACGGCAATACTCATTGTCCCACCCTTAGCCATGCTTCGAAAGCAGCGCGCAGATCCCGCCAGCGATCAGCCGCAGCGCTGTTTTCGTTCAGTTCTTTTCTGGATTGTATTTTCAGGATCGTGCGCAGTTTTTCCGCTGCCCGTTCCTTTGTTAAAGGCCACTCAAGGCCGTGCCGTTGCTCAAGAAAAGCCTTGAACGCGTCGTCGTCGCACTTCATTGCAGCCTCAGCTGCATAGTTCTGCAACTGGCGCTGTCCGCCTTGCTTTGGCCCACGCTGTCGCATCGCAACAATTGCCCGATCAACCAATTCGAGCATGGTTGTCACCATGCGCGGCGCACTTACGATGAAATCAATCTCGTCAAATGTAGCGCCGGGATGGAACGTAGCGACCTTATTAAGCTCGCCATGTCGCGTCTTTGCCTCAACGAACGAAACATCACTCTCGCAGCACAGCTGCCAGTCAGCGCCTTCCAGCGCCGCCAGTTTCGCGCGTATGCGGCGCAGATCAGAAGCATCAGCGCTCATAACGGCACCTGCTCGGATAACAGCAGCAGTCGCCCTTCGGCATGCTTCAATGCAGCGCCGCGAACGTTTCCACGAAAACGCGTCTGATGCATGGCAGCATAAAAGCAAACGAGATACTCGCTACCAGCATCGAAATCGTGTCGAGCGCAGGCGCTTTCCAGCACCTGACGATACTTCAGCATGATTGAAATCGGACACGTCAGCAGGATTGCAGCGCGTTCAGCGTCGGTCCCGGCGTCATGCATGGCGCGGAGGATAGGCAGCATAGTGTCTGTCATTGTGCTGCCTCCACAAATTCAGCGGCAGGCAAGCCACCCCATTGATCAGCCATGGCGTCAGCAATGCCGGTGAAGAAACGGCTTCGCTCGCGCCATCTGTCAGGACCGGGCGGCATTCTGTGGACGCGCGCCGTCCTGCCATCAACAATATTGGTTGCCTGTAACGGCGGCAGATTATTCAGCCAGAAGCAGGTTCTTTTGACCTCACCATGGCCAAACTGCCACGGCTGCACGCTTTGCGCAGGTGGCGCATAATTTCGTATGCGCGACTTGGCATGCTTGTGCATGACAGGGTTTTCCACGCAAATACGATGAATTGGCGCATCCCAGAAGGTCGAGAACAGTTCGGCGGCTTCATCAAGCTCTTGCCAAATTTGGCTGACAGTCTTTCCGCGCGGCGGCTTTGTCAGCCATCGCACCCCAGAATTGCATAGTCTCGTGCATGGCGGATGAGCGACAATCAGCAAATCCCATCCGTCATTAAGGTAATCACGAGCATCGCCCACGATGTGCCGGTTGGTTTGGTCTTCTGCTGGCAGAAGATCACATGACCATGCGTCATGACCGCGAGCGAGAAAGGCATTTCTTACCGTTCCCGAAAACTCACACGCGACGAAAACACGAAGGGGCTTCATTCCACAGCCCTCCCCGCAGCTTCATAGCCCCAGGCATCCCAACCCGGACGCGGATCGCGACAGAACATCTCCAACTTTGGCAAGTCCGGGTAAATCCGTTCGAGCTGCTCAGCGAACCAAGCAGGCTTCTCGGAATGACGCCTTTTCTTTTGGGTATAGAGACTGGGTGCAGCATCGCCCAACTCAGGCGAAAATCCTTTGCCGCGCTTGGCTATTAACAAGCTTTCATGCTGATCACGAACCTGATAGCCGGTGCCGATATTGACCTTGTTCCAGATTTGCTCTGAGACGTATTCAAAGCCCCAAGCTGGGAGCAGTTCATTGATGGCGCGGCCTTTCATAGGCGTTGTCACCCAGAGATAAAGCATTGCGTCTGGGGTGGCTGGATCGCCTATTTCTTTGAACAGCCGACAGATCGCGTCAAATTCCATCGTCGGATAATGGTTTTCCGCGCCCTTCTCGCCCCCGGTAATTTCCGAATGAGTTTCAAACTTCCACGGCGGATCGGCATAGATGATCGGATAGAGCTTCTGGATAATGCCGGGCGCAGTTTCTCTGCCCCGCTTTGCGATCTCAGCTGCGATTGTCATGCGCACTGCGTGTTTGACCTTTTGTGTATGCGCACGAGCTTGCTTGCTCTCAGCTGCAACCCGCTTATCCTCAGCTTTCAACCCCTCAATGAGGGCGATCTGGGCAACGTCACTGGGGAGCTTTTTGAGCTTATCGAGCGTCGTTCCGTTATCAAAACGGGTTCCGCGCAACAGACGTAGCGCAGCTTCACAAATCTTCTCACCGCGATCAGCATCGCGCCGGATTGCACGTTCCGATTTCCCCGATAGTTCGGCAGTCGCGGCGACAAAACTCTTTCGCTCCTGCCGGTCGATCAACTGGCCAACTTGGCCACTTGATTTCCTATCGCCGCCATGTGCGGTTTCAGGATACTTGAGCAGATACAGTTCCTTGCGACGGAATGTGAATACAGCCCTGTCAGCTGGCGACAATTCAGAACGGGCGAGATTTTCATCAATCTCCCACAACTCGGAATCAAGCTTGCTTTCATCACGAATAAAGCCCGGAACCTCCAGCCAGCCCAACTCCCGGGCAGCTTCCAGACGGTGGGCACCCGCAGATAGTACAAACGGCAAACCGTCCTCACCAACCCGAACCGTGATCGGCGTGCGCATACCCAGTTCGGCAAAGGATTGCTTGAGTGCTTCAACCTTGGATGCATCGACCTCGCGCAAGCGGTCGCGAACATCGATATCGGCAATCTTGATATGGACAGGTGCATCCATGTCAGCGCCCTTCCGCCAGATAAATGGCTATAAAAAATGGAGAAGCCGCCATCAGATTGATCAGGACAGCGACGATGACGGGGATAAGAAAATCGTGCTTAAGCAGGCCCTTGATCATTGCCGCACCGCCCGGAGGGGTTCCAACCCTTCAAGCTTGCGCAACTCGTCCACCAGTTTCCGCACCCGGCGGCGAGGAATGGGACGCCATTGACCGCCGTTCTGCGAGTAATGACAGCGCCAGCCCTGCATGCGCAGGCGGATACCAAAGCGATGCAGATAGCAATTGAAGTATTCAAAGCTCCCGCTTACTTCCGGCTCGAACCGGCGAGGAGCGCCATTGTCAGCGATCCATTGATCAACAAGGCTTGAGACGGAAACCATCGTTAAGCCCCCACCTTGCGCAGCAGGTCTTCGAGCGCCCGCATTGCCTCGCGCGCTTCCTTGGCGATGGTCTTGCGTTCACCAGCATCGATACGACCATCTGCCAGAGCTGCAAGAACAGCCTGCGAAACGTCCATCGTTTCAGACATGACGCGGTGCGCATCCATTGCCGTCAGCGGCGCGTGATCACCGTCAATCACAGCATTGGCAGCAACCAGTTCATAACCAAGCAGTTCCGCAGCTTGCTTAATGATCGTCGGGGATTTCGCTTTGCGATCAACCTCGATAGCAACATCAAGCGGCATGAAACTGTCGTGATGCTCATCATTGAATGATGCGTACTTGGAAAGCGTCGAAGTGCCGACGCGGGTAAATGGCAGAATGCAGCTAATGCCGCCTGCCAAAGCATAAGCGCCATCGGTGGCAGACTTAAGCGAACGCTGTTCTTGCTCGGAAATAGTGCGCACGAAACACCCCCCCTGAAAATTTCAAGGAAAAAAAGTCGTCAAAGGATTCGGTGAAACTCTCAGGTCGCGCCGTTAAAGCTTGACCATCTACTCGAAACGAGGCGGACCACAGGTCCAACGCTTATGAAAGGATGCGAATGATGGTTTCATGGCGCTACCACCAAATCGGAATTTGCGGTCGGGGCGCGCTGCCCAACATTGTTACAGCGCGCCCCAGCTTCGCCACTGGGGAGGTCAGCAGGCGAAACACTAGTTGGGCGGAAAATTCCGTTAGGCCAATTCAATCCGTCGGGCCAATTTGACGAAAACCATCGAAGTGCAGCGTTAAGCCGCGAAACAGTGAGATCGCCGCCACTTCGTAGCGATGAGATTTTCTTACTGTCTCCAAAAACACGACTACTGACAGTTTTGTCCTGCAAGCCAGTCGAACTCTTGTAGCCATCTATAAGGATCAAAAGGTGCTCGATTTCCAACATGATCAAGAAATCGGTTATTTTACCGATATTGTCAACAGGCCACTTCGGTTTTCTTATCGATACCCTCAACATGCTAATTTCGGTAATATTACCACTATGTTAGCAGATGTTCTAAACCGTATCCAAAAAAGGCTCGACGCTGTCGGCCTCAAAGAATCGCGGGCTGCAACAATTGCAGGCCTAAGCGATTCTGCAATTCGAAACATGCGCAGGGCGGTAGAAGCCGGGAAAGATAGAGGCGCGTCTATTAAGACACTTGAGAAACTTGCGCCGGTATTAGGCACCAATGTCACGTGGCTAATGGAAGGTATCGGCAACGAAGAAGGCTCTGCCGAACCAGCATCAATTACGGACGTTCCTCTGATATCATGGATCAGTGCTGGCGAACTCACGCACCAAGATCCTGTTGGCTATCTTGACGATCACCCTACAATACCTGCCGTCAATCTGCCGATTGGCGAGTGGATCGCCTTACGTGTCGATGGGCCATCAATGAACAAAATCAGCCCGCCTGACTCGATCATATTCATTAACACACAAGATAAGCGCCTTGTGGCAAACGGCTGTTACGTTATCTGCGATGAAACAGGCAAAGCCACCTATAAACGCTACCGGCCAAACGAAACCCCTCAGTTTCAGCCCGCATCCTACCAAGAAATAGACCCGCCGATTTTAGAGGGCGCGATCACGGTTATTGGCAGAGTCAAAAGATCAGTCATAGACATGTAAACTGGTAGAAACTGAAAAAGCCTCACTTGATGAGGCTATTTTTTTGACCGAAATTTCCGTTCTTAAACAACGCTATGCCACTTAGACGCATACGCGTCGCAAATCTTTATTTCGGTTTTTTTACCTACTCCTCTTGTCTATCGGTTATTTTACCGATATCTATTTCCTTGCCCCGTCAAGGCGACCGCGCTGAATGAGTACTTTGTAGCAACGCGGTCGCTCCTGACAGAACAGTAGCAATGGAGATCGCCATGATTAAAGTTCAGCCAAAAGCAATTTCAAAGCCTGCTCCAACTTGCCGTGACAATGTCATTGTCAAAATGGCAGACACGATGCGCGTGCTGGCATTTTCTGGCGACAACGTTTCCCCTGAAACACTTGCGCACCACGGCTTTTCCGGTGATGTGGTCGACCGTTTCGGTGCTCGCGCAGCTGCGCTTGCACGCCGCCTATCGGTTCGTCAGGTTGCCAGCCATGTATAACGAAATCCGTTTCCAAACTGAGGTTGATGGCGGATTTCATCTTCCTACCGCTTACAAAGCACATGCACGCCAGCTCGATCATATGGTCGCGATTGCCACGCTGATTGCAGGCAGCGTATGTGCGGCGATCTTGGCTGTAAGCATTTTCGGCTGATCGCACCAATTGTCCGCAGGCGGGCCAAATCCAGCAACTCTGCAATTGATTGCGGATGACGCCCGACAAGCAGTGCTCGACACATTTCACGAGCAATGGCGAGAAGTACGGACAATCGGATTTCCCCCAGCCGAAACCTTAGACGCACTCATTGATGGGCTTCTACGGGCGACAGCAGACCTGATTACACATACTGCCGCGCCGGAAAGGCGCGAGGCGATCCCGCGCATAGCGGCAGAGCGATTAATCCAAGCATTTCAACTAGCCCGCGAGAGGGAGTCTCATGCCAGCAATCATACACTTCGCGATAGAGCGACGCGCCCTCCTTCCGGCTCTTGCTGTGGCTAACCGCGCCGTGGAAAAGAAGCCAACAGTCCCAATTCTGGGCAATGTACTGATTCAGTGCGAAAACGGCCATCTGACAGTGTCAGGCACAAACCTTGACGTGGAAGTTAAGGCGCGTGCCGTGCAGGGTGGCATTTCGGACTTTCCGGCATTTACGGTTTCTTCCGGCCTGCTGCACAGCGCAGTCAGCAAACTACCGGACGGCTGCGAGATTGAGTTTGAAGGCGATGACGCTGTTATTAACATCAGAGCCGGTCGCTCGAAGCTTCAAGTTCCGGTTCTACCAGCTTCTGACTTCCCGGAGATACCGGGCAACAACTTTCCGCACGCGTTTAACTTGCCCGCAAATGACTTATCGCGAGCACTTTCAAATGTTGGGTTCGCGGTTTCAACCGAAGAGTCGCGATACTATCTCAACGGCATATTTATGCACGGGAATGAAGGTAAGCTGAACTTTGTCGCGACGGATGGACATCAGTTCGCCTATTTGAAAATCCAGGCTCCCGATGGCTGCGACGGCATGCCGGGAGTTATTATTCCACGTGGCATTCTCAATCTTCTTTCACACTGCACGAAAGCGGGTGGCGATACTGTCATCAGCCTATCGGATCGAAAGATACGCTTCGCGTTTCAGGATGGCGTGACGGTCACGTCAAAACTCGTCGAGGGCACCTACCCGGATTATCAGCGCATCATCCCGACCCGCAACGACAAGCTCTATCACGTAGACCGTGAAGCAATGCTCGAAGCGGTAGGCCGCGTCAGTCTGGTCGTTGGTGAGAAATCCGACGCGATCAAATTCGCATTCGGCGCAGATGATGTCCGGCTCGAAATTGAAAATCCGTTGGCTGGCAATATGGAAGACGCGGTTTCGCTCTCCGAAAGTCACCCGGAAGATATCAGTATCGGCCTTAGCTACAAATACTGCACCAACGTCCTCAGTGCGATTGGTTCTGAGGAAGTACGGTTCGCGCTCGAAGCGTCGAACAGCCCATGCCTTATTTCACCCGTGCAAGATCCCGAAGCGGGCGACCCTCCCCTGTTCATCATCATGCCAATGCGTTGATAGGAGCGCGGAAACCATGACGACCAAAGCAAAGCCTACCGAAACTGAAATCCGATATGCAATCGAATACGCGTTACGCAGCGAGACCGTCACAGCTGAAGTGTCTGATGGCTGCGGAGGATCGACGCACAAGGTCGTTTATATGGCCACCTCCGATCTCGAACCGTTCGTGATGCGCATGCTGCAAGAACTTCAAGTGATCTGAGGTGGCGACCATGAAAGTCACAGTCGAATGGCACAACGCCGGTCCCCATACGATCTACGGGAAGCTTGAGGCGCGCTTGGGCAGAAAGCCGACTGACAAAGAAGCGTCAGACGAAGTGAAGCGCATATTGCGGGAGGTTAAACATGAGCGATCGTAAGGAAATTCAAGCTCTGCATGCTGCAATCAGCCACCGCGATTGGCATGCCGTTGAAATTGCGGCCAACGTGCTGCGCGATCAGGACGCTCGCCCCACCCCCTCCCGTGCGCAGGCGTTGGAGGACGAGATTGTCAAACACGCAAACAAGACTGTGACGCTTGGCGGACAGAATTATAAGGCAATCTTGCTTGAGGACGTATTGTCAGTTGTCCGCGCCTTCTCGTCTCTGTCCATGGACGTAACTTTTCCTCAACATGAGGAAGAGCCTACGAAATGGCAATGGTGGGGTGGGCGCGATGAAGAATGGTTCACCATTGGCCCTTGCGAGAGCAAGGAAGAAGTCATTCAGCTTGCTATCGACGAGCGCGTCGGTGAGTTTTTCAGTGACGATGGGAAATGGTACGTCGCGGTGCACGTAATCGAAGCGCAGCAAGAACCCGTCAAGCTTTCAGACTACATCCTTGACGCGGACAGGCTCCTTCAGTCTGCCGAGGAAAGTCTGGCGGAAAGCGACCGAGCCAGCGCTGAATATGACGAAGGTCCCTATTTTGACGCGACTGGCGACCAGATCAGCGATCTTGATAAGCGCACCAGGTTAGCCTGCGACGAGTGGCAGCACAGCCATGGCCTTAAGTTCGTTCCCAGTACTTTTTCAGCCAGCAGGAATCGCGAGCATGTTGTGGCCGAAATCCCAACCTCGACAGAGGTGTCATCGTGAGCATGTCATGGATCAGAAAGAACTATCGCGTTCCTGCCAAGCGCGGAGGCCGCATTGAATATACTGGCGGGAAGCAGCCTCAATATGGAACGATTGTAGGCGCTCGCAATCAGTACCTACTCATTCGCCTTGACGGTGAGAGCCATGAACCCGGATCGTACCACCCAACGTGGGAAATCACCTACTTAGACGGCGGTGCATCATGATCGCCATCGCCCAGCATGTTCAGATAGTTGGTGATTTCTTGCGCTTCATCGCGCCGCAGGTTGGAACAAAATTGGCCATTCAGCTTGGCAGGCTCACCCGTCAAAAGCCTAACCACGGTCCATGTTCCATCCGGCTCTTGCCGCTTATTAAAGTGAATTTTGGTCATGGCAGTATCAGTTCGTTTCTCTGCCAGACAGATAAGACTGTGAAGCCTGCATTCAAGCCTTGGAGATATCAAAATGATTGATAGACCACGTTTACGCCGCAAGGACGTTCCTGAATATCTTCGCACAACTCACGGGATCGATATATCCCGCTCGACGCTTGAAAAGCTCGCCACTAACGGCGGCGGCCCGTCAATGCAGTATCAAGGGCGCTTTCCGCTTTATCATAAATTGGATTTAGATAGATGGGCGGAGCAAAAAATATCGCCGTCGGTCAGTTCGACTGCCGAGCGCTAAGTTGAGAGAATATCTAGAATCAAACAGCCCCTTTCAAAGGGGCTTTTTCTTTACCAGCATTACTCACCAACCTATCAACACCGTGTGAGTATTTGGTGAGTTGCATCATTAAGGAGCTAGTCGAAATCCATCTAAGTGATTGATTTTATGGCGCACCCGACAGGATTCGAACCTGTGACCTCTGCCTTCGGAGGGCAGCACTCTATCCAGCTGAGCTACGGGTGCATCGCTGGGAGGCGTAAAGCCTCAATCCAGCCGTTTCTAACTGAACCACGTCATTGCTTCAATGGTCTATTTGGCAAAATAACCATGAAAAATCCGCGTGTTCCGTTTGTGTGCTTTTATGGCGGGCTTATTGTCCTACCTGCGCCTAACGTGGGAAGGAAACCATATCACCATAAAGTTCGTAGAGCTTAGCTTTTACTGCAGATGAGTTCTGATAAATCTCAATAAATTGCTTCAAGCGAGGATCATCTCGCAATTCAGGGCGTGTCACGAATTGAAACGCATAAATCGGTTCATTTTCGAATATCAGCCCTGATGATGCTTCAAGCCCCGCGAGCTTGGCAAAAGTTGGGTAAGTTGCTGCAGCATCCACATCATCCAATGATCGTGCGATCTGCGGACCATCCAACTGCACGATCTTAAGCGGCTTCTTCCAGGTCAATACGTCTTCAAGGCTGGCGCGTTGATCTGTACCGGGTTTGAGGTCCAGAAAACCTGCCTGTTGCAACAGAAGCAAAGAGCGTCCTGTGTTGATCACATCTCCAGAGAAGGCGATCTGGGCGTTATCCGGGAGATCCGCAAGCTTTGAATATTTCTTGGAGTAAAGTCCGAATGGCGTGCTGAAAGCCGGTGCAACGGGAACGAGTCCATTGCCCGTATTGAAATTTGTGTAATTCAAATAGGGAATATGCTGGAAGAGATTGGCATCGACTGTCTTGTCTGCAACGGCAGTGTTTGGCGTGTTCCAGTCGCTGAACTCTACCAGTTCCACATTTAATCCCTGCTCTATTGCTTCAGCAACGGCTATTTCAGCAGCCTGATTGGAGATGCTCGTGGCAAGAGCAATCCGCAACGTCCCCTTATCTTCAGCATGAACAGTAATAGGCAATGATATTCCAAAGAGCATTGCTACTGAAAGAAGCAAAAAACGACGACGGTGCGGCTTACCCAAAACGTTCTGAACAAGAGATTGACGGAGGACGATCATGACATGTCTAAAAGTTGATATTTTTTATCCAGTATATAGATTAACGTCGGCATTAAGAAGCTAAATCTAAGGTTTGAGTGCAAATCAGAGAACACTTGATCACGATCAATGAAGCCGGTGTTAGCTATCTCTAAGTGTCTTATTAACGTCATCGGTCAGTGACAACTTCGCGGTTTATACCGATGTTAAGAGCATAAACGCCCCCCACTTAACAGCAGAAAAGGACACATCATGTCA
This sequence comes from Ochrobactrum quorumnocens, assembly GCF_002278035.1. Lineage (NCBI taxonomy): Bacteria > Pseudomonadati > Pseudomonadota > Alphaproteobacteria > Hyphomicrobiales > Brucellaceae > Ochrobactrum > Ochrobactrum quorumnocens. The sequence goes on along the minus strand of NZ_CP022604.1, from coordinate 989,571 downwards.
AACACAGCTAAGGTTGCATTGGTAACAGGTGCGGCACAGGGTATCGGACGCGGCATCGCTCTCCGTCTCGCCAAAGATGGCTTTGATATTGCACTGGTCGACCTGAAAGCAGACAAGCTTGAAGCAGTTAAGAAGGAAGTCGAAGCGCTTGGGCGTAAGGCATCGACCTTCTCCGCCGATGTCAGCAAACGCGATGAGGTGTATGCTGCAATCGACTATGCCGAGAAAGAACTGGGCGGGTTTGATGTCATCATCAACAATGCAGGCATCGCGCAGGTTCAGCCGATTTCTGATGTCATGCCTGAAGAAGTTGATCGTATCCTGAAAATCAATATTGAAGGCGTCTTGTGGGGCATTCAGGCGGCGGCAGCCAAATTCAAAGCCCGCGGACACAAAGGCAAGATCATTAATGCATCGTCGATCGCGGGGCATGATGGCTTTGCTATGCTCGGTGTTTATTCGGCTACCAAGTTTGCCGTGCGCGCACTGACGCAGGCGGCTGCGAAGGAATACGCAAGCGCGGGCATCACCGTAAATGCCTATTGCCCTGGAATCGTCGGAACAGACATGTGGGTCGAAATCGACGAACGCTTCTCAGAACTGACCGGCGCACCAAAGGGAGAAACCTATAAGAAGTATGTTGAGGGCATCGCACTTGGCCGCGCCCAGACGCCGGAAGATGTGGCTTCGCTGGTATCGTTCCTCTCCAGCGCGGATTCAGATTACATCACTGGACAGGCCATTCTTACCGATGGCGGTATCGTGTACCGATAGGGTTTAGACAAATGAAAAGGCGGGAAACTCCCGCCTTCTCATTATCCAACATGCAGCCCCGGCGCTTCCTGACCGGTGCTTTCAACATATTCGCTGTAGCCACCGCCGTATTGCTGAATGCCATCCGGCGTAAGTTCCAGAACGCGATTGGAAAGTGCTGCCAGAAAACGACGATCATGCGATACAAAAAGCATCGTGCCTTCATAAGCAGAAAGCGCCTTGATCAACATTTCCTTGGTGTCAAGATCCAGATGGTTCGTCGGCTCATCAAGTACGAGGAAGTTCGGCGGATCAAACAGCATTGCGGCCATGACAAGTCGGGCTTTCTCACCGCCAGACAACACACGGCACTTCTTTTCGATATCATCGCCTGAGAAACCAAAGCAGCCTGCCAAAGCGCGTAAAGGCGCCTGCCCTGCTTTTGGAAAGCGCTGTTCGAGCCATTCAAGAATGGTGCTGTCGCCATCGAGAATATCCATGGCGTGCTGCGCGAAATAGCCAAGCTTCACACTGGCGCCAAGGTTCACAATGCCCTGATCTGGTTCAGTCGCGCCAGTGACAAGCTTCAGCAAGGTCGATTTGCCTGCGCCATTCACACCCATGATGCACCAGCGTTCGCGGCGGCGAACCATGAAGTCCAGACCATCATAAATCGTACGGCTACCATAGGTCTTGTTGACGCCTTTGAGGCTGACCACATCTTCGCCAGAACGCGGAGCAGGCGCAAAATCAAAGGCAACAGTCTGGCGGCGACGTGGTGGCTCGACCCGGTCGATTTTCTCAAGCTTCTTCACGCGGCTCTGCACCTGCGAGGCATGTGACGCACGCGCCTTGAAACGTTCAATAAACTTGATTTCCTTGGCCAGCATCGCCTGCTGACGCTCGAACTGGGCCTGCTGCTGCTTTTCATTAAGCGCACGCTGACCTTCATAGAAACCATAATCACCGTTGTAGGAATTAAGCGAACCACCGTCGATTTCGATGATCTTGGTGACAATCCGGTTCATGAATTCGCGGTCATGCGAGGTCATGAGCAACGCGCCGTCATAATTCTTGAGGAAAGCTTCAAGCCATATAAGGCTTTCAAGATCGAGATGGTTGCTTGGTTCGTCGAGCAGCATCACATCAGGACGCATCAGAAGAATGCGGGCAAGCGCCACGCGCATCTTCCAGCCGCCGGACAGTTTGCCAACGTCACCATCCATCATTTCCTGGCTGAAACTAAGACCTGCCAGAACTTCGCGCGCGCGTCCATCGAGACCATAACCATCCAGCTCTTCGTAGCGTCCCTGAACCTCGCCATAACGTTCAATGATTGCATCCATCTCGTCGAGACGATCAGGATCACACATGGCGGCTTCAAGTTCACGGAGTTCGGCGGCAACAACACTAACCGGCCCTGCTCCATCCATCACCTCAGCAACGGCCGAACGCCCGCCCATTTCGCCCACATTCTGGTTGAAATAGCCAATCGTCACGCCTTTTTCGACAGTGACCAGTCCTTCATCGGGCAATTCTTCGCCGGTAATCATACGGAAAAGCGTTGTCTTGCCAGCACCATTCGGACCAACAAGGCCAATCTTCTCGCCACGGTTCAAGGCGGCGGAAGTTTCGATAAAGAGAATACGGTGGCTATTGGACTTACTGATATTGTCGATACGGATCATTTGCGTGGGAGGCCTTGTGATAACTTGGCCTCCCTATGGCATGGCTTGCCCGCGCTGTCACGCGGCGCGATGGTCGTTGCAGCCATTCTTTGCTTATGGGATGTGGTGCAGCCACTTTTCGGTTGCGAATTTCTCCTCAACAAGCTGTTCGGCGGCTGCAAATTCCTCAGGCGTGATTGATCCGCTCACCCCGCCATTTAATGATATGAACATTTCCGTCATGCGGTCGATGACTTCGCGGCGCGGCAAGCCGGTCTGGCTACGCACAGGGTCGACACGCTTGACCGCACTGGCTGTACCTTTATCCGAAAGTTTTTCTCGCCCAATGCGCAGAACTTTCACCATTTTCTCGGCGTCCATATCATAAGCCATGGTGACGTGATGCAAAACGGTTCCGCCCGAATAACGTTTTTGTGCCGCGCCGCCGATCTTGCCCTTTGAGCTCGAAATGTCGTTGAGCGGCTTATAGAAAGCATCAATACCGAGAGAGTTCAGCGATTTTAGCACCCATTCATCGAGGAATGCATAGGAATCGGCAAAACTCATATCGCGGACCAGATCGCCCGGCGCATAAAGCGAATAGGTAATCGAGTTACCCGGCTCTACAAACATCGCACCGCCGCCCGTTACACGGCGCACCGTTTCCACGCCCAACTCCTTGGTTGCTTCCATATCCACTTCATTGCGCAGCGACTGAAACGCACCGATGATGATCGACGGGCGTTCCCACTCCCAAAAACGCAGCGTCGGCGCACGGCGTCCTGCAGCCACTTCGCGCGCCAAAACTTCGTCCAATGCCAAATGCATTGTCGGCGTAAGCGGCGGAATATCGATGATCTGCCATTCGTAGTCGCGCCATGTACGAGCAACACCAAGCGCCCGACGAACAGCAATTGCCACAGCTTCCGGGCTAAACCCGATCATGAATGCATCAGGGCGAAGTTCCTTACGAACAGCGTCTGCAATCTCTTCGGATGAAGCGGTTGCAGGCAAACCATTCAGTGCATCGCGAATATCATCTAGCGCTTCTGCTGGCTCGAGGAAAAAGTCACCTGCAACCTGAACCTCGCTCAGTTTGTTATCCTGAACTTCCAGATCAATAACGACCAGCTTGCCACCGTGGACCTTGTATTCACCATGCATTTTCTTACGACCTTGCTGACGAGAAACATCAGACCGCACTCTTGCGGATTCATTAAAAAAAGGGAACTATCTAACTGGAATTTTTACACGATTTGCGTTCAATTAAAGCATTTCCAGCAAAAAGTGCGAAGCGGTTTTGCGTAGGATAGTGCGTAAAAACAAATAGTTACAACAGTTCCAACGATTCAGTCTTAGCTGGAACCGCTGTAATCGCACGTGATTGAGATTTCGATCCGTTGAAACACGGGTCGCTGTTCATTCTATATTCAAGAACTAAATTCTATAAGAACTCATCAGACATTCAAACAATGGTGTTAGCCATGACAGCTCTTCTGTCTAATAAAATAAGCCTCATCGCAGGCCTCTCAGCTTTCGTTGCATCTCTGTATGCTCTTGCACCTGCACCAGCCGAGGCCGCACAATTGCAGCGCTGTGCCGGTGAAAACGAAACATGCAGGCTTCCCTACCCAACCGAAGTCATCTACGGCGCGAATGGCCGTGGAACGTCTCAGTTCATCGACGGTCCGAACGTGCGTTGCTCCAACCAGGTTTTTGGTGATCCAGCCCCTGGTGCGCGGAAAAGCTGCTCTTTTGTCGTCCGTGATCGTTATGAAGATCGACGTGATGATCGACGCAACGACTGGCGTGACGATCGTCGCGATGATCGTCGTAATGACTGGCGTGATAACAGACGTGATGATCGAGGTCGCGGCGATTGGCAACAATGCGCGAAAGAAAACGGCTTCTGCGATTTTTATGGTCGTAAGGTCGTACGCTACGGAGCCAAAGGGCGTTTTGTAGAACGGGTATTCCGTGATGGTGTCCGCTGTGACAATCGTACTTTCGGTGATCCTGCACGCGGTCAGGGAAAAGCTTGTTACGTTCAGAACTAAAATAGAAAAGCGGGCTTTAAGCCCGCTTTTTTTGTTCTTGATGCTGTTTGTCTATGCATACAGCACTATTCGTTGAAATCACTCGTAAGCCGGATAAGCACTGACCGTTCAAAGAGCGGCCAAACGCGATTCGGCAGTTTTGTCGAACGCTTTCTGTAAGCCTGAATCGCGGTCGTAGATATCATTGAAGAAACGAACATTGCCGTTCGCATCCGGCCAGGCCGTGAAATAGGCAATGTAAACCGGAACCGGATTTGCCACCTTGAGGCCGCGTTCGTCCTTGCCAAAATATTTACCCAGCTCTTCGACTGGCTTACCCAAAACGGCAGCTGCCATGTCGCGTGGGCGCTCCAGACGAATACAACCATGGCTCAAGGCACGCATGTCACGGTTGAAATAAGACTTCGCCGGAGTATCGTGCATGTAGATGTCGTGGGCATTCGGGAACAAAATCTTCAACTCGCCCAATGCGTTATCAAGGCTAGGCTTCTGGCGGATGCCAACATGGGCTTTACCGGCAGCAACTGCGCTCCAGTTTACAGCGCTCGCTGAAACCTTCTTACCACCGACATAGACTTCATAGCCATTGCGATCGAGATAACTGGTATCGCGCATTACCTTGGGTAGCATTTCGTTCAAAATGATCGAGCGCGGAACGCCCCAGGACGGATTAAAAACAACTGTCTGAACTTTGTTATAGAAAAAATAGGTCTGATGGGTTGGCGAACCGATGACCACATTCATAGCTAGCTTTTCTTTGCCGTCTTCGAAATATTCAGCCCGATAGGATGGCTGATTGACCATCACATAGCGCGAACCAAAATCATGCGGAAGCCAGCGCAAACGCTCCATCGAATAGAGAATACGATCACGCTTGACCGAATCCTGCTCACCTTGAAGAGCTGCAATCGTGTTCTTGCCGATTATGCCATCTGGCGTGCTACCGGAAAGCTTCTGATAGTCCTTAATGGCAACTGCCAACTCAGGATCATATAGGCTGGCATCGGCATGGGTCTGCAACACATCGCGATGCAGTTCGAGATAGCTGGCAGGCGCGTGTCGCGTGATTAGCGCCACGACTTTGCCAAGCTGATCGTTGGTGTCGCCGGGCCGGATCGCCTTATCAAGCGAAATTCGGATAGGTTCACCTGCTGGTGCTTCGGTCTGCGCCAGTTCGCGCTTCAATGAAGCGTAAGCCTCATTATTGGGCTGAAAACTCTTAAGATAAGCGACTGGATCGCTTTCGGATGCGAGCCGCGCCAACACCGCCTTTGGATCAACGCGACCACGCGGCAGATCATGGAACCCACTCAACCTGTCGGCAACGACACGGCCCTCACCGGCATCGATTGCATAACGCAAAGCCCGCGCAGACATGCGGATTTCAAAGTCGGCAAGTTTCTGTTGGCGTTCTGCCTGCTGTGCTTCATCAAAATGATCGCCCGGAATAACCACAGCATATTCTTCGGGATTCAAACCGTCATCATCAGCCTGTGCAAAGAAAGCTGCAACGTTCCGCGCCGTATCTAGTGCTTTGCTATCTGATGACCAAAGGAATGTGCGCTTTTCCGAATAGAAACTGACAATCGCTTCGGCGATCTGCTTCTCAGCTTTGACATCGACGGTTTTCAGATATTCCGTTGCCGCATCAAAAGCGCGTTCGCCTTGCGTTTCGTCAACCTTTTTCGAAGGACCAATCGGGGACATGCCTGACGTCAAAGGATCGACACGAGCAGGATCAACTGCAGCCGTCACCTGCATATCAACGGCTGAGAAATCGACCTTTATCAGCGTGTCCGGCTTGTAGTTATAGATTTGCGGCCCCTTAACCGTAACACGCTGCGCCGGTGGGACAGCAGCTCTTGGTACGGAAACAGGTTTCGCTGTGCGCTGTACTGGAGCCGCTGGCGCGGACTGAACGGGAGGTTGAGCAGGCTGAGCCTGCTGCTGGCGACGCTGCTGAAACAGCTCCAGCAATGAATTTGCTGCCTGCGCCTGCGCTGTTGAGAACAACGTCGATGCTGCTAGCGCTAAAACAAGCGCATTACGGACATAAGGACCGCTCTTGCGACTATCTTTAATGTCCCGATTCAAATGTCTGGAGAACTGCATTCTAACCGCCCATTCAATGCAATCGCTAAAAAGCGAATCCGCTTCAATCTTTGCCCATAGAATTGATGAATGTCGTATAGAAACTTTTAACGTTAACGCATCCTCCAATAATTTTGGTCCCAACTCTATCAATTTTTCTTGAAAAGCGCTTTTGCGGTCACACTGCCTGTCTCTTTACTGTGCGGCTGAACAATGTGCCGCAGTGGATTCCGCCCTGCATCGCGATAAAAGCCCCGCAGAATATGCCCTGACTTTGGTTTGGGCTGAATAACGGAGCGCATCTTACGAGATGCCGCAGGCAAGCAAGCGAGGTACCACAATGGCAGAAGCAAGCGCCGCCGATCTTTTCCCTCTTGGCGAAGATAAAACCCCTTATCGCAAACTGACTTCGGAACACGTGTCGGTCGACACGTTCAAGGGACAGGAAATCCTGAGCGTTGACGCTGAAGGCCTGCGCATTCTTTCGGAAGCGGCATTTGCTGATATCAATCACCTGTTACGCCCCGGCCATTTGCAGCAGCTTGCCAATATTATGGAAGATCCCGAAGCAACCGATAATGACCGCTTCGTCGCTTATGATCTTTTGAAGAACGCCAATATTGCCGCTGGTGGTGTTTTGCCGATGTGTCAGGATACTGGCACTGCTATCATAATGGGCAAGAAAGGCCGTCGCGTCTGGACGGAAGGCGGCGACGCAGATGCGCTTGGTGCCGGCGTTCTTGATGCCTATAACAAGAAGAACTTGCGTTATTCGCAGCTTGCCCCACTTTCGATGTTCGAGGAAAAGAACACCAAGAACAATCTGCCTGCTCAGATCGACATCTATGAAGAAGGCGAAGACGCTTACAAGTTCCTGTTTGTAGCCAAGGGCGGCGGTTCGGCCAACAAGACGTTCTTGTTTCAGGGGACGCCTTCTCTGTTGACCCACGATCGCATGATCGACTTTCTGAAGGACAAGATCCTCAGCCTCGGCACTGCAGCCTGCCCGCCTTATCATCTGGCAATCGTTATCGGCGGTACGTCTGCTGAAATGAACCTGAAGACGGTGAAACTGGCATCAACACGCTATCTCGATAGTCTGCCAACGCAAGGTTCCGAGACGGGCCATGCTTTCCGTGATCTGGAAATGGAAGCTGAGATTCACAAACTGACCCAGTCGCTTGGTGTCGGCGCGCAGTTCGGCGGCAAGTATTTCTGCCACGACGTTCGTGTTATCCGTTTGCCACGCCACGGTGCATCGCTGCCTATTGGCCTGGGTGTTTCCTGCTCTGCCGATCGTCAGGCCAAAGGAAAGATCACCAGAGACGGTATCTTCCTGGAACAGCTTGAAACAAATCCGGCACAATATATGCCTGAGATTGACGAGGAAAAGCTGTCATCGCATGTGGTCAAGATCGACCTCAATCAGCCGATGGAAAACATCCTCAAGGAACTGTCAAAGCATCCTGTAAAGACGCAGCTCTCGCTGACCGGTTCGATTATCGTCGCACGCGATCTGGCGCATGCGAAAATCCGTGAGCGCCTGGAAAATGGCGAAGCGATGCCCGAATACTTCAAGAACCATCCGATCTATTATGCGGGTCCGGCAAAAACTCCAGCTGGTTACGCCTCGGGTTCTTTCGGCCCGACAACGGCTGGCCGAATGGATTCCTACGTTGATCAGTTCCAGTCGTTTGGTGGCTCGATGGTGATGCTCGCCAAAGGCAATCGCTCGCGACAGGTGCGCGAAGCCTGCGGCACTCACGGCGGCTTCTACCTTGGATCGATTGGCGGCCCGGCCGCTCGTCTTGCGCAGGATTGCATTAAAAAGGTCGAAGTTGTCGAGTATCCAGAACTTGGCATGGAAGCCATCTGGCGTATTGAAGTGGTCGACTTCCCCGCCTTTATCGTCATCGATGACAAGGGCAACGACTTCTTCAAGGAACTCAATCTCGGTTGAGATAAAAACCTGATTGAAAATAAAGGGCGGTTTCCCGCCCTTTTTTTATCTCGGATCGCGTTTTAGACCTTTTCCCGCAAGTTCATCCAGATAAGTATGCCAAAGCGTGTCTTTCTCAGTACCGAGCTTGTGGAGATAGGTCCATGAGAACAGGCCCGTATCGTGCATATCGTCGAAGGTGATGCGGACGGCATAATTGCCAATAGGGTCCATGCGCATAATTTCTACATTACGCTTGCCACCAACGGTCACACGCTGCTCCGGTGAGTGTCCCTGCACTTCCGCAGATGGAGACAAGACACGCAGAAGCTCCGCAGTCAGCTCAAACCGTTCACCGCTTTCAAACGCCACTGTCAGAAGCTTGCGGTCTTTCGAGACTCGCAATTCGGTTGGCCAGACATCACTCATAATTGTTCTCCGTCATTCCAGCGGCTGTTCATTCTGCAGCATATGAAGGCTGACATATAAAATATGCTCCCGACGCTCTGAATTTCGCCAAATCAAAGAGATATTGATGTTCAGTCTCGAAGAGAAGAGACAAAAAGACTGACGCGTCAGATTAATGCCTTATCACTTGAAGGTGCTTAGCAAACGCGTAAACTGGACAAAGCGTTCGAGGCCACTTATCTAGAACTAAGATGCAGAATGGGTTCTGCATCGTGTGGAAACAATGGCTTACTCTATGCAAGGTTCTCAAGTTCTGCCTGTTGTTTCTCCCACCGGACAAATGATTGATCCGTTTGGGCGCGCGGTTACCTATTTGCGCGTTTCAGTGACGGATCGTTGCGACTTCCGCTGCACATATTGCATGGCGGAGCATATGACTTTCCTGCCGAAGAAAGACCTGCTGACGCTCGAAGAACTTGATCGCATCTGCAGTGCATTCATCGACAAGGGCGTCCGCAAGTTGCGACTGACAGGCGGAGAACCACTTGTCCGCAAAAATATCATGCATCTTATTCGCGGACTATCGCGTCACCTAAAAACAGGTGCACTGGACGAATTGACACTCACCACCAATGGTTCCCAGCTGGCCCGATATGCGGATGAGCTGGCGGATTGCGGCGTGCGGCGTATCAACGTTTCGATGGATACGCTCAACCCCGATAAATTCCGTACCATCACACGTTGGGGCGATCTTGATCGCGTCATAGAGGGTATCGATGCGGCCCAAAAGGCTGGGATTCGCGTTAAAATCAATGCGGTTGCGTTAAAGAACTTCAATGAATACGAAATTCCGGAACTGATCCGCTGGGCGCATGACCGCGACATGGACATGACCTTGATCGAAACCATGCCCATGGGCGAAATCGAGTTCGATCGCACCGATCAGTATCTGCCACTTTCACAGCTGCGCGCCGATCTAAGCCAGCAGTTTACGTTGTCCGACATTCCTTACCGCACGGGCGGCCCTGCCCGTTATGTCACTATTGCTGAAACCGGCGGGCGTCTTGGTTTCATTACGCCTCTCACACATAATTTCTGCGAAAGCTGCAACCGTGTACGCCTCACTTGTACTGGCATGCTCTATATGTGTCTGGGGCAGAACGACGATGCAGATTTGCGTGTTGCGGTCCGTGCAAGTGAGAGCGACACCATACTAAACGATGCCATTGATGAAGCCATCTCTCGCAAGCCCAAAGGCCATGATTTCATCATTGACCGTGACCACAACCGCCCGGCCGTAGCGCGCCATATGAGCCTTACGGGCGGATAAATAATTTAAATACATATGCAACAAGTATAAATTGGACCGAATCCAATTGATGCGATAGCGATATACATTCCTAAACCGGATTCTATATCGTGCCGCAGTCAGCTAATTTTCGTGCAAGTATATTTATGCTCCTCGCCATGGGTACATTCACCATCGGCGATACTATGACGAAATATCTGCTGACGCAGATGAACAGCGGTCAGTATATGTTTATCCGCGGGATATTCGCGACAATTGCGATAGGCCTGCTCGCCTGGCGCAACGGCGCATTGCGCCATTTGTCGATGGACTTGATGACGGTTTTGCGCGTCTTGGGCGAAGTGCTGGCGACCGTCACTTATATCTTCTCTCTCGGCCATCTTTCACAGGCATTTTGCTCAGCGGTATTTCAAGCAACGCCGCTGGTCGTCACCCTTGGTGCCGTGCTATTCCTCAATGAAAAAGTTGGCTGGCGGCGCTGGATGTGTATCTCCTTCGGGCTTGTCGGCGTTATCATCATCATTCGTCCCGGCACCGATAGTTCGGCGAGTCTTGCTGCCGTAGGCATTTTGCTATCCAGCGTCTGCTTTGCCGCCATGCGTGATATCGCGACCCGTCGTGTGCCCGCACATGTCCCGACACTTTATCTGTCCACGCTGACCGCCGGTGCCATAGCTATCACTGGCGGTGGCCTCATCCTGCCTATGGGTGGCTGGCAGCCCGTTGGTCTTGTGCCAGTTCTTATCATGGCTTTAGCTGCGGGACTTCTGCTTGTCGGATATCACTTCATCATCATGGCCATGCGGGAAGGTGAAATCTCGTTTGTCTCGCCCTTCCGTTATTCGAGCCTGCTTTGGGCGATCCTGTTGAGCACGGTAGTCTTTAACGAAGCTCCAGATTCCTATACAATTGCCGGGTCAATTCTCGTCGTCGGAAGCGGCATCTATATGGTCTATCGCGAGAATGTTCGCAAAAAGCGTGAGCAGAATAAAAGCACATTGGCCGCGACGCCAACCGGAGTGGAACCTTCGTAATGAGGGATATGATCCGCATCGCAGGCGCGATTATTGCGGGCGGTCAATCCAGTCGCATGCAAGCGGGAGGTGTGGCGGGAGACAAATTCCTGCAAAAACTCGGCTCAACGATGATCGTCGAGCATGTTGCAGAGCGGCTTTCGCCACAAGTCGATCATGTTTTTCTCAATGCAAATGGCGATCCTGAGCGTCTACCGGAGCTGAATATTCCGGTAATCCGAGATAAGCCCTCTTCGCACGGTGGACCGCTTGTCGGGTTAAAAACCGCTCTTGAATATGCTCATGACTACCCATTCGTGGTGAGCGTTGCAGCCGACGGCCCGTTCTTTCCCCGCGATCTGGCGTCCCGACTACATGAGCAGCAAAAGAATACCGTTGCTCGTATTGTGCTGGCCAGCTCGAATGGGCGTGTGCATCCGATTTTCGGACTGTGGAAGACAGACCTTTTGCAGCCACTCGACGAATGGCTTGCACATACTGACAAAGCCAGCGTCCTCGCCTTCGCACACCATATCGGCTTTGAAGTGGTTGAATTTTCCCTTATGCAGCTCGCCGATAGCGAGACTTGTGACCCCTTCTTCAACATCAACAAACCTGATGACCTGATTGAAGCGACCCGTCTGAACGAGGCCACGAAATGACCCATAAGCTGTTCGGTATTACTGGCTGGAAAAATTCCGGCAAAACCACGCTGACCGAGAAGCTCGTGCAGGAACTGACCAAACGCGGCTACCGAATCTCCACTGTGAAACATGCACACCATAATTTTGATATCGATCACGTCGGCACAGATTCATGGCGACACAGAAATGCAGGTGCCGCAGAAGTCGCAATTGTATCCTCAGCGCGCTATGCAATCATGCATGAAAATCTGGGCGAAGAGGAGCCGTCGTTAGCAGCAATTGCGAGCAAACTCGCCCCGTGTGATCTGGTTTTGATCGAAGGTTATAAGCGCGAATCTCATAAGAAAATCGAGCTGCGACGCTCCCTCGGACATGACGGTCCGCCACTATACGAGGACGATCCAAGCATTGTTGCAATTGCAAGCGACCACATGGATCAACATGAAAAATTGCCCGTGTTTAGTCTGGATGCAGTGGAAGAAATTGCCGACTTCGTTGTGCAATTGATGAAGCTTTGAGGATTTCCCCATTAGTTGAGATAATATCCGTAAAAAACACGGTCATATCGCCATATTCTATAGAAAACCCTTTTGAAACCCCTTTCTGCATGCACAATTAAATTACGCCAACCGTCTTGCAAAGACATGGAAAATGGTGGGATTATCAAAGCCTGGGCGGATGATTGGGCATAAGTGCGAAAAAATATTGCGCGTTGTCAGCTCTGACATCTATTTGTAGTGAACGGGGGATCCACTGTCAGGCTTACTACTTAAGGTTTTATGTCGACAGCATCTCTTGAAGCGGCTGAACCAGAAAAAGAATCAGGGAACCAGCCACAACTAAACGAGAGGACTAAGAATGCGCGTTATTAAGCGTATCGCTGCGGCGACATCAGTTGCAGTACTTGCCATCACACTCGGCAGCATGAGCGCCGGTATTGCCAATGCTCAGGAACCCCTGAAGCTTAAGATTGGCACGGAGGGTGCCTACCCTCCATTCAACTTCATCAAGCCAGATGGCACGCTTTCCGGCTTTGACGTCGATATTGCCAGAGCGCTCTGCGACGAAATGAAAGCTGAATGCGAGTTCGTGACGCAGGAGTGGGACGGTGCTATCCCTGCCCTTCAGTCCGGCAAGTTCGATGCCTTCATCGCGTCCATGTCCATCACTGACGAACGCAAGAAGCAGGTCGACTTCTCAAACAAATATTACAACACGCCTCCCGGTGTTGCAGCACCTAAGGACACCGACATCAAGGGTGTGACTAAGGAAGATCTCGCAGGCAAGACGATTGGCGTACAGGTTTCGACCACGCATGCCAACTATTCGGAAAAGACCTTCACCGACAGCACGATCAAGGCTTATCCGACTGCAGAAGAATATCGTCTCGATCTAGCCAATGGCCGTCTGGACGCCGTCAACGACGATAGCGTGACGCTGGCCGAATGGCTGAAAACGCCAGATGGCGCTTGTTGCAAGATGGTTGGTACTTTCCCACCAGTTATCGAAATTCACGGTCCTGGTGCTGGCGTTGCCTTCAAAAAGGGCCGTCCTGAGCTGGTTGAAAAGTTCAACGAAGCGATCAAAGCAATCCGCGCCAACGGTAAGTACAAAGAAGTCAATGACAAGTACTTTGATTTCGACGCTTACGGTGCAGAAAACTAAGATATTTTAACATTCAAACGCCGGTTTACTTCCAAGTAAACCGGCGTAACTATTTGGGCTATAAAGAGAAAATTCAAAATCTATCAGGTCTAGTTTCACCACAGACTTGAAGCCCTTAGGAAGAGATTAGGCGCATGGAACATTACGCCACCTTGTTAAGTTTTGGCCCCGACGGCTGGGGTAAAAGTATCGCATGGGGACTTGTCGTCACGATTTCCTTGGCCCTTGCGACATTGCCCGTAGGCCTGGTACTTGGTTTCATTGTTGCTCTGGGTAAGCAATCGAGCGAACCTTCGATACGCCTCGCAAGCAACATTTACACCACTATTTTCCGTGGACTTCCGGAGTTATTGACGCTCTTCCTTGTCTATTTTGGCGCGTCTTTGCTGCTTCAACAACTGCTCAGTTTTTTCAATATCAACGCAAATGTTGAAATCAATGCCTTCGTGGCAGGCATGATTGCGCTCGGTTTTGTGTTTTCATCATATTCCAGCGAAGTCTTTTTGTCTGCTTTTCGAGCTATTCCGCGTGGACAATATGAAGGCGGCTATGCGGTCGGTCTTTCGTATTGGCAGACCATGCGCAAAATCATCCTGCCGCAATTGATCAAGATCGCGCTTCCCGGCCTTGCTAATCTCTGGCTGGTTTTGCTGAAAGATACGTCACTCGTATCGGTTATTACACTCTCGGATATCCTGCGCCAAACGTCGATTGCCGCGCGCGTCACGAAAGAGCCATTCCTGTTCTTCGGCGTCGCCTGCTTGCTCTATCTCGCGCTTGCGATCATCTCCTCATATTTCATCAACCGCATCGCTCGATGGGCCGATGCGGGCAATAGCGCGTCGCGGGGTGCATGATTATGAGTGAAGGTACATCACATGGCGCAGCAACGGTATTAGCCCCACCGCCAGTTGTCAGAAGTTGGACGGGCGCTCGAATTGCCGGGCATATCATCGTGGTATTCTGGGGCCTGCTCTTAATCGGACTTGCGCTATACCTCTATAATGTGTGGCGTATTGATCTGTTTGAAACCTACGCACCGCGCTACTGGTCTGGTCTGCTGGTTACGTTGCGGCTCGTGGCGATTTCGATTGTTATTGGCGCGCTCCTGTCTCTGCCGATCACGGCGGCTCGCATGTCAAAGAACCGTTGGCTGCGTGGCATCGCTTTTGGCTATGTTTATTTCTTCCGTGGCACACCACTGCTCGCTCAGACCTTCCTGATCTATTACGGCTTCGGAACGTTTCGTCCGTTCCTTGAAAGTGTTGGTCTTTGGGTTTTCTTCCGCGATGCATGGAACTGCGCAATTCTGGCCTTCTCGCTCAACACAGCGGCATATCAGGCAGAAATCCTGCGTGGCGCTATTCAGAGCGTTGCTGCTGGGCAATGGGAAGGTGCGGCGGCTCTTGGTATCTCCAAGCGTGTGACGTTCTGGAAAGTAATCCTGCCTCAGGCCTTGATCGTGGCTTTGCGTCCGTATGGCAACGAAATCATTCTGATGATCAAAGGATCGGCTATCGTCGCAATCATCACCGTGCTTGATCTCATGGGGGAAACCCGCCGTGCCTATTCAAGGACGTTCGATTTCCAGACCTACATCTGGGCAGCGGTTATCTACTTGCTGATTGTCGAATGTCTGCGACACGTCTGGGACTTCCTTGAACGGCGATTGACAAGGCATTTGATCCGCTGAACTGACGAATAAAAGAAAATTTATCGCCCCCGTTAGCCTTGCAGCTACCGGGGGCGATCTGCTTTAAATGCATACCTCTCTGAAGCGCATCTCGCGCTTTTTAATCGCAAATCGATAGGCTCAATCATGTTGAAAATCTGGGGTCGAACCAATTCCACCAATGTAAAAAAGGTGCTTTGGATAGCTGAAGAACTCGGGCTCAAATATGAGCAGATCGATGTGGGTGGACAGTTTGGCGGCCTGCAGGATGAAAGTTTTCTTGCTCGGAACCCCAATGGCCTCATCCCGCTTCTTGAAGATGGTGACACCACACTTTGGGAATCGAATGTAATCGTTCGTTATCTCGCCGCAACGCATGCAAAGAGCGGCCTTTGGATTGAAACCCCTGCAGAACGTGCTCAAGCAGAAAAATGGATGGATTGGGCTCCCTCCACGCTCTATGCCAACTTTCGCGATGTGATCACCAATTTGATCCGGCTTCCCGAAGATAAGCGCGACGAGGCAGTAGTACAGCGCGGGATTGAAGGCATGACGCGATCGCTCAAAATTGCCGATCAAGCACTTGCCAACCAGCCATGGTTATCAGGCGACGATTTCGGCGTTGGTGACATTCCGTTGGGTTGTTATGCCTACGCATGGTTCAAGTTTCCTATAGAGCGCCCATCAACCCCTCATCTTGAAGACTGGTATAACCGTCTCACGCAGCGTCCCGCCTATCGCAAGGCGGTCATGACGCCACTCACCTGATCCACCAATTTCTCTCTGGAGGGACAAAGAATGACAGCAATAAAAGTGGCCTTCCTCGGCCTCGGCGTAATGGGCTATCCGATGGCCGGCCATTTGAAAACCAAAGGCGGCTATGACGTTACGGTCTATAATCGCACCAGTGCAAAGGCTGCCAAATGGGCTGAACAGTTCGGCGGAAAACATGCAGCCACTCCTGCTGAAGCCGCGCGCGATGCGGATTTCGTTTTTTGCTGCGTTGGCAATGACAACGATTTGCGTGAAGTGACGACTGGTTCAGATGGCGCTTTTTCGACAATGAAAAAGGATGCTGTTTTCATCGACAACACCACGGCATCCGCAGAAGTCGCACGTGAACTCGACGGCGAAGCGCAGCAGCGTGGCTTTCATTTCATTGATGCGCCTGTGTCTGGTGGCCAGGCTGGCGCAGAAAACGGTGTTCTGACCGTGATGGTCGGCGCGTCGGAAGCGGTGTTTGAAACGGCCAAACCTGTTATCGAAGCCTATGCGCGTTCGGTCGGGCTGATGGGCCCCGTTGGATCGGGCCAGCTCGCCAAGATGGTCAACCAGATTTGCATTGCGGGCCTGGTTCAGGGCCTCGCCGAAGGCATCCACTTCGGCAAGAAAGCTGGTCTGGATATCGAGAAGCTGATTGGCGTTATCTCCAAGGGTGCTGCAGGTTCCTGGCAGATGGAGAACCGGCACAGCACGATGAATGAAGGCAATTATGAGTTTGGTTTTGCTGTCGACTGGATGCGCAAGGATCTCGGTATCTGTCTTGAGGAAGCTGACCGCAATGGCGCGCTACTGCCTGTAACCGCACTGGTCGATCAGTTCTACAAGGAAGTGCAGAAGATAGGCGGTGGCCGCTGGGATACGTCTTCCCTGCTTGCTCGCCTTGAACAGTAAAATCTTTGCTCTTAAATGAAAAAGCCCGGCTTAGAGCCGGGCTTTTTGTTACTTCTCTTAAAAGATCAGAACTTGACCTTAGCTGTCAGCGACAAAGCGCCAACGAAGTCGTTTCCGAATTCACCTTTGGAGCCGGTTGGGTTTGGCTTACCGTTGATTACAGTGTCGTCCATCTCACCAGATGTCAGCCAGCCCGCAGCACCTGCAAGACGAACTTCAAAGTTTTGGGTTGCCTTATAGTTCGTGCCCAGGCCGAATAGCCAGATGTCGGTTTGAGACGTCAAGCCTGTTGTCGTTCCGCGGTCCCAAGTGACAGTTGCTGCAGCAGACCACTGATCGTTGAACTTGTGTCCAACGCCACCGCTGACAGTCCAGCCATCCTGATAATAAAGGTTCAGGTTGGTGATATTCGTTCCCTTAGGAACGATCGCACCGGGAGCAAGCTGTAGATTGGAAGAAGAGTTGAATGCAACCATTTCAACGCTCGACCAATCAGTCCACTTGACCGAACCGAAAGCGAGCCAATCCGGAGCAATACCTGTTTGGAACTTGAATTCGACCGACTGCGGTGTGGCAACATCGCCAGCAACGCTAATCGGAAGTGCGCGGCCAGTGATTGGGCTCAGAGCCAGATTATCAATGGTGCCTTCAAGATTGTATTTGACTTCAGACTGATAGACGACCGTTGCGCGGATCGCATATTCTGGGAGTTCATAGGCAGCACCGATACGCCAGCCAAATGCCTTGTCTTCAACGTCAAGCGAAGCGACACGGAACGAACCGCCGAAAGCTGAGCCCGGAGGAATCATACGGGTCTGTTCACCCTTCAGCTCCTGATAGCTGACGCCACCGAGAAGACGGAAGTAACCTTTTTCACCCGCGTTGAAACGATAAGAACAGTTCAAGCCATAATCATTGGATGAAATCTTCTGTTCGATAGCAGTGAACATGCGAATGTTATCAGTGCCGACATCCGTGTGAATGCCCCATGGCTGACGATACTGTGCCGCACAAGCCAGATCGTCCGTAAGATCAACCTTGGCTGAGAACTTCGGTACCCAATAGCTTTTTGCTTCGTCCACATCATTGGAATAAGGACGACCGTTCAGCGGATTGATGCCACCTGTCGCAGTGCCAATCGGGCCGCGGATATTTTTCAGCTTACGCTGTGGTGAAACGTAGGTGCCCGTTGTATCGATCACGGTGCCCTGCTCGAACAGGATATCAAAATCCTGCGAACTCCGCTCCAGACCGCCCGCATGTGCAGTAACGGCACTCCCCAACAGGCCGACTGCGATCCCGACAGCTTTCATGCGCTGCAGCTTCATAAAATGTCCTCCCAAACAGAATGCAATGAACTTCAGCAATTTACTTTGACGCAAACGTAAATCAGGAAGGATTCAGCCTGCAAGATGCATAAATTGGGAGGTCCGCGAGTAGCGAAGATTTGTTTTGACGAAAAGCTTAAAATAAGCGCGCTAATTGCTAATTCTTCTGATTTTTGCAGGGCTATTAGCACCCAAAACCGCCAAATTTTGCCATTTTTTAGCCCAATTAGAGCCTTGTTGCTAAAGCGCAACAGAGCTGAAAAACAATCGAAACGGCGGTTCGATGAACTTTAGAACGCCTTGAAAGGCTAAAATTACAGCCTCTTTGAAAGCAAAAGCCCGGCAACTAGAAGCTGCCGGGCTAATGATTCGAAATGAGGCAGATCTGAACGGACGAAATCAGCCTGCTTCGCGGATACGCGCTTCTGCGGTCGCCACGCGTGCCGCCGCATCTTTGAGTTCTGCCAAACGCTCACGTTCCGCCTGAACGACCTCTTCCTTTGCGTTCGCTACGAACTTTTCGTTCGAGAGCTTCTTTTCGATCTTCTCCATCTCAGCAGCGATCTTGCCTGCTTCCTTGGCCATACGGGCGGCTTCGGCCTTCAGGTCAATCAGGCTGCCCAAAGGCAGGCAAATGGTAGCTTCGCCGTGCACCAGCTGCGCTGAACCCTTTGGCGCTTCCTCTTCAAAGGAAACTGATTCCACACGTGCCAGACGCTTGATTGCAGCATCATGACGCGCAAAGCGGTCGATAGTTGCAGCATTTGCCTCAAGCACCACGATCGGAGCCACAGCACCAGCAGGCACGTTCATCTCCGCACGAACAGAGCGAATGCCCATGACAAGATCAACCAGCCAGTTGATGTCAGCAGCTGATTCTTCATCTTCAAATGACAATTCAGGCCATTGCGCCAAAGCGAGAACCGTATCGCGCTTTGCACCTTCACCTGCGGTCAAGGTCCAGAGCTCTTCGGTCATGAATGGCATGAACGGGTGCAGGATCTTGTAGATCTCATCCAGGCAGTAAGCAGCGGTTGCCTGCGCTTCAGCCTTAGCAAGCTCATCGTCGCCCATGAAGATTGGCTTGAGCAGTTCCAGATACCAATCGCAGAACTGGTTCCAGACAAAACGATATGCCGCGCTTGCCGCTTCATTGAAGCGATAGTTCGCAATGCCTTCCGTGACAGCGCGCGCCGCCTTGGTCAGTTCCGTCAGAATCCAGCGATTGACAGCAAGCTTTGCATCATCAGGCTTGAAGTTTGGATCAAGCTTCACGCCGTTCATCTGAGCAAAACGTGTCGCATTCCAAAGCTTCGTACCGAAATTGCGATAGCCAGCAATACGCGCCGGGTCGAGCTTAACATCGCGGCCCTGTGCGGCCATGATGGCAAGCGTGAAGCGCAGAGCATCCGCGCCATACTCGTCCATCAGCTCAAGCGGATCGATGACATTGCCTTTGGATTTCGACATCTTCGCGCCGTGCTTGTCGCGCACGAGTGCATGGAGATAAACCGTATGGAACGGAATTTCTTCCATGAAATGCATACCCATCATCATCATGCGGGCAACCCAGAAGAACAGAATGTCGAAACCCGTTACCAGAACACTCGTCGGATAATAGATGCCAAGTTCCGGCGTCTTGTCCGGCCAGCCCAGCGTTGAGAACGGCCACAGGCCCGATGAGAACCACGTATCCAGAACATCGGTGTCACGTTCCAGAGCGACCTCTTCGCCGTAGTGAGCGTGTGCGGCAGCTTTCGCTTCCTCTTCGCTTTTTTCAACGAAACAATGACCATCCGGGCCGTACCATGCAGGGATCTGATGTCCCCACCACAGCTGACGGGAAACACACCATGGCTGAATGTTTTCCATCCAGTCGAAGTAGGTCTTTTCCCAATTCTTCGGCACGATCTGTGTGCGTCCATCACGAACCGCAGCCATGGCTGGCTTTGCGAGTTCGGCTGCGTTCACATACCACTGGTCAGTCAGATATGGCTCGATTGGCACACCACCGCGATCGCCGTGCGGGACAGCGTGGGTGTGATCCTCGATCTTTTCCAGATAACCCTGCTCGTCAAGCATTTCGACGAGGCGCTTGCGTGCAGCAAAACGATCCAGACCTTCGAACTCTTTGATAAGCGCTATCAGATCAGGTGTCAGTTCCAGACCTTCGAGGAAATCAACATTGTCCTTGAGCGTAATCGCTGCCGACGGCGTCAGAATATTGATTGCACGAAGATCGTTGCGCTTGCCAACTTCAAAGTCGTTGAAGTCGTGCGCAGGTGTGATCTTCACAGCACCGGAACCGGCTTCCGGGTCAGCATAATCGTCCGCGACAATCGGTATGCGGCGTCCAACGAGCGGAAGAACGATGTTGTTGCCGACCGACGCGTGATAGCGCTCGTCCTTCGGGTTAACAGCAACACCCGTATCACCAAGCATGGTTTCAGGACGTGTCGTTGCAACAACGATGAAGGTATGCGGGTTTTCTGGATCGAACGGAATGTTTTCCAGCGGATAGCGCAGATGCCAGAGATTGCCCTTAATCTCACGTGATTCGACTTCAATGTCGGAAATCGCGGTGAGAAGCTTCGGGTCCCAGTTCACGAGACGCTTGTCGCGGTACATCAGTCCCTGCTTGTAAAGCGAGACGAAGACTTCGAGAACGGCCCGCGACAGACCTTCGTCCATGGTGAAACGTTCACGTGACCAATCGCATGATGCGCCGAGACGACGGAGCTGATTGGAGATCATCCCGCCTGATTCAGACTTCCATTGCCAGATGCGCTCAATAAACTTCTCGCGGCCCATGATATGACGCGTTGGCTCCTGGCGTTCAGCAAGCTGACGCTCAACAACCATCTGCGTGGCAATGCCCGCATGGTCCAAACCCGGTTGCCAGAGAACATTCTTGCCGCGCATGCGCTCGAAACGGACCATGATGTCCTGAATCGTATTGTTAAGCGCGTGGCCCATGTGCAGCGAACCAGTCACATTCGGTGGAGGAATGACAACAGCAAAGGGATCAGCGCCAGGCTTTGAGCCTGCACCCGCCTTGAACGCGCCGGCTTCTTCCCAGCGTTCAGCGATTTTCGGCTCTACAGCCGCGGCGTCATAAGTCTTCTCAAGCATGGAATTGTCCGGTCTTTATGCGGAATGAATTGATTGACGGCTCAATAGCAACTAACAGCCGACAAATCATCCTAAAAGTGAAAACCCGCCTGTGAGACAGACGGGTCAAGAAGTCCAATCTGGCGTTAAACCAGCTCCAGTCAGGATTGAATCACTGGAACCGATTTACCAATTATCATTAGCATTATCCTACGCAAAACCGCTTCGCACTTTTGCTGGAAATGCTTTAGATACTTAGCGTTCGCCTCGCACCACACGTTCGATTTCTTCGCGAACGAGTCGTTCAACAAGAGGCGGCAGATTATCATCAAGCCAGCTCTGCAGCATCGGGCGCAAAAGGTCAGAAGCGATTTCATCGAAAGAACGACGCGGTTCCGAGTGAACAGCGTGGTTCAGATCCTGAAATGCAGCAGCCACTTTCCGTTCGGTGCCCTCTGACAAAATATGTGCTGAGCCCTGCGCTTTCAAGTCAGCGGGTTGAGCTTCAGCAACAGGCGTCGCTTCAACTTCCGGCTCCGAAGTCTCATCAGGTTGTGCAGTGTCAAGCTCAACGGCAATCTTGGCTTCCAAAGACGGAGCAGTGTCAACTTCGGCTACTGGTTCAACAACTTCGCCGCGATGATCATCATTTTGTGCGTCGAGAACGAAATCGTCTTCTTCCTCATCCGCATCAGGAATTTCATCTGCAATGGTTACTGCAGACGGGGTTTCTGAAAGTGGACCACGCAAAACGGTGTCATCTAAGAACGCATCGCTCTTGAGAGCTGGTTTATCTGCTGCTTCAGGCTGAGATTCCTGAGCAGTAACAGGCTTACGAAACTTGGCGACTTCTCCCCGCGACGGAAAAGCGGACGCGGCAGGCATCGGATGACGCGAAACATCGCTATCTTCGATAATCCGGCGAATGGAAGCGAGAATCTCTTCCATTGACGGTTCGCGTGCTGCGCTGGATGTTTGTGCCATTGCTGTCCGTCTTTCCCTT
Source organism: Ochrobactrum quorumnocens (assembly GCF_002278035.1). Taxonomy (NCBI): domain Bacteria; kingdom Pseudomonadati; phylum Pseudomonadota; class Alphaproteobacteria; order Hyphomicrobiales; family Brucellaceae; genus Ochrobactrum; species Ochrobactrum quorumnocens. The sequence goes on along the minus strand of NZ_CP022604.1, from coordinate 967,237 downwards.
ATTGCCAATTACTCACACAGGCAGAGAATCATTGGATTAAGGGTACCGGACCTTGGTCGTTTTGAGAATCCCTCCACAGACACATGCAATCCGAACCCACAGCTTTATCATTTTGTTAAGAATTGCAGTTCCCACGACGAATCAAACAAAAACGGCGCCAACGGCGCCGTTTCAGTAACTCATATTTTTAAGGTTTACCGGCCATCTGGTGTACGTAGGCCGAACCACTTGTCCTTTACAGCATTGTAGTGCTCTTCAGGCTTATACTGAGCGACCTGCAACTGCATGTCCTGTGCCGTCATACGACCGCTTGCATTCAGAAGCGCATAGCTTGCAACAATCGAGTCATGCTCAGCCTGAACAAGCGCGATTTGAACCTTCACCAGTTCATTCTGTGCATTCAACACGTCGAGTGTGGTGCGCTGTCCGACCTTGCGTTCTTCAATAACGCCATCAAGAGCCAGCTGAGCTGCCGCGATGCCATCGCGGTTTGCCTTGACGGATGCACGAGCTGCTTCGAGTTGAGACCAGGCAGAGCTGATCGCCTGACGAACCCTGTCTTGAATGATATCAACTTCGATACGTGCCTGGCCGAGTTGTTCCTTAGCCTGACGTATCTGCGCTGAAGTACGGCCGCCGGTATAGATCGGAATGCTTACACCGACGCCAACCGATGCGGAGTTGCCATCACCAGCATTGGTGCCAGCATAGGTGTCGAGGTGGCTTGCACTTGCAGTCAAACCAACAGTCGGCAGCAAAGCACCTTCCTTGGCCTTGACGTTGTAGCCCTGCGCGTTAACTGCATACTGGGTAGCCAGAATGCCCGGATGCACAGTAACAGCATTTGCATAGGCAGAATCTGGCGTGCGCGGAAGGTTCTTGGCAGCAGGTGCTGCAGCAAGACGGTCGGGCTGCGAACCAACAACCTGAACATAAGTCGCTTCGGCTGTCTTCACGTCTGCGCGGGCAGAATTGAGCTCCGCGATGGCGGTCGAGCGCTGCGATTCTGACTGAGCAACATCGGTACGTGTGCCTTCACCAACATCTAGGCGCGCACGCGAAGCACGGACCTGCTCGTTCATAGCAGCGAGATTCTTTTCGCGAAGCGCTGCGATCTGACGAAGCTGATACACACTCATATAAGCCTGAACGGCTTCCAGAAGTGTATTCTGTTCGTCGTTGCGGAGATTTTCGCGCTGCGCAAACACACTGGTTTCAGCTGCGGCAACGTTGTTCTTGGTCTGAAAACCATCGAACAGCATCTGGTTCAACTCAATACCGTAGGTACCTGTCGTGCGCGTTCCGGCTGTCGGCGTCTTTCCGCGACCGATATTATACGAACCTGTCACCTGCGGACGGTAGCCGGATTTCGCAATCGCGACATTCTCGTCCTCGATACGCACGCCTGCTCTGGAAGAGTTCAGGGTCGCGTTGTTCTTATAGGCTTTCATGAGAGCGCCATTCAGCGTCTCTGACAAAGCGGCCTGTCCCGATAAAACGGTGCCAGACAGGAGTATTGCCGCCGCCATAAGTCCTTTGCACGCTTTGAACACCGTATACCTCATATCAGAACAAACGAATCTATAATCGAACCGATCGGTTCGGGAAGACTTAATAACGTGTAAATTCCGCTATTTCCATCTTTCCCGCCAGTGCTTTCACAAACAATTTCCGCATCGTTGCAGAATTGCCCCACGCGCTGGATTAAAACTCGAACTGCTCAATACGCTCAAAACCAGGAAGCGGACGAACTGCTGTATTGAAAACGCTGCGTCCCGAAGCAACACCGTTTTCTTTCACGTAAAGTCGCGCAATTCCGGCATTTCCACGCCCTTCGACGACAACCAGACGGCCGCCTTCTTTAAGCTGATTGAAAAGTACTTCCGGCACAAAATCAACTGCACCCTCGATGAAAATCACATCGTAAGGCGCTTCCGATGGATAGCCTGCATTCAAATCGCCTGAAACGATCACAACATTGTCATGGCCAAGTTCCTGCAAACGAGCCGTCGCAACGGCCGCCAGTGCGGAATCACTTTCAAGGCCAATGACCGATCCAGCCAACTCAGAAAAGATTGCAGACGAATAACCAGTGCCGCAACCGACATCGAGAACGACGTCGTCCTTGTTAACTTTCGCAAGCTGCACGAGCTTCGCAAAAGGTGACGGTTCCATGAGATAACGTGGCGCAGTGCCTTCGCTTTCAAGAAGCTGATCCTCGTCGATATAAGCAAGCACCTGACGGTTTGCCGGAACAAAAGCTTCGCGTGGAACAGTCAGAAAAGCGTCGATGACCCTGAGGTCCGTTACATCCGTGGTACGGATCTGGTTATCGACCATCTTCGTGCGAAGATCCTGGAAATCGGCTGCCATAGCCATGCCCTACATCCTTCTTTATCGCGATCACGCGATGATTATGCCTTTTGGCACCCATTTCGAACAGAGCCGGGACCATACGGCAAATCCGTGACAATCGCGGTTCACTATCGTTATGGAGCACCATAAACGAGATTTGCCGCTGGTGTGGCAAAAATCGGTCTCCCAGTCAATCAGACACAAAATTTGCCAAACACAAGATTTGCAGATGTAAGCGCCGCACTTTGTCACTGCGATCTGCAATCTTATGAAACAGCCCACAAAAATGCCGGGCGTTTCAGCCCGGCAATTATGCTTTGGATCGATATCTTGCAAGCGGCGCGCCATCACAACGCGCAGAATAGCGATCACATTATTGCGCAATCGTCGCGGGATAACCCGCAGCAGACAAGGCATGAAGCGCTTCATCCTGCGATGCGTTGCCATCAAACTCGACCTCTTTCTTATCGAGATCGATCTTAACAGTGGCCTTTTCGTCAAGCTTACGTAGAGCGCCAGTGACACTATCGGCGCAACCACCGCATTTCATCTTCGGTACAGAAAAAGTCACCATTCAACTCACTCCTTGCTCTTAAGCGGTCCAGTTAGGATTGGATACCCGAAACGCTCTATCCGGTTGTTTTAAAGCATCTACCTCAGAGGAAAATCGCTTCACACTTTTGATTTAAATGCTTTAACTGACACCACTGTGCAGCTTCCCATCGTGGCAAGGTCAAGCGTGAATTTTCGTTACGGGGCCTCGCAGTTTTCCGGCACGCTCTTTTCGATGGCCAACGGCGATTTCGTCAACGAGCCCGTCATGATCTGCATCGGCTTGTAAGGTGGCTCTTCCTGCATACCAGGATTGGTGAGACGGATCGTATAACAGCCCGTAAATACTTCCTTTTTGCCATCGTCACCCTCAGATTCGATTGCTATCGGAAGGCTCCAGTAAATCTGCCCCGCCCCCGGATCGGGATCAATCTTCCGAACCGCGACCTTTACGCTTTTTGTGCCTTCGTAACCTTTGGCAAATGTCTTGAAATCAGGCTCCCGCCCCTCTTCCGAATAATAGCTGTAAGCGCGAGAATATTCCTTGCGATTGATCGCATTGTAATAGGATTCCATCAGCGCCTGAGGGGTCGAGCGGTCATCACGGTAATCAGGAACCGTTATGCCGTCACTGGCATCCTGGGTCTGCTCAGACGGTTTGGTTTCCTCGACGGGCTTTTCCTGCTTCTGAGTTTGGGCTTGGGCCGGAGCGGCTTTCTTGGGCGCTTCCTGGGCTTGTGCGCCAGACGTCAAGACACCGGACATCAAAACAATGGTGCTGAAAACGCCAGCGACCCCAGCAAGTATCAAAGGCTTCATGCGCTCAATCGACATTCGCTTCTCCTCTTCCAGCAATTCTTTGTTTGCAGCGCACCGAGGTGTGCACGCTCGTTGTGGCTGTGCTCCCGATTTGGTGTCTTGCAGTAATGATGTTACAACACTAACTATAGTAAAAACGTGGCAATCCCGCAGAAAAGCATATTGCTTCGAACAAACTGGATGATTCTCCAGTTGCAGACCAGCATAACACCGGAAGAGATGAAAAATGGGCCGTTTCTCAGTCTTGACGCTTACCGATGCAGCAGCAGCTCGCGTTAGTGAAATCATGGCGTCGCGTGACGGTGCGCTTGGCATTCGCGTCGGCGTCAAAAAAGGCGGCTGCGCTGGCATGGAATATACGATTGACCTCGTCACTGAGCCGAAAGCCGGTGATGATTCCGTCGAAAAAGATGGGGCAAAAGTTTATATCGCACCTGAAGCTGTGCTATTCCTGCTTGGCACACAGATGGATTTCGAAGTCACCACGCTACGCACTGGATTCGTATTCAACAATCCAAATCAGACATCGGCTTGTGGTTGCGGTGAATCTGTTGAGCTGACTGCAGCGTCCTCAGAAAGCCTGCGCCAGATGCAGGGAGCAGCTTAAATACCCGGCGTTCCAAATGGATGATCAATCCTTACGTGACTTGTTTGAAGGCTTAGGAGCGATCAGCATTCGTCGCATGTTCGGCGGCAAAGGTATCTACCATCAGGGATTGATTATAGCGCTCGTTGTTCAGGACGAGCTGTTGTTGAAAGCCGATTCCCAGACGGCCGCTGCCTTCATCGAAGCTGGGTCCAGACAATGGGCTTACGATAGTCGGAAGAGTGGCAAGCCTGTCGCCATGCCTTATTGGAGTGTACCAGACGAGGCTTACGACGACCCTGAAATCATGGCTGATTGGGCGCGACTGGCCTTTGCAGCAAGTCTTAGGACTGCTCCCGCTAAAGCGAAGTCACAGAAATCGCTCTAATAATTCGTTCTTACCTAAAGCATGTCGCAGTTAAATGGATTCATTTAACGTTCGCGAACATGCGACAATTAAAGGAATGTAGAGCGAGCATCATGGGTGCAATTAAACGCGACACGCTCTAGGCTCCAAACCCAATTAAACATTTGATCAAATTACTTCTTCATGATTCACTCTCCTGATAACGGGAGTTTTGGAGCATGGCAGGAGAATTCTGGCTTGATGATCGGCAATGGGCAGTGATCGCTCCTTTGCTTCCAACGAACCAACCCGGCGCGCATCGAACTGACGACCGCCGGGTGATTAGCGGCATCATCCATGTGCTGCGCACTGGCTGTCGGTGGCAGGATTGCCCCGCTGTCTACGGTCCCTCGACAACCATCTACAATCGTTTCCATCGTTGGTCTGCCAAAGGCATATGGCGGCAACTATTCGAAGCACTGGTGCAGACGACCAATCGCGACATTCACATGATCGACAGCACCACCGCAAAGGCGCACCGATCTGCTGCTGGCGGAAAAGGGGGGCGGAAGCTCAAGCCATCGGTCGATCGCGAGGCGGCAGATCGACAAAAATACATGCTGTTGTCGATGGTTGTGGCCGCCCAGTCGCACTGAGAATAACCCCTGGGCAGCGCGGTGACGCTCCCATTGCCATCCCACTGCTTGAGCCACTGCCGCCAAGCAACCTGTGCGCTGCCGATACGGCTTACGATAGCAACGCGTTACGCGATTTTCTCAAAGCTCGCGGCACTGAACCGGTCATTCCAAATAATCCGACCCGTAAGCGGATCAAACCTTTCAACCCAATTGCCTACCGCCGCCGAAACATCATCGAACGCACCTTTTGCCGCCTCAAGGACTGGAGGAGGGTCGCGACACGATATGACAAGCTCATGCTGAACTTTACAGCCACATGCTATATCGCTGCCATCGTCACATGGTGGCTCAATTGAGTCTGGACCCTAGGGCGCGTTTCGATCTGATTGAATCATTGGAAATGCTCTATCTCCTTGTTTTTACCCGCATATTATTCCGAATAAGTGCCTCACATTTTCGGGATGCGCTCTAACTATCCGCATTCAATATAAAACGCCGGCCTGTTTCAATCAGACCGGCGTTTTCAATTTGCAACAACCTAAATTCAAACCCCAGTCGGGATCAGCATGAAGGCTGGAATGTCATTACCGAAACCAACTGGCACCGGACCATCATCATCGTCGCGATCACGGCGACGCTTGTGGTTGTCGTGCTGAGGCTTGTTACGACGCTCGTCATTTGACGTGCGGATCGCATCACGACGCTCTTTGATCTCGTTGATTACCGGCTGCGGCTCATCTGCCTGAACAATCACAGGTGTCTCGACCTTCTGCTTATCTTTCGATCTACCCTTGGCATCTTTACCTTTGCCTCGAGCATTTTTGCCCTTACGTGCCGTATCTTCAGATTCGTCAGACGCTGGCAAGGTTGAAAGATCGCCATCGAGCCATTCAATCTTTTCGCCAATCATGGATTCGATTGCCGTCAGATATTTCGTGTCAGACGGCGTAACGAGCGTGAACGCCTTACCGGAACGTCCAGCGCGACCTGTGCGACCGATGCGGTGCACATAGTCTTCCGAATGAATCGGAATGTCGTAGTTGAACACGTGGCTGACATCAGGAATATCGAGGCCGCGCGCTGCTACATCGGAAGCAACCAGAAGCCGCAGCTTGCCATCTTTGAAATTGGCAAGCATCGCCATGCGTGCGCGCTGGTCCATATCGCCGTGCAATGCGCCAGCATCAAATTCATGACGCACCAACGAGCGGAAAAGCTCGGATACGTCCTTCTTGCGGTTGCAGAAAATGATCGCATTCTTGAGCGTATCACCTTCAGCACGGATGAGATCGCGCAGCACAGCGCGCTTGTCCCAATCCTTTTTACCCGACTTTACCAGACGCTGTGTGACTGTCTTTGCGGTCGAGGATGCTTTCGCGACTTCAATACGTGTCGGCGAATGCAAAAACTGTTCGGTCAGCTTGGTGATTTCCGGCGGCATTGTCGCCGAGAAGAACAGCGTCTGACGCGTGAACGGGATCAGCTTGCAGATACGCTCGATATCGGGGATGAACCCCATGTCGAGCATGCGATCGGCTTCATCGATAACGAGAATTTCAACACCGGTCAGTAGAAGTTTACCGCGTTCGAAATGATCTAGAAGACGACCAGGCGTCGCGATAAGCACATCTGCGCCGCGCTCGAGCTTGCGTTCCTGCTCATCGAACGAAACGCCACCGATCAGCAATGCAACGTTAAGACGCTGATTAACGCCATACTTTACGAAATTTTCTTCAACCTGTGCAGCAAGTTCGCGCGTCGGCTCAAGAATGAGCGTGCGCGGCATACGAGCACGCGCCCGGCCCTTTTCAAGAAGATGGAGCATCGGCAAAACGAAAGACGCAGTCTTACCCGTGCCTGTCTGAGCGATGCCAAGGACATCTCGACGCTCCAGTGCAGGTGGAATAGCACCAGCCTGAATTGGTGTAGGCGCGGTGTATCCCGCAGCTTCAACAGCAGCGAGCACTTTCGGGGAAAGACCGAGTTCGGCAAATGTCGTCAATGGAGGCGCAGCTCTCTTTTTGGAAATGAATTCCACCCATCCTGTCATTGCAGCCGCGTCAACCGGCGCAGGAACCAAGGCAGAAAAGGCGTCTGCAACGCAATAAGCGTCTTCGTGCAGCATCGCCTACGTCCGCAGCGTGAAAAAGTCAACTAAAATACCGCGTCAGAATATAAAAATGCTTATTTATTTGTATTTTATTGTGTTTCACTCAAAACTAATGCGGTATTTTACTAAAATCATAGCCAACTAATGTCTAAATTGTTCTGTTAGAATTCGCTCATCCCAAGAATGATTTTGATCAAATAAGATGGCAACCTGGCTATCGGGGTCTTCGCGAACTGTGACTGACCTTACCGACTTGACTTCGTTATTGTCAGCAACCGCATTGACTGGCCGCTTTTCAGTTTCCAGTAAATCCATTCTTACGGTTACATGTTTTGGCAAAAGAGCCCCGCCCCAACGTCTTGGACGAAACGGGCTCACAGGCGTTAGAGCCAGGAGTGGGGCCTCAAGCGGCAAAATGGGCCCCTGTGCAGACAGATTATAGGCGGTGGAACCTGCAGGCGTCGCTACCATGACGCCATCACAGACCAGTTCCTCAAGCCGTACCTTGCCGTCAATGGTGATGCGTACCTTGGCCGCCTGGTAGGACTGCCTGAAAAGCGAGACTTCATTGATTGCAAGCGCCTTGAACGGCGCAGCATTTGCGGTTTCGGCAATCATCTCCAGCGGACGGATTGTTTCTTTCTGCGCCGCATAAATGCGCGCAGGCAAATCTTCCACGCTGAATTCATTCATGAGGAACCCGACCGAGCCACGGTTCATACCGTAAATCGGTATGCCGCTGTTCATAAAATCGCGCAAAGCCTGCAGCATAGTGCCGTCACCGCCGAGAGCAACGACTGTATCCGCATCTTCGGCGGCAACATGGCCGTAACGCTTCACGAGCTCTTTCTGAGCCGCAAGTGATTCCTCTGTTCCCGATGAGAGGAAGTGAAGCGCCAAGGATTTATCGTCCATATCATCCATTCCAATGCGCTAGCTCGTGGCCCCATTCCGATATTTGCATCCCTTGAATATAGGCATTGAGCAAATGTCGGAATCAAAAGACCGCGAGTAACTTTATGAATCGAGTGAATTTATCGAATTTGACGTCTGAAACAGCGTGAATGTCAGCCGGGATTCAAACGTCAAATTCAATCCACTCGTGCAGTTTCCACAGTTAGATGGCTATCATATGCAAAACTTGCTTACCATCACCCACTTAATGTGAATTTTCGCTTTACACGCGCTGGAAATATGCTAATTCGACGCCAGTGCCCTTATAGCTCAGTTGGTAGAGCACCTGATTTGTAATCAGGGGGTCGGGAGTTCGAGTCTCTCTGGGGGCACCATTAGCGCACAGCACCAAGCGCTTTACCTTATTTCCTTTGAAATTTGATAGACCTACAAGAATAAGGGATTATATTCTCTTTTTCTAAGTTGTAATGCTGCTTAATCGCAACCATTGCATTCATAATAAATACATATTAAGCATGCATAACATCGCAAATAAACCTTTTTGGCTTAGTACATCATGCAACAGCGGCGTATATGTGTTTCCGTCGTCACTCGCAGCAGACCAAAAATGCTGTGCAATCTTTTTTCATCACTCGCTTCGATAAAGAAGCCGGACAACGCATCTATTACTTTTCTTATTGTTGAGAATAATTCCTCTCCGACGCTTGATGAAACTATTGAAGGTTTCCGTGCTCAGATGCCCGGGGATCGGATCGATTACATTACCGAAGGCGTCTTAGGCATTTCGTCAGCACGTAATCGTGCGCTTAATCATGCAATCGAACAGAATTTCGATTTTCTAGTCTATGTAGACGATGATGAGTTTGTCGAGCCGGACTGGCTTATTACTTTGCTCGCTGAGCGGGATCTTCTTGATCTCGACATTATCGGCTCGCCTGTAAGACCTAAGCCTTTTGATGAGAAGCTCACATTTCTGCAAAAGCTGGTTTGGTCTGGCATTGAGCGCAGCGGCTACAAATCTGAATTGAAATGCCGTCGCAAATGTAAATCCGGCCATGGGGATTCGATCAAGGTTGCCACAGGCAGCTGGATGGGAAAACTAGAGTTTTTCCGCAACACAGGATTGCGGTTCGATTCCCATTTTGGCCTGACAGGCGGCGAAGATTGGAATCTCTGGGCAAAGTCAAAATCGCTTGGCGCAAGAACCGGTTGGGCCTGTGATGCCATTGTCTATGAGACAGTGCCCTCGTCCCGATTGACGCTGAGCTATCACTATCGCCGCAATCGAGACCACAATATTACGGAATTCGGTGCACGTTATCGCGAAAATCCTCGCAAGACGCTGAAAAAACTACCGATCAAGATCATCGGCCGGGCATTCAAATTTCTCGGCACAGTCTTGTCCATACCGTTCAGAGGCGGTCAGGGGCTTGTTTCAGCCGCAACAGCTCTAGGCGGACTCGTTGGCATTTTGCAGGGGTGTTTCGGGAAGAATTCGCTGCATTACGCAAATACGACAGGATACTGATCTGATATACAACAAGCCCCGCATTGCGGGGCTTTTTTCAGTATCGATCTTAGTACCAGCCGACAGCGACCTGTGCTTCTTCCGACATGCGATCAGCAGACCAAGGTGGATCGAAAGTCATGGTGACTTCAACCATGGAAACGCCTTCGACAGCACTAACAGCGTTCTCGACCCACCCCGGCATTTCGCCAGCAACCGGGCAGCCTGGAGCAGTCAGCGTCATTTCGATTTTGACGGTGCGGTCATCTTCAATGTCGATCTTGTAGATAAGACCAAGCTCGTAAATATCCGCTGGGATTTCAGGGTCATAGACTGTCTTCAACGCACTGATGATATCATCAGTCAGGCGCAGCAGCTCTTCCTGCGGTATCGCAGAAGCGGAGAAAACAGACTTCCCTTCCGCCGATACGCTCGCATCGTCGGTCTTCGTTTCAGTCTGTTCCTGAACTTTTTGTTCGATCTCGGTCATCCGAAAAACTTCCTTGCCTTTTCCAAGGCTTCTGCCAGCGCGTCTACTTCGGCACGGGTATTATACATCCCGAAGGATGCACGGCATGTAGAGGTGACGCCAAAGCGTTTCAAGAGCGGCTGTGCGCAATGCGTGCCTGCGCGAACCGCAATCCCCGCCCTATCGATCACCATTGAAACATCGTGCGCGTGGATGCCTTCGAGCGCAAAGGAAATGATTGCGCCCTTATCAGGTGCATTTCCATAAATGCGCAAGGAATTGATCTTGCCGAGTTGCTCGTGCGCATAATCGCGCAGATCTTCTTCATGCGCGAGGATCGCATGACGGCCGATCTTTTCCATATATTCGAGAGCCGCTCCCAGCCCAATGGCCTGGACGATTGGCGGCGTACCAGCTTCAAAGCGATGAGGCGGATGATTGTAAGTGACGTTTTCTTCCGTCACTTCTTCGATCATTTCGCCACCACCCTGGAATGGGCGCATCTTCTCAAGCATTTCTGCCCGACCATAAAGGACGCCGATGCCTGATGGGCCATAGACTTTGTGACCGGTAAACACATACCAATCACAGCCCAGTTCCTGCACGTCTACAGGCAAATGCACAGCGCCCTGACTGCCATCCACCAACACCGGAATACCGCGCGCATGTGCCAGTTCCACGATCTTCTTGATCGGTGTCACTGTGCCAAGCGCATTGGACATATGGGTGATTGCGACAAGCTTGGTACGCTCGGTCAGGCGCTTTTCGAATTCCTCGATATGGAACACGCCCTCGTCATCCACCGGCGTGAAGACAAGCTTCGCGCCCTGTCGCTCCCGGATGAAATGCCAGGGAACGATATTGGAGTGATGCTCCATGATCGACAGGAGGATTTCATCGCCCTCGCCGATATTTGGCATGCCATATCCATAAGCGACCGTATTGATCGCCTCAGTAGCGTTCTTCGTGAACACAATTTCGTCGACGGAGCCAACGTTCAGAAAACGGCGAACTGTTTCGCGCGACTTTTCATAAGCGTCTGTTGCAGCATTCGAGAGAAAATGCAGACCGCGATGCACATTTGCATATTCATTTGCGTATGCATGGGTAACAGCGTCAATGACGCTTTGCGGCTTTTGCGCAGAAGCACCATTATCCAGATAAACAAGCGGCTTGCCATGAACCTGTCGTGACAGGATCGGAAAGTCCCTGCGTATCGCATCGACATCATAAGCCGCAACGCGCGGGTTCTTCTGGTCCATGATCGTTCCTTCTACCGCTTGACCGCTAAATCAGGCAGAAAAGGCGAAGTGAACAACTCACTTCGCCTTGTTCAATCAAGCGTGGGCTGCAAGCCAGGTCGAAAGCACATCTTCAAGTGCTTCAACCAGTGCTTCATTTTCCAGCTCCTCGATGATCTCGGCAATGAATGCCTTGATCAACAGGCCACGTGCTTCGCTTTCCGGAACACCGCGAGCCATCAGGTAGAAGAGATAGTCCTTGGAGAGTTCCGTCACCGTTGCGCCGTGACCACAAGCGACGTCATCGGCAAAGATTTCCAGCTCTGGCTTCGCATCAAACTCACCATCATCAGACAGCAGAAGTGTGTTACAGGCCATACGAGCATCGGTCTTCTGCGCGATCTTCGAAACGCGGATCATACCCTGGAAAACACCACGTGCACGATCCTTGACCACGTTACGAATGATCTGGGTTGAACGCGTATTTTCAACCACATGCCCTACCGTCATGGTGATGTCGGTGTGAGAATCATCCGCAAGAAGGTTGAGTGCGCGAAGCTCGAAGTCCGAATCTTCGCCCGTGACATTCAGATGCACTTCCTGACGCACCAGCTTGCCACCAGCATTCACGATGTAAAGCGTGAGCTTGGAGCCTTTGCCAATGGTTGCATTGAACTGGGCAAGCTGCGTGGCCTGACCAAAATCGCGCAGGATAACCCATACGATCTCAGCGCCATCGCCAACGGTCACGTGACTTACAGATGTCGAGAAAGCATCGCCCTCACCACCGGACTGTCGTTCGACAATAGTCGCCTTAACATCCGACCCGATCTGCATCGGGAAGCGGGTATGCCCCTGCCCGGTTTTCTGGATGTTCTGCAGCTCAAGCGGTGTTTCAAGCTCAGTGCCGTCTGCAATCGAGACTGCCCAGCCATCGCTGACATAGGCGGCATTGATCTGCCCGATTGTGTCGTCAGTGCCACGGATATTCAGCTCCGAGACCAGTGATCCGTCAGCGAGCGCATCGTGAATACGGGTTAGCGACACACCTTCTGGTGCCTTGGCATCGAGAGCCACGCCATTGCTGGCAGGAATAATGAACGAGCCTGCGAGAAGTGCGGGTAGCGTATTCGTGCCAGCAGCCGAGTTGAACTCAGCTACGCCTTTAAGCAGCGTACGGAAATCCGTATAATGCCAGCTCTCGATACGACGCGACGGAAGACCGTGAACTTTTAGCGTTTCCAGTGCATTGTCACGCGCAATGACAACATCGCCATTGCCGGGCAATTCGCCCATGCGGGTGGCAAAATTGTCGATCAGCGCGCTTTCAGCAGCCGTTCTCGGCTTTGCTGTGGGAGCGGTCTGGATATTCATGATCCATCCCTCCTCAGGCAGCTTCGCCGATTACGTCGGCATAACCATTTTCTTCAAGATGAAGTGCAAGGTTCTTGTCGCCCGACTTGATGACCTGTCCCTTGTAAAGAACATGAACGCTGTCCGGCACGATATATTCGAGCAGGCGCTGATAGTGTGTGATTACGATCACCGCACGGTCAGGCGAACGGAGTGCATTCACACCATCCGAAACGATCTTCAGAGCGTCGATATCAAGGCCGGAATCGGTTTCGTCGAGTACGCAGAGGCTTGGCTCAAGAAGCTGCATCTGCAGGATTTCTGCGCGCTTCTTTTCACCACCCGAGAATCCGACATTCAGCGGACGCTTGAGCATATTCATGTCGATGTTGAGACCACCGGCAACGTCTTTGACGCGCTTGATGAACTCAGGGATTTTGAGCTCAGCTTCGCCACGCGCCTTGCGCTGGCTGTTCATCGCAACCTTGAGGAATTCCATCGTGGCAACGCCTGGAATTTCCATTGGGTACTGGAACGCAAGGAAGATACCCTTGGCAGCGCGTTCGGCTGGGTCCAGTTCAAGGATCGACTCGCCGTTGTAGAGAATGTCGCCTTCGGTGACTTCATAATCATTGCGACCGGCGAGAATATAGGACAGCGTCGACTTGCCGGAGCCGTTCGGCCCCATGATGGCGGCGACTTCACCCTTGTTCACGGTGAGGTTCAGACCACGGATGATTTCGGTATCCGTGTCAGCGATCTTTGCATGAAGGTTCTTGATCTCAAGCATGGGTATAAACCTTGTCTCTCAACGCAGCCTTTCAAGAGGGCTGCTTATGCCAGTTAAAGGGCTGGCCAGAAAATCGGATGCGGGAAGGCAGTCAGAGAGCGTCGGGTTAACCGACGCTGCCCTCAAGCGAAATGCCAATCAGCTTCTGCGCCTCAACGGCGAATTCCATTGGCAGTTCCTGAATAACTTCCTTCACAAAACCATTGACGATGAGGGCGATTGCCTCCTCTTCCGGAATGCCGCGCTGCATGACGTAGAACAGCTGGTCTTCGGAAATTTTGGAGGTGGTTGCCTCGTGCTCAAACTGTGCAGTGGCGTTTTTCGCCTCGATATAGGGCACAGTGTGCGCGCCGCAATCGTTGCCGATCAAAAGCGAGTCGCACTGGGTGAAGTTGCGGGCGTTTTCAGCTTTGCGATGCGCTGAAACCTGTCCGCGATAGGTATTGTTGGAATTACCGGCAGAAATACCCTTGGAGATGATGCGGCTCGACGTGTTCTTGCCGAGATGGATCATCTTGGTGCCGCTGTCGATCTGCTGATATCCGTTGGATACGGCAATCGAGTAGAACTCACCGCGTGAATCGTCGCCGCGCAGGATACAGGAAGGATATTTCCATGTAATCGCCGAGCCGGTTTCAACCTGCGTCCAAGAAATCTTCGAGCGGTCGCCACGGCAATCGCCACGTTTGGTAACGAAGTTATAGATGCCGCCCTTGCCGCTGCTATCACCCGGATACCAGTTCTGAACGGTCGAGTATTTGATCTCCGCATCATCAAGCGCGATCAATTCAACGACTGCTGCGTGAAGCTGATTTTCATCGCGCTGTGGTGCTGTGCAACCTTCGAGATAGGAGACGTAAGCGCCTTCTTCAGCGATGATCAGGGTGCGTTCGAACTGGCCCGTATTCTTTTCGTTGATACGGAAATAGGTCGAAAGCTCCATCGGGCAGCGGACGCCCTTGGGCACGTAAACAAACGAACCATCGGTAAAGACAGCCGAATTCAGCGTCGCATAATAGTTATCCGAAACAGGAACGACAGAAGCAAGATACTTCTGAACCAGTTCAGGATGCTCGCGGATGGCTTCGGAGATCGAACAGAAGATCACGCCAGCCTTGGCAAGTTCTGCCTTGAACGTCGTGACAACCGAAACACTGTCGAACACGGCATCAACAGCCACGCGGCCCGATGCATAGACGTTATCGGATGGGTTGCCGTCGATTTCGCTCGGATCGCCCTGTTTGCGCACGCCAGCAAGGATTTCCTGCTCGCGCAGAGGAATACCAAGCTTTTCGTAAGTGCGAAGCAATTCCGGGTCGACTTCATCAAGCGACTTCGGGCCAGATTGATTCTTCGGCGCCGCATAATAATAGACGTCCTGGAAGTCGATCTTGGGATACTCGACGCGTGCCCATGTTGGCTCTTCCATGGTGAGCCAGCGTTCATAGGCCTTCAGACGCCACTCAAGCATCCATTCCGGCTCGTCTTTCTTGGCGGAAATGAAGCGAATGATATCTTCATTAAGCCCCTTTGGGGCCTTCTCAGATTCGATTGTCGTTTCGAAGCCGTACTTATACTGGTCCACGTCCAAGCCGCGAACCTGATCAATGGTCTCCTGCACTGCAGGCATTGGCGTTCTCCATCCTCGTCAGATTCAAGGTCCGACAGTTGCAAACGTCAGGGCGATGATAGTCGCTATCCTCGCCACAATATAGTGTGCGTGATGCTTCTTTAAAACCTCTCTAAACTAAATTTCAAGCCCAGCTTTAAATTTGCCCGTAAAATTCAAGAATAATTTACGAGGTTAGGCCCGATTGGGCGTTTAACTGGCCTTTGAGCGCTCGTGACGAGCAACGATTTTGCGCAAAACATCGAGAAACTGATCAATAGATTCTATCGAAGCATCTGCTTCAAGCGAAACACGGATCGCGCCCGGACCATCTTCATGCCCCATAGCAGCCAGAACGTGGCTTGGACCAACCTTGCCGGAAGAACACGCCGATCCAGCGGACAGCGCTATTCCGCCGAGATCAAACGCGATCTGAACTGTTTCTGCCTTTTGTCCATCAAGCGTAAAGAAGGTCGTGTTCGGTAGGCGTTCAACAGTATTGCCATGGATTGTAGCGCCAGGCGCAATTTCCATAAGCCCGGCTTCAAGCCTGTCTCGCACTTCCGCCGACCAACCATTGCCATTCAAGCGTGCTGCAGCAACATCTGCTGCCGCACCAAAACCTGCAATAAGAGGCAAAGCTTCGGTACCTGCACGGTGCCCCTTTTCCTGACCGCCACCGCGAACGAGCGCTTTC